>JANMLN010000063.1:0-31682 GCA_031372565.1 Gemmatimonadota bacterium | reverse complement strand
CGGCCGCCGGCGGCGTGAGTGTTTCGGGGCTGGTCATTGCACGGAAACTAGGGCCCACAACCCGCGAATCAAACAGTTGGCGCCGGTAACGGTTTGCCTTGGGCTGGCGACCGCTGTACGATGCTCTCCGTCAGCGTCCGCGTCCACGCGCGCGCCGCCTCGCCCTTCCCGCCTGGAGCCCGACATGCCGATGAGCCGCCGCTTCGCCGTTTCTGCTCGCCATCTTTCCGTCGTCGTCGTGACCGCCACCGCCGCGCTGGTCGTTCCGGCGCGCGCGACACTCGCGCAGCAGAAGCCGACCACGGTGACGGGAACCTCGAAGGCGGGGATGGATCCCAAGGGGAAGCGGCAGATCATCTGCCGCGGCGGCAAGATCCCGGCCGGGTGGGCGCTCGTGGATGACCTGCGCGACAGCAACCAGTGCGACGGCGCGAACCCCGCCGCCATCAAGCTGTACAATGTCTGGGCGATCGAGCAGATCGAGGGCCGCGCCTCGGGTTCGACGATCGAGGTGTGCACGACGGCCCCGACCCCCGCCGGCTGGACCCTGGTCGACGTCTATCGCGACTGCGAACGGTGCGGGCATCCCGAAGAGCTCTTCGGCGCGAACGTCAAGCGCATTCGCAAGAACTAGCCCCGCACATCGCCGGGTCGCAGCATGCGCCCACTGCTCAAGCACTTCCTCCGGGGCCTGGTCCTGCTGGCACCGGTCGCCATCACCGGCTGGGTGGTGGTGCGCGCCTTTCAGGTCATCGATGGCTGGCTCAACCTGCCATGGCCCGGCGCCGGCGCCGTGCTCACGTTCGCCTTCATCACGCTGTTCGGCTTCCTCGCGGCCAACCTGATCACGAGCCAGCTGATCGGTTGGTTCGACGGGTTGCTCGACCGCGTGCCGTTCGTGCGCATCGTATACAGCTCGACGAAGGACATGCTCAACGCGTTCGTCGGCGAAAAGCGGCGGTTCAACCGGCCCGCGCTCGTGACGCTGGTGCCGGACGGCGCGCGGGCCCTGGGGTTCATCACGCAGGACTCCCTCGAGGCGCTCCACCTGCCGGGTCACGTCGCGGTGTACATCCCGCAGGCGTATGCGTTCGCGGGGATCACGTTGATCATCGCGCGTTCGAATGTGGAGCCCATCGACGCCGATCCGGCGGCCGTGATGGCATTCGTGGTCTCGGCGGGCGTCACCAACCTGGAGCGCGAGGCGCTTCCGCTTCCCACCCCCCCGTCGTCGTCCTGAGCGCAGCGAAGGACCTGCTTGTCGTCCTGAGCGCAGCGAAGGACCTGCTTTTCTCTCCCCCCCCGAAACCACACGGCCCTGCCACGCAACGCGCGTGGCAGGGCCGCTCAGTCTCACGACCGGCTGTGACCTACTTCTTCTCGGTCAGCGAGAAGTTGAACTGGATCTCGATGTCATCCGCGATCGGGTTCATGCGCGAGTCGTAGTTGATGTTGTACTCCTTGCGCTTGATGCTGAAGGCCCCCTTCCAGCGCCCACGGCCTGCCGCCTGCGGCCCCGTCGCTCCAGCCTGCCCGTTGTCCCAGAAGACTTCCTTGACCGGCACCGTCACCTCGCGCGTCTTGCCGCGGACCGTGAGGTCGCCGGTGATCTTCCAGGACTTGTCGCCGTCGGCCGTGATCTTCTTCGACACGAACACGATCGACGGGAACGAGTCCACCGCGAAGAAGTCGTTGCTGCGCAGGTGATTGTCGCGACGATCGTTGCGGGTCGTGATGCTCTTCGTGTCGATCGTGATCTTGATCGTGGACGCCGTCATGTTCTCCCGATCGAGCTGGACCTCGGCGTCCCACGTGTTGAAGAAGCCGTGCGCCGACAGGAAGCGCGCTTCGGCCACGAAGTTGATCTCACTGTGGGCCTTGTCGACGACGGTGGCGATAGGGGCCTGCGTCGAGGGCAGGAGCAGCAGAGCGGACAGGAACGCGAGCATGAATGACCTCAGGCTGGGGGCGCGAGCGGGAGCGATGGATCAGGGATAGCCACGCCAGCTGGAACACCCGGGCAACTATCTCAGTTCCAAGATACTGCCGCCGCCTTCCGAAAGCGGGTGCGCGCCGCGAGCATGCAACCGGTCGCACCCAGGTGCCCAGCGCCCGCCAGCAGCGAGAGCGCCTTGCCAATGGCCAGTTCGTCGTGGAAGACGCGGTCGGTGAGATACCCCACCAACCACGGCCCGACGGCCAATCCGAGCAGATTTGTGACCAGCAGGAAGAGTGCGGCCACCTGCGCGCGCAGGTGTGGCGGGGTGACGACGGCGATGGCCGCGAAGCTGACGCCGAATGGGAATGCGGCCGGGAAGTTCACCACCGCCAGCACTGCGGCGGAGCCGAAGCCCGTGGCCATCAGCGGAAAGACGACGGCGGCGAGGCCCATGCCAATCGAGCCCGCGAGAAAGACGATCAGGTCGGCGTCGAGCTTGCCACGTACGCGCATCCGGTCGGCCCAGCGCCCGGCGAACAGCGCTCCCGACACGCCGATGGTCGCGGTGAAGGTTCCCGCCACCAGCCCGGACTGCTGCGCTGTCCAGCCGTGTACGCGCTGGAAGAAGGTCGGCAGCCAACCGGCGATGCCGTTATTCACCGTGGAGAAGCAGGAGACCGCGAGGGCGAAGGTGCACAGGAGGACCCAGTGTGTGCCGAGGAACGACGCGAGTGAGGGTCGGGTCGACGGGTCGGTGGCGGGGGGGGAGGCGAGTGTGGGCGCGAGAGCAGAAGCAGGTCCTTCGCTGCGCTCAGGACGACGAGGGGGCTCCGGCATGAAGGCGGCGACGGCTGCGATCAGCATCCCGGGCAGTCCGACCGCGACGAAGATGGCCTGCCACGGCTTCACGGCCCCCACAAGCGGCAGCACCCACTCGGCGCGACCCGCGACCGCAGCGACCAGACTGCCTCCCACGATGTTGGCCACCCCGGCACCGAGAAAGATGCCCACCGAGAAGACCGACAGCGCCGTCGCCAGTCGTGCGGGAGGAAAGGCGTCGCTCATGAGCGACAGGGCGGGCGGCGTGAGCCCGGCCTCCCCCACCGCCACACCGATGCGCATCGCAAAGAGCCCGGAGTACGACCGCACCAGGCCGCAGCCGATCGTGAACAGGCTCCATGCCGCAACCGAGAGACTCACGACGAGCCGCCGACTCCTGGTGTCTGCGAGCCAGCCGATGGGAATGGCCGCGAGCGCGTAGAAGAGGGCGAACGGCAGCCCCAACATCGCCCCGACCTGGCTGTCGGTGAGTCCCAGATCGGCCTTGATCGGCGTCACGAGAAAGGCGAGCACGAACCGATCGACGAACGCCGACGCATTGGCGAGCGTCAGGATCGCCACCATGGTCCACGCCGTGCGGGCCGGCAGCCAGCGTTCGGAGTCTGTCACGGGGTGGAATCGAAACGGCTGCGCGCGAGCGGACAAGGCGTCGCGTGTGACGGTTTGCGCGTCTCGTCCCCGCTCGCGACATTCCCCTCCGTTGGCGGAAATCAGGCCGAGCGCCTACACCGGGCCTGAGGCCGTCGCCAACGTTGAACCCTCAACTTCAAGCAGGGTCCCGCAGATGCGGATTGCAAAGATTGGCGTTGTGGGCGCGGGTGCGATGGGCAGCGGCATTGCCGCCCTCGCCGCGAGCGCCGGCATGCCGGTGGTACTCCTCGACATACCGGGCGCGGAGGATCGCGGCAAGCCGGCGCGCGACGGCCTCGCGAAGGCCATCAAGGCCAAGCCCGCCGCCTTCATGGATCCCGCGCGGGCGAGTCTCGTGCGCACGGGCAACACCGAAGACGACTTGGGCCTCCTCGCCGACTGCGACTTCATCGTCGAGGCCATCATCGAGCTTCCCGGGCCGAAGCAGGCGTTGTTCGAGAAGCTCGAGACGCTCGCCAAGCCGACGGCCATCATCGCGTCGAACACGAGCGGCATCCCGATGAGCGTGCTCACCAAGGGACGCTCCGACGACTTCAAGCGTCGTTTCGTCGGCACGCACTTCTTCAATCCGGTGCGCTACATGCACCTGCTGGAGATCATCCCGACTCCCGACACCGCACCCGAGGTGCTGCGCTGGACGCGCATCATGGCGGAGCGCGCATTCGGAAAGGGGGTGGTGATCTGCAAGGACCAACCCGGCTTCATCGCCAACCGGCTGGGCATGTTCGGCATGGTGACCGCGCTGCGACTGATGCAACAGCATGGCCTGAGCATCGACGAAGTCGACGCGCTCACCGGCCCCTTGCTCGGTCGCCCCAAGACCGCCGTCTTCCGGACGGGTGATCTCTCCGGGCTCGACATCCTGACGCACGTCGCCGCCGGACTCAGCCAACAGACCGGTGAGAACTTCAGCATTCCCGACTGGGTGACCGGCCTGGTCAAGGCGGGCGCGCTCGGCGACAAGGCGGGGGGCGGCTTCTACAAGAAGACTGCGGCGAAGGGCGGCAAGCCGACGATCGAGACCTTCGATTGGAAGACCGGCGCGTACGGCCCGCAGCAGAAGGTCGAGTCGCCCGAGTTGGGCATGCTCATGAAGCTCCCGCTTCCCGACCGGATCGCCAGGATCAAGGAACTGCCGGGCGCGCACTTCGACTTCCTGCGCGACCTGCTGGCTGAAACGGCGCTCTACACACTCGCCAAGACCCCCGAGCTCGCGCACGACCTGGTGGCCGTCGACCGCGCGCTCGAGTGGGGCTACGGCTGGGACGTGGGCCCGTACCGCATCATGGACATGCTCGGTGCCGACTGGCTCCGCTACCAGTGTGCGCAGCGCCAGCAGGACGAGCCGGCCATGCTCACTACGGTCATCGGCTCGTTCTACAAGCCGGCGGGCGGCTCGGAAGGCTACCTCGGCAATGATGGCGGCTACCTCAACTATCCCGCCATCGCCGGCGCCTTCGTGCTCGACTCGCTCAAGCGCACGGGCAAGGTGGTGGAAGCGACGCAGGACGCCGCCCTCATCGATCTGGGCGACGGCGTGCTCTGCCTCGAATTCCGCAGCAAGATGAACACCTTGGGCGAAGGGGTGCTGCGGGCGATTCACAGTGCACTCGACCGGGTGGAAGCGGGCTATACGGGCCTCGTGCTCGGGAACGATGACAAGCGCACCTTCACCGCCGGGGCCAACCTTGCCGGAGTCGGGCAGCTGATCATGGAAGGCAAGTGGAAGGAGCTCGAAGTGGGCGCGCGGGTCTTCCAGGAAACCGCCATGCGGCTGCGCGAGTCGCCGGTGCCGGTGGTGGCGGCACCGCACGGCCTCACGCTGGGCGGCGGGTGCGAGTTCTCCATGCACTGCGATCGGGTGCAGGCGAACGCCGAGCTGTACATGGGCCTCGTGGAAGTCGGCGTCGGCATTCTGCCAAGTGGCGGTGGCACCAAGGAGTTGCTCTTCCGCTTCACCGAGGAACTGGCGCGCTACGACAACGCCGATCCGTTCGAGGCGATCACCCGCGCCTTCAAGCTGATCACGATGGCGCAGACCAGCACGAGCGCACTCGAGGCGCAGAAGTTCGGCTTCCTGCGCCCGGGCGACCGGATCAGCATGAACCGCGACCTGCTCTTGTCCGACGCGAAGCAGCGCGTGCTGGACCTGGCGCCTGACTACGTCGCGCCGCCACGCCGCACGATTCGCGCCCTGGGCGCCGAAGCGTACGGCAACCTCAAGTACGCGCTCTGGTCGTTCAAGGAAGGCGGCATGGCCAGCGCGCACGACATCGTCATTGGTGACCGGATCGCGTACGTGTTGAGCGGCGGCGATGGCCCCGCCCGCGACGTGTCCGAGTGGGATATCCTCGATCTTGAGCGCGAAGGCACGCTGAGCTTGCTCGGCACCAAGGAAACGCAGGCGCGCATCAAGCACATGCTCGAGACCGGCAAGCCCCTGAGGAACTGACCATGAGCATGCGTGAAGCAGTGATCGTGAGCGCCGTGCGCTCCGCCGTGGGCCGCGGCAAGAAGGACGGCTCGTTGGCCAACGTCACGCCGACGGACCTGTCGGCGGCCGTGATGAAGGCGGCGGTCGAGCGTGTCGGGCTCGACACCGCCGAACTGGATGACGTGCTGTGGGGGTGCGCGAACCCCGAGGGTGGGCAGGGACTCAACTTTGCCCGGACCGCCGTGCTTCGCGCCGGCTTTCCGACCGATGTGCCGGCGGCGACGGTCAACCGGTTCTGCTCGAGCGGTCTGCAGACCGTGGCGATGGCCGCGCAGGCGATCATCGCGAACACGGCCGACGTGGTGCTGGCCGGCGGGTGCGAGATGATGAGTCTCGTGCCGATGACCGGCTATCATCCGCGGTTGCACCCCGAGCTGACCGAGACCTACATCGGCATGGGGTTCACGGCGGAGAACGTCGCCGAGCGGTGGAAGATCTCGCGCGAGGACGCGGATGCGTTCTCGGTGGACTCGCATCGCAAGGCGGCCGCAGCACTCGCCAGCGGCGTCTTCACGCCGGAACTGGTGCCGATCGAGGTCGAGTCGGTGACGTGGGAAGGCACCAGGAAGGTCGTGAAGAAGGGCGCCTTCAGCACCGACGAGCTGGTGCGCGCCGACTCAAGTGTGGAACGCCTCGCCAAGTTGCCGCCTGCGTTCAAGGTCAAGGGCACCGTCACGGCCGGCAATGCATCGCCCTTTTCCGATGGTGCGGCTGCGGTGCTGGTCATGAGCGGCGAGCGCGCACAGGCGCTGGGCCTCACCCCCCTGGCGCGGTTCGTGACGTTCGCCGTGGCAGGCGTCGACCCGGACATCATGGGTGTGGGGCCGATCAAGGCGGTACCGAAGGCGCTCAAGCGTGCCGGTCTCGCGTTGAACGACATCAAGGTGATCGAGTTCAACGAGGCGTTCGCGGCGCAGGCGCTGGCCGTGGCACGCACGCTCGAGATGGACATGAGCCGCGTGAACCTGAACGGCGGTGCGATCGCGTTGGGTCACCCGTTGGGCGCGACCGGCGCGAAGCTCACCACGCAGCTCGTGCATCAGCTCGGCCGCAGCGGTGGCGGCTACGGGATGGTGACGATGTGCATTGGCGGCGGGATGGGTGCGGCGGGGATCTTCGAGGCAGCGTAGCACGGACAGGACACGGCCCCGCACGGCTCCTCGTGCGGGTGCTGCGCGGCGTGGCGAGTGCGCTCACCCACCTTGGTGGATGAGCGCACTCGCGACGTGCATCACGCCGTGACCGATTCGACCTCCGTCATGCCGCGCGCCGACACACTCGCGCCCGCCGCCTGACGCTTTTTCCACTCGCGCGCCAGCAGCGCCACGCTCACCACCGCCTGCAGCGTCACCGTCGCCACGCTCAGGTACCACAGCTGCTTGAGCTCGAACCCCGGCTGACGCGACAGCCACCATCCGGGTCCGGCAAAGGTGAGCACCCGCGTGCCGCTGGAGATCATCGCGGGCACGGTGTTGCCGAGCGCCTGGAACATGCCCGAGGAGGTGAAGATCACCCCCTGTGCCGCGAAGTTGACCGAGATGATCCCGAGGAAGGTCGTCGCCACGGCAACGACGGCCGGCTCCGTCGTGAACACGCCCACGAGCGATCCGCCGAGCCACTGCGCGACGCCGGTGAGGATGAGCATGCAGACCGTCTCCATCGCCACGCCGGTCATGAACGTCTCGCGCGCGCGGTGCAGCTTCCCTGCCCCGATGTTCTGTCCGGCGATCGGACTCGCCGCGAAGGCGATGGCCATGGCGGGAATGAACAGCGACTGCATCACGCGCGAGCCGATGCCGAACCCCGCCTGCGCGGCGGCGCCGAGATCGCGGATGATGACGTAGATGACGCCCATGTACACGAACATGAGGGCGAACTCGCCTCCTGCCGGGAGGCCGATCCTGAGAATGCGCTTCCACGTGTCCACGTGCACCACAAGCTGCGCGCGGTCGAAGGTCACGAAGGTCTCGAGCTTCGTGAAGTACCAGAGCAGCAGCAGCACGGCCGCCAGCACCGAGACGGACGACGCGAGGCCGGCACCGGCCGCACCCAGCGGATGCCCCGTCCCCCACCCCGCGATCAGCACCGGGGCAAGCACCGCGTTGAGCACCACCGAGAGCACCTGCACGACCATCGTGGGCTTGGCCACCCCGGTTCCGCGGAGCGCCGCCGCGACCGTCACGAGCGCGAACTGCAGCGCCAGCGCGGGCAGGTACGCATGGAGGTACGCGGTGGCGGCGTCCGCCGTGGCCTGATCGGCCCCGATGCCACGCGCGAAGCGCCCGGCCAGGCTGTAGCCCACGACCAGCGTGACCACCATGCACGCCACGGCGAGCAACAGCGACTGATGGAAGACGCGGTTGGCATCATCGCGATCCTTGCGCCCGCTCGCATGCGAGATGAGCACCATGGTGCCCACGCTCAGCACCTGCGTGAGCGCCATGACGATGAATTGCAGGTTGCCGGCCGCGCTCACCCCCGCCACCGAGGCATCGCCCAACCTCGAGACGAAAAAGAGGTCGACGAGGAAGTAGAGCGTCTGGAAGATCATCCCGGCGAAGACCGGCACCGCCATGCGGATGATGTGGTTCGGAATGGAGCCCTGCGTGAAGTCCTGCATGTCAGGCAGACGTCGGGTGAAAGACGGCACGCGACAACCGCAGCGCGTGGGTACGGAGGTCGGGAGGCCACGGCGCACTCTCCGCGATGAAGCGATCTTCATCGTCGGCGTACAGCGCGCGCATCGCTTCTTCGAAGCCGTGCGCGTCGCCGAGCGTGGCGAGCAGGAACCGGTACACCGCGTCGCGCGCACGGCGGAGCTCGTCGCGGGCCGCGTAGCGGGTGCGCGCCTCGTCCACGAGGCGACGCAGTGCGGCCGAGGCGCCGCCAGGCTGGTCGTTGAGCCAGGCCCAGTGGCGCGGGAGGAGCGTCACCTCGCGCGCGACGACGCCGAGCTTGGGACGACCGGGGCCGGCGCGATGCGGCACCGCGGCACCGCGGCCTCCCGCAGCCACCGACGCGGCGTCGGCCAGAGCGCCGACCGCTGCGCCCGCTGGTTCGGCGTCATCGTCGAATCGGAGACGAGCGATCACATCGTCGATCGAGCCGCCCAAATCGAGATCGCGCGGCTGGCTGGTGCGCTCGTCAAAGACTTGGACGACGCGGGGCGCGCCCGCGTCGGTGGCGAGCTTGGCAGCGCGCGCGACCTCGAGGAGGGGGCCGCGAGCCAGCAACCGGCCGCTCGCGAATGCAATGTAACCAGGCATATATGTTTTACACGGATACAACAGGCAATATTCCCTAATTGCCCGTATATTATCCGGATGTTTTATATTTGCAAGGGTACCCGCTCTGCGTCGGACACGCAGCGCGAAATCCTTCCTTCTGTCATGCCCACGCTGATGCTGCTGAACTGGATTGCCTCTCGAACGAGTGCCGTGACTCGCGACCAGTAGCCCTACGGGCGCGGCGAACCGAGGTCGAAGATCCAGCGCCACCGTCCATCGGGTTCCAGTCGCCACACGGTGAAGTACTTGGAGCGTCCGACGTCCGCCTCCGTGCCGGCGTTGCGACGCACGGCATGACCCACGGTGAACGCGAGGCCGCCCGAGCCGTACCCAGCTGAGCGCATGGGCTCCCACAGCAACTGCGCCCCTGCAGGCCACTTGGCGAACGATGCCTGCGCAAGCGCGGGCCCGCGTGCGCCGGTGAGATCGCCGGGGAAGAGACCATCGGGCGCGATCCATCGCGCGAAGGCCTCACCTGGTCCCGCGCGCGTCCCTCCGGCGCGGGCAAAGGCTGCGTCCGCGTCCTGCGCGTCGGCGAGTGCTCGGACGCCGCCTGGCTCGGTCGCCGAATGCGGCATCGCAGGGGTTGGAGCGTCACTGGCAGGCGGTCGCGCGCCGGGCGGCGCGTCATCGCGCTGAAAGCCGATCAGCTGTGGGCTCCCTCCAGGCCCGCGGCGCCAGCAGAGGAGATAGTCCCCAGCGCGCTCGCGATGCAGCGTGTCGCCACCACTGATGAACGTGGAGACGCCGATCGTGCATCCGAAGATGGGATCGGTCGATGCCACGGCTGCTGCCACACGCCACGTCGTGCGCGAGCGGCCGCCGTAGCGCGCCACGAGCGGCGCCTCGGCTTCGGAACCTGAGAGCACGGGGTGGCCCGGTATAAGCACGGCCGCCTCGGGCGTGAGCACGTGGACAAGCGCCTCGATCCCCCGCTCGGCGACCGCGGCAGCCAACGTCCGATCGGCGGCGAGCAGCCAGGCCTTTGTGGCGGCGGTGTCGGACCGCTGCGCGTGGGCTGGAGCGCCCAGGAGCACGAGGAGCGAGCCTGCAAACCATGAGTGTCGCATCATGCGGTGACTCCCGGAGCGTGGTCGTGGCAGCATCGCCTTCTGGATCAGAGCGACTGCACGGTAACGAAGAGGCCCACCAGAACCGCGAGCGCGAGGCTGTGCCAGAAGACGAAGCGCAGGATCGTTCCCTCCGACCCGGACCAGCCCGTCGCGGTCCTCGCGACAACGATGCTCTGCGCGTCGATCATCTTGCCCATCACGCCACCACTCGAGTTGGCGGCGGCCATGAGGACGGGATCGACACCCACCTGCCGCGCCGTGACCACCTGCAGGTTACCGAAGAGCACGTTGGAGGCGGTATCCGATCCGGTGATGGCGACCCCCAGCCAGCCGAGCAGCGTTCCGAAGAATGGATATGCGGGCCCTGCGGCGGCAAAGGCGAGCCCGAGCACACTGTCCATGCCGGAAAAGCGGGTGAGGTATCCGATGGCCAGCATGGCGGCGATGGTCACGAGCGAGGCGCGCACGTCCCGCAGGGTCCCGAGGTAGATGCGGCCAACGTCGCGTGCCCCGACACCGAGCAGCGGGGCTGAGAGCAGCGCTGCGATCAGGATGGCACTCCCCGTGGCGGTGAGCCAGTTGAACGCGAAGATCGCCGGTTCCGCCGTGGCGGCGGCGACGACCGGCGGCATGCGCAGCACCGCGCCGTCGAGGTACGGCACCGCGATGCGTGGCGCGCTCACCGCGTTGAGCGCGCCCTTGACCTGCGGCAATCCCCACAGAAAGACGACCAGCGAGAGCAGTCCCCACGGAAGCCACGCGCGCATGGTGCCGGGGGCGCGTGGTGTTCGCGCTGCGCCACTCGGGCGATCAGGCAACGCGCCGGCGCGCGGCGGCTGCCACACGCGGAGAAAGGCGACCGTGCAGCCGATGCAGCACACCGCCGCGACCACGTCCACCAGCCACGGTCCGTGAAAGGTGGCCATGGCCCACTGCGGAACGGCGAAGCTCAGGCCCGCGACGACGAGCGCTGGCCACACCTCGCGCACACCACGCCGTCCCGCATAGGCCGCAACGAGCCAGAACGGGATGATCACCGAGAAGAACGGCAGCTGCCGACCCACCATGGCCGAGAGGTCGCGGAGTTCAAGCCCGGTCGCGCCTTGCAGCGCGATGATGGGGGTGCCGAGCGCGCCGAAGGCCACCGGCGCCGTGTTGGCAATCAGCGAGAGACCCGATGCCTCAAGCGGCGAAAAGCCAAGGCCGAGCAACAGCGCGGCGGTGACCGCCACCGGCGTCCCGAAGCCAGCGGCCCCCTCGAAGAACGCGCCGAAAGCGAAGGCAATGAGCAACAGCTGCAGGCGCTTGTCATCCGTGATGCCGGCAATGCTCTGGCGCACCAGGTCGAAGTGCCCGCGCTCGAGCGTCAACCGGTACAGGAAGATCACGTTGAGGACGATCCACCCGATGGGAAACAGGCCGTATGCCGCACCGAAGGCGGCGCTGGCCACCACGAGTCGGACCGGCATGCCGAACACGAGGGCAGCAACCAGGCCAGCCGTGGCGGCCGCGACCAACGCCGCGACGGGGGCCCGCACCTTGTGCGACGCGAGCAGCCCGAGGAGCACGACCAGCGGCAGCGCCGCCAGCAGCGTGGACGCGAGGGCCGAGTCGAGCGGGTCGTAACGCTGGTGCCAAGGCGTCATGCGTCGAGGTGAGGGGCGGGATCGCCACGCTGGCACGATGGGCGAGCGGTCCGGAGCCGCTGATCGAACCGTGTGGCCGCGCTGGCTCCTGCTGCCATGCGCCACCTTTGCAACCGGACTGCCGCGAGCGTGTTGCAACGGGGACAAGTCGCTAAGTTTGTGCTAACGTACGGGATGCACGACCATCCGCCATAGGCCACGCAGAGGGGCTGCAGCGGTGGGTCCTGTCAGGTGTCACGTGAATGAGCGCGTTACGCCTCCCCGAACCAACTGAACGCCTTCCCCGTGAAGACCGCCGCCGTGTCCGCCACCTCCGCTTCTGAGTCGGTTCCCACCACTGCGGGTCGCACGAGCGCTCCTGTGGTTCGGGAGCTTCCGCCGGAGCCGACGCGGACCGTCGTGGGTGACTTCCGCGAGATCGTCTCCGACATGTTGGGGGTCGGTGACCTGCTGCGGCAGCTCGTGCGCCGGGACATCACCGTGCGCTACAAGCAGGCGGCGTTCGGATTCGCCTGGGCGCTCCTCGTCCCGGTCAGCATCATCCTGGCCGGGCTCACCCTGCGCTTGGCGCTTGCCCATGCGGCGGGCAGGTCGCTGAATCTCGACCAGGTCGCCGGCATGACGGTCAAGTCGGTGCCGTGGGCCTTTTTCTCGGGCTGCCTGACGATGGGCACGCCGAGTCTCGTAGCCAACATGTCGTTGGTGACCAAGATCTACTTTCCGCGCGAAACCCTCCCGCTGGCCGCCGTCCTGGCGCAGAGCTTCGATTCCTCGATCGGCCTCGTGTTGGTGACGCTGGTGCTGCCCTTTCTCGGCGTGCACCTCAGTTGGGCCTTGCTGTGGGTGCCTCTGCTGCTGGGGTTGCTCTGGGTCTTCGCGCTCGCGATGGCCCTGATCCTGAGCTGCGCGAACCTGTTCTTTCGCGATGTGAAGTACATCGTGCAGGTCTTCCTCACCTTCGGCATCTTCGCCACGCCGGTGTTGCTGGATGCCCCGCAGTTCGGACGGTTGGGGTGCCGACTGCTCATGCTCAATCCTGTCGCCCCGATCCTCGAAGGATTGCGCCTGTCGATCGTCAACGGCCACAACCTGCTCACCCCGCTCGCCGCCCCCCAGGGCTTCGCCTTCTGGACACCATGGTTGCTGGCGTACAGCGCGGCGGCATCGTTCGGCTTTCTGGCGATCAGCGCGCTGATCTTCCACCGGGCCGAGCAGCGATTCGCCGAGTTCGGATGAGGGCGACGGCATGAGCAGCGTGCACGGACGCATGGTCTTCGACCGCGTGTGGAAGAAGTTCGGTCGGGGCCGGGTGCACGACAGCCTGCGCGATCTCATTCCGGCGACGATGGCGAGCATGATCGGCCGTGGCCCGCCGGCCGATGTGCTGCGGACGGGCGATTTCTGGGCCGTGCGCGACCTGTCGTTCGAGGTGGTGCCTGGGCAGTGCATGGGTATCATCGGACCGAACGGGTCGGGCAAGTCGACCGCGCTCAAGTTGCTGACGCGCATCTACGCGCCAACGCGGGGACGGACGCTGATCAGCGGGCGCGTCGGCACGCTGATCGAGGTCTCGGCGGGCTTCCATGGCGACCTGTCCGGTCGGGAGAACGTCTTCCTGCAGGGGGCGATCATGGGAATGCGCACCAAGGAAGTGGAGCGCAAGTTCGACCAGATCGTGGAGTTCTCGGGGATCTCGGAGTTCATCGACACCCCGGTCAAGCGCTACTCGAGCGGCATGAACGCGCGGCTGGGCTTCTCGATCGCGGCACATCTGGAGCCGGATGTGCTCGTGATCGACGAGGTGTTGGCGGTGGGCGACCTCTCGTTCCAGACGCGCGCCTTCGGCCGCATTCGGGAGATGACGCAGAGCGGGATCCCCGTGATCATGGTCTCGCATCAGCTCGATCGCGTGGCGGAGCTCTGCTCGCACGTGCTCGTGCTCAAGCAGGGCGAAGTGGTGGCGCAGGGTGAGGCGGCGGACGCGATCTCGACGTATGTGCAGCAGCAGCGGGTCGAGGTGGCAGCGCACGACCATGGCCCCGTGCGCTACACGCGCGTGCACCTGCACGACGAGGCGCCCGTGGTGTCCGGTGCGACCTTTGGTGTGCGCATCGAGGGGGAAGTGCGCGAGCCGTTGAGCAATCGGATCGAGCCGCTGTACATCCGCGTCCGCTCCTTGCGGACGGGGGGCGTGCTGTTCATGAGTGGGGCCTCGGGGCTCGGCGTGCAGCTGCGTGATCGAGGGCCCTTTGCGGTGGACCTGACGCTGCAAGCCAACCTGCCACCGGGGAACTACCTGGTGGAGGTGGCGGCACAGGAGGTGTTGACGAACAAGGACGTGGCGTCGGCGCCGCCCGTGATGTTCCGAGTCAACGAAACGACGGCCTTTGGTGGAACCGTACAGATGAACCCGGTCGTTGCGTTGGTTCACGGATAGGTCGCGCGTCGCTTCAGTGCGCCCGCAAGGAGGCTCACATGACCGGATTGGCTGGTTGGCTCGCCTTCACCTTCCTCGCCGCCATCTCTGGCGCGGTGACGGCGCGTACGGCGGCCGCCTTCTACGCCCAGCTCGACAAGCCCCGATGGGCGCCTCCCGCGTGGGCGTTCGGCCCGGCATGGAGCGTGCTGTACTGCCTCATGGCGACGGCCGCGTGGACGATCTGGCGTGACTTCGGCTTCTCCGGCGCGCGCCTCGCGCTCACGCTCTACGTGGTGCAGCTCGGGCTGAATGCGCTCTGGTCCTACCTCTTCTTTGTCCGACACAGCGGTCGTTGGTCGACCTACGAGGCGGCCATGCTCTGGCTGGGCGTGGCGAGCACGATGGTGGCCTTCTGGCGACTGCACCCATCGGCCGGGATCCTGTTCGTGCCGTACCTCGCGTGGGTGTCCATCGCGACCGCACTTGCAGCCAGCGTCTGGCGACGCAATCCGGCATTGCTCGGCGCGCGGTGACGGGCCGCGACTCGCACCGCGCACACGGCGCGTGATGCGAGATCGACGCATCGAGGTCGATCCATCGTACGCCACGCGATCTGTCATCGATGATTCGTGCATTCGTATTTGTTAGCAACTATTGCAATCCCGACCAATAGTTGTAGGATTGCACGATGCGCATTGACGCTCCATCCGGGGGGCGCTTCAATCAGTCGCCAATCCGCGCGCGGATTGGTGCATGACGAGAGCCCGCAATGGTTCCGCTGCACGACGCACGAGTCGAGACGCGCCCTTGGCGCCACTCCTCGTCTGGGTCTTGGTCCCCTACATCGAGACCGACGACCCCACGATCCAGTACTACAATGATTTCAGCCAGGGCCACGCGGAGTTCGCGCGTGCCTTCGGCGAACTCGGGATCGAGTTCCGCTGGTCGCTCGTCACGATGCGCTCGTTCCGGAGCGTGATCGACGAGATTCCCGCGCAGTCGGCCGGGTTCCGGCCCGTCGTCTTCAATCTCTGTGATGGGGACGAGCTCAACGGCTCGCCGGGCCTCTCCGTCATCCGGCACCTCGAGCAGGTCGGCCTGCCCTACACGGGCGCCAACGAGCACTTCTACGACATCACCACGTCGAAGATCGTGATGAAGGAAGCCTTCAACCGGGCGGGAGTGCCAACCGCGCCGTGGGAGGTCATCCCGCCGACCACGAAGGCGGTCAACGGCATCTTCAAGCGCATTCCAGGCCCGCTGATCCTCAAGCCGGCGGTGTCGGCCGGCAGTCTCGGCATCGGCTGCAAGAACGTCGTGTCCACGAGGGCGCAGCTCAATGCGCGGCTCACCGAGATGCGCGCCGGGGTCAACGGCTGGTCGTTGGTCGAAGGCGGGCTGTTCGTCGAGCGCTACATCGCCGGGCGCGAGTTCACCACGTTCATCATAGGCAACGGACACTCGTCGGACAACGGAATCGTCTTCCCGCCCGTCGAGCGCGTCTTCAACCCGACGCTGCCGTCCACCGAGCAGTTCCTGTCGTTCGACCGGCTCTGGGAGTTCCACGCCGACGAGGCCCCCGTACCGGGCGGCCAGAACTTGTGGGAGTACGCGGCGGTTCCCGAGACGCTCAGCGCCAAGGTGTGCGACGTGAGCTGGGCGGCCTATCAGGCGGTCGGCGGCACCGGCTATGGCCGGGTTGACCTGCGCATGGACGCGAAGACCGGAGAGCTGTACGTGCTCGAGGTGAACGCCCAGTGCGGCCTCTCCGAGGACGAGAACTACACCTCGATCGGCGCCATCCTGCGGTTCGCCAGCACGCCGTACCATGCCATCGTGAAGGACATCATCGAGGTCTGCCTGCGCCGACCGATCGCCGCCCCGACCTTGGCCTCATGAAGCTCTGCGTTCTCCAGTCCGACTACTCCGCCTCTTCGGTCGACTACAAGAACTACGATCCCCCGCGTGACCTCGGCCGCGTCTTCGTCGGCCATGAGGTGCATCATGTCGCGCTCAACAAGCTCAGCACCTATCGGCAGCTGCGTGACCTGTCGAAGCAGGGATTCGACCTCTACGTGAACCTGGTGGACGGCTACCTCGAGTGGGACATCCCCTCGATCGATGTCATCCACTCGCTGGACCTGCTCGGGCTCCCGTACACCGGCCCCACGGCCGAGCTGTACCACCCGAAGAAGGTCCTGATGAAGTACATCGCGCACGTGTCGGGGGTGCGCACCGCCGCCCACGTGCTGGTGGCGTCGATGGCGGACGCCGAGCGTGCCGCGAACCGGCTCACCTTCCCGCTCTTCGTCAAGCCGGCGCACGCGGGTGATTCGCTGGGGATCGATACCCAGTCGTTGTGCCGCACCAAGGCGGAGCTCGACGCCAAGGTGGCCGCAACCCTCCCCGACTACCCGGAACTGCTCGTCGAGGAGTACATCGACGGCCGCGAGCTGACCGTGCTCGTGATTGCCGATCCGCAGGCGCACGGCAAGGTGCGCGCCTTCACGCCGGTCGAGTTTGTCTTCGAGGAAGGCCCCCAGTTCAAGACCTACGCGCACAAGACCTCGGAGCTGCACCCCGAGGCCAACGTGCCGGTGCGCGATCCTGAACTCGCCGAGCGGCTCAAACGGGCGGCGACCGCGGTGTACAACGGCTTCAGCGCCGTCGGATACGCCCGCATGGACTTCCGGCTCAACGAGCAGGGGGAGCTGTTCTTCCTGGAAGTGAACTTCTCCTGTTCACTCTTCTACGCCGACGGGCTCGAGGGCTCGGCGGATTACATCCTCAAGCACGACGGCATCGGTCAGCAGGGGTTTGGCGAATTGGTGGTGACCGAAGCCATCGCCCGCCACCACCGCAAGACCCGTCCGTTCGCGATTCAGGGGAGCGACATCGCCGGCTACGGCATCTACGCCACGCGCGACATCCGGGCGGGCGAGATCGTCTTCCATGGCGAGGAGAAAGCACAGCGGGTCGTGACCAAGTCGCACGTCGAGGGCAGCTGGACCGCCGACGAGCTGGAGAGCTTCAAGCACTACGCCTATCCGTTGTCGGACGAAGTGTTCGTGCTCTGGGACGCGAATCCGTCCGAGTGGGCGCCGCAGAACCACTCCTGCGACCCCAACACCGTCTTTGTGGGACTCGACGTGGCCGCTCGCCGCGATATCCCCAAGGGCGTCGAGCTGACCCTGGACTTCGCGGACTTCCTGAGCGAGACCAGCGCCTCGTTCCGCTGCAACTGCGGCGCGCCCACCTGCCGGGGCATGGTGAGCGGCACGGCAAACAACTCGGTCACCCTGCGCGAGCGGGCACGCCGCATGGTGCGGGAAAGCTGGCCGCGGTGAACGGTTGAGCGACTTCACCCCGCTCCAGCGGGTGTTCGCCCAACATCGCGGCCGTCTGGTCATCACGTACACGCTCTTCGGCCTCGAGATGCTGGGGACGCTGCTGCGTCCCCTCTTTCTCGGTCGGGCCGTGGACGGCCTGCTCGACGGACACTACGCCGGCCTGATCGAGCTGGTGGTGGTCCACGCGAGCTATCTGGTGGTCGGCACGCTGCGCCATCTGTACGACACGCGCACCTTCACGGCCATCTACACGGATTTCGTCACCAAGCTCCTCGACCGGGAGATTGGCCGCGAGGATGTCTCGCGCCTCTCGGCCCACTCGCAGCTGGCTCGGCAGTTCATCGACTTCCTGGAATTCGACGCGAACTACGTGGTCGAAGCGATGTACAACATCGTCGGGTCGCTGGTGCTGCTCCTGTTCTACGATCGGACCGTGGTGCTGATCTGCCTGCTCATCCTCGTGCCGGTCTCCCGGCTGAGCTACCTGTACGGGCGCCGCACCGCCCGGCTCGCGCAGGGGACCAACGACGAACTCGAGCGCCAGGTCGACATCATCTCCTCGAGTGACATGGGGCGGATCCGGGCGCACTATGCGGAGCTGCGCCAGTGGCAGGTGCGGGTCTCCGACCTGGAGGCGTGGAATTTCGGCGCCATGGAGCTGCTCGCCCTCGTCGTCGTCACGGTCTCGCTGCTGGCGACGACCGACATCTCGAGCGAGAACCTGCAGGCCGGCTCGATCATCGGCATCTACCAGTACATCCAGAAGTTCACGACCGGGCTCGACACGATTCCGTACACGATCCAGCGGATCGGCGCGTTGCGAGACCTCACGCGGCGCATGGCGCTAGAGCGGGTCACGCCCTGACGCCGCGGGCGCGCCTACCGCGCGCCCCAGTAGCGTCGCTTCGGACTCGCGCCGACCGCAGCCGGAGGCGTGGGACCGGTCAGGAAGCGCTCGAACGCCCAGTCCACCGTCTCGACCGCGAGTGCCTTGCCGTTCGGCTGCCGCTCGATCACCGCATTGGCCGCATCGGCGGCGGACACGGGGCCGGCCATGCGAATCAGCAGCAACGACCGCCGGTAGCCCTCTTCGAAGTCGGTGGCCGCGAACTGGACCATCGTGGGGAACCACCCCAGTTCGGCCCCGCGCACGTAACTCGCGTTGCGCGCCTGCAACTCATCCTGAAAGGTGAGTTGGAACCGGTACGGTCCACCCCACTCCGGAATCCGGGCATCGGAGAGCTTGAGGACGGCCTCGCGCGCCGCGGCCTCGATGCGCCGGCTCGCCTCCTCGCGTGCCAGCGGTTCCGCGCGGCTCCGATCCACCGCCCGCTTGGTCATGGCGTAGCGTACCCATGGCATCATCCGCTTCAGTTCACGCTCCAACTGGTCGTCACCACTCACCATGATGACCGGAATGCGGAGTCGCGCCGCCCCCGCCGCCAGCAGCATCGACTCGTTGAACGGCGTCCCGTTGACGCGGTACTCGATATCCTCGAACGTGTACGTGTGCGAGAGAAACCCAACGCGGTTCCCCGCCCCGGCATGCATGCCGATGGCCACGATGGCATCGACCGAGTGATCGTAGCTGTCCATGTAGGTGTCGAACGGCGCATCGCGATTGGCCATCCGTGCGGGCGCGAGCAGCTGATCCTCGAGGACATCAGGACCGTCGGTGTTGCCCGACCCGTGCCCGTCCACCACGAGAATGTCACTCACCCCTGCGGCCTTCAGGCCCGCAATCGCGGCGTTCACGTCGGCCGTCAACGACCGCCGCCCCTCGGCATACTGCTCCGGATGTCGCGCCGATGTCATGCGCCATTCGTGAATGCCGCTCACCCCCTCCATGTCATAGAGCAGCATGACCTTGAGCGGACGAGGCGCCGATGCGGCGGTGCCCTGAGCACCCGCCAGGCAGGCTACGCAGGCGGCGGCGACGAGCGAGACCAGCATGTAGCGCATGACAACTCCCGTGAAATGGCGAGGACCGCTCGCCAGGGTGCATGAGGGGCACAAGGTGCATGACCGCTCGAGGCAGGCGCAAGCACCGGTGGTTGTGCGCGCCGCACGCCGTGGGTACCGTGCAGCAGGAGGAATCCCTGCCATGCCAGCTTCACGAGCGCGCCTCGGCGCCCAGATCGTCCTTCTTGCGGCGTGCGCCGCCTGCGCGTCACGCGCAGAAACCTTGGTACTCGCTCCGGAGCACATCGTTGTGCGGGCCCCGTTGGACGGCATCCCGACCGGCACCCGTGCGGACACGCTCGCCGCGCTGCTGGTCCGCCGAGATTCGCTCGACCAGCGTGTGCAGCGGCTTGCGCAGGAACGGCGCGACGCGCATCAGGCGCTGGTCGAGTTTGCGCGCAACCCGAGCGGCGACCGCCTGCCCGCGCTCTCGCAGGACGGTGGCGGGCGGGGCGCGATGTCCGACCGGTTCCGCGCCGAGGTCAAGGCGGAGATGACCGCGACCCGACTCCTGGAGCAGGAGAAGCTGGTTGAGAAGCGGTGGCAGGCGGTCGTGGACGAACGAGATGGGGTCTGCAGCCAGTTGGCGACGCGGCTTGAGCCGGGCGACGCGCGACGCTGCACGGGGTAGTGCAACCGCGCATCCCGCGTCCGCGCTGAGCGGCGACGCTACCCGGGCCGTCCACTCTGGTTCGCGGCGCGCGCATCGGTCGCCACGGCCGGCGTCGTGAAGTCCTCTCCGGGATTGATGAACTGGTCAGTCTCGATCCCGTGCTGGCGATCATAGAGGTGCTTGTAGCGACCGTGGAGCGCAAGCAGTTGGGCATGCGTCCCGCGCTCGGCGATCTCCCCCTTCTCGACCACCAGAATCTGGTCCGCCGACTCGATCGTGGAGAGGCGGTGAGCGATCACGAAGGTCGTGCGCCCCTGACGCAGCTTGCGAAGTCCGTCCCGGATCATCGCCTCGCTCTCCGAGTCGAGCGAACTCGTGGCTTCGTCGAGCAGCAACACGCGCGGGTCGGCGAGGATCGCGCGGGCGATGGCGACCCGCTGGCGCTGGCCACCCGAAAGCTTGACCCCGCGCTCCCCGACGATCGTATC
Organism: Gemmatimonadota bacterium; assembly: GCA_031372565.1. Taxonomy (GTDB): domain Bacteria; phylum Gemmatimonadota; class Gemmatimonadetes; order Gemmatimonadales; family Gemmatimonadaceae; genus JACPPC01. The sequence goes on along the minus strand of JANMLN010000063.1, from coordinate 10,920 downwards.
GAGCCCCAGCTCGAACCGGTCGGTGAACTCCTGCACGTGCGCGATGCGCGCCACGCGCTCGATCTCCTCGCGCGGCGCCCCGGGCTTGGCGAAGCCGATGTTCTCGGCGATCGTGCCGTCGAAGAGGAAGTTGTCCTGCATCACGACGCCCAGGAGCGCGCGATACTCGCGAAGGCGCACCGACTGCAGGTCGCGCCCGTCCACGGTGATGCGCCCCTGCTGCGGACGATTGAACGCCATCACGAGCCCCATGATGGTGCTCTTGCCCGAGCCGCTCGAGCCGACCAGCGCCACCGTCGTACCCGCCGGCACGTCGAACGCGATCCCCTTCAGTACCGGCGTGTCCTTCTCGTACTCGAAGAACACATCCTCGAACCGGACGTGTCCCTGCACCGTGGGGATCGGATCGCGCGTCTTGTCGGTCTCGTCCTCGGTGGGCATGTCGAGGATCTCGCGTATCCGGTCGAGCCCGGCGAATGCCTCGCTCACCTGCGTCCCGATGTTGGCGATGTTCACGACCGGGGCCGCGAGCAGTCCGACGAAGAAGGTGTACATGATCAGATCGCCGAGCGTCATCTGGCCGGCGAAGATCGCTCGCCCGCCGATGACCATGATCAACACGCCAATGGCGCCGATGATGGCCGTCGAAAAGGCCGTGATGGCGCTCGTGCCCGTGATCGTGCCGGCCACGTTCTTGAACAGCCGTTCCGCCCCGGCGGCGAAGATCTTCGACTCGCGCGACTCGGCCACGTAGATCTTCAGCAAGCGCACGCCGCCAATCGACTCCGCGAGGCGTCCCGTGATGTCGGCCGTGATCTCGTTCCGCTCGCGGAACAGCGGACGCAGCTTGTTGAACGCCACCGCCATCGCACCACCGAAGGCGCCCAGGAAGACGATCGCGCCGATGGTCATCTTCCAGTTGAGGTACAGCAGCACGCCGAGCGAAATGCTCGCCGTCAGGATACCGCCCACCAGCTGGATGAGGCCGGTCCCGACCAGGTTCCGGATGCCATCGGCATCATTCATGACGCGCGCGACGACCACGCCGCTCTTCGTCGAGTCGAAGTAGCTGACCGGGAGGCGCAGGATGTGATCCTGCACGCGCTGCCGCATCGTCATGATGGCGCGCTGCGCCGCCACCGACACGACTTGCGAGTTGGCGTAGCTGCTGATCGCCTGGATCAACGTGGCGCCGCCGGCGCCGAGCGCCAACGGCAGCAGAAGATCCGTGCGCTGCTTGTTGATGACCTCGTCGATCAGGTACTTGGTGCTCGCCGGCAACACGAGCCCGGCCACGCGGCTGATCAACATCAGCGTAAGGCCAATGGAGAGTTGACCACGGTGCGCGTACAACAGCGCGCGCGCCTCGCGCCACGCCCGCTTGGTGTCCACCGGCGGCTTCTTCGGCTTGGCCTTGGCGCCCTTCGCGGCAGGCGTGGCGCCATTCGTTCGGGGATCAGCCACGAGTGCCTCGCACGCGCATGGCTGCGCTGTCGGCTGGGCCGGCCACCGTCGAGGAGGCTGCGCGCACCGTGCCGATCATCTCGCGGAACGCCCGGAAAAAGAGCGCGCTGTCGACCTTGAAGGCGATGTTGTGGCCACCCGCGATGTGCATGAACCGCTTGATCGGGCTCGCCGCGGCACGATGGATCAGTTCACCCATGGCGACCGGAATGGTGGAGTCCGCCGGTGAATGCAGCACCAGCAGGGGCTCGGTCACACGAGCCATGCGCTCGAGCGACGGGAAGGTGTACGTCGCCAGCGAGTGGATCGGGAGGTACGGGTAGCGCCGCGCGCCCATGTCAGGCACGCTCGTATAGGGCGCCTGCAACACCAGCGCGCCGGCCTCCACCGAACTGGCCAGCTGCACGGCCATGCCAGTACCCAACGAGTGTCCGTAGATGATCACCTGCTTCGGGTTCACCCCGTAGCGGCTGACAACGAGATCATAGGCGGCGCGGGTGTCGGCGTACGCGCCATCCTCGCTCGGCTCGCCACCGCTCTCGCCGAAGCCGCGGTAGTCGAACGTCAGGATGTTGACGCCGAGCGCGCGCAGGTAGCTGTAGAACTCGGGCTCCTCGAATTGCGAGAGGTTGTGCGAGTTCCCATGACACACCAGCACCCAGACGCCGCTCGAGTCCGCCGATGCGCTCGGCACGACCCATCCGACCAAGGGCGTACCATCCGCAGATGCGAACGAGACGCGCTCATGCGGTGGCTGGAACGGGGGCGCTGGCTCCTTCAGCGGCCCGACCGCCTTCTCCGCATGGAAGATCAGCGTGCGCTCCTTGAGCTTCACGAAGACGATCGCCGTGAGCCAGAGCAATACCGGCATCGCGAGGACGCCAATCAGGACCTTCTTCATCTGCACATCAGGCGAGGCGTGGGAATCACAGAATTTTAGCGGATTGCCGGGCAGCCCGCCCCCGGTCATTCGGGGGAGGCGCGGGGGAGGCGGAGGCCGCCGCTACCCGAGCCGATCGATCCGCTGGAGCTCGATCGCGCGACGTCCGAGCCCGGCGAGTCCCTGCACCGCCGCGCCGAGCTGCGCGAACCGCTCGTCGGCCGTGAGTCCCGCCTTGTAGCGCGCATAGATCTGCTGGACGATGACCGCAATCTTGAACAGACCGAACGCATAGTAGAACACCGGATCCGGCGCGGGGCGACCAGCCACATCGTGATATCGCTGCCACAGCTCCGCGCGACTCAGGTTGCCGGGAAGCGCGGTGACGGTCAGCCCGATGGCGCGCAGTTCGGGGGGATCGGTCGGGTCGACCCAGTAGCCGAGCGAGGTGCCGAGATCCATCAGGGGATCGCCGAGCGTTGCCATCTCCCAATCGAGAACGGCGACGATGCGCGTCAAGTCGTCGGGCGCGAGCACGAAATTGTCGTACTTGAAGTCGTTGTGAATGAGCGCCGCACCAGACTCGGTCGGGCGGTGCGCGTCGAGCCAGGCCGCGAGCGCATCCATGTCGGCGACGTCGTCGGTGCGGGCCCGCTGGTAGCGTGCCGCCCAGCCCTGCACCTGCCGTTCGACGTATCCCTCGGGCTTGCCGAGGTCGGCGATCCCGGCGGCGTCGAGTGGCGTGGCATGAATCGCCCGCAGCGCATCGACGAAGGCGAGCGAGAGGCCGCGCATCGTCGACTCGTCGAGCACGAGCCCCGGCGGATTCTGACTGCGGAGAATGACGCCGGCCACCCGCTCCATCATGTAGAACGGCGCGCCGATGATCGACTCATCGTCCGCGAGCGCGACCGGCCGAGGGACCGGAGCGTGGCGAGCGTGCAGGGCGGCGAGAATGCGGAACTCACGCCCCATGTCATGGGCCGAGCCCTTCTTGACCCCTCGCGGCGGCCGACGGAGCACAAACTCGCGGCTCGCCGTCGACAGCAGATATGTGAGGTTCGAGAAGCCGCGTGGGAATTGCTGGATCGTGATCGGGCCGGCGACTTCGGGGGCGTGGACGGCGCACCAGGCGGCCAACGCCTTGGCATCGATCTCTTCGCCGGGGCGTACGGCGCGGGCGGTGTCGATGGGGGGGGGCGTCATGCTGCGGTGGGGAGGGGGACGGAGGGCACTGAGAGGTGCGGGGGGGGAGACACAGAGCACACAGAGGATCGCGGAGAACTGCAACCGGATGTTGAGATCATGCGTGGCATTGCATTCCCTGCACCGATTCCGTCCCCCTGCAACTACTCGACTTTGACCCCGTAGCCGCGCAGGATTTGGCGCGCGACGACCGTCTTGTGCACTTCATCCGGGCCGTCATAGATGCGCGCACCGCGCTCGTGCCGGTACCAGTAGGCCAACGGAATGTCGTCGGTCATGCCCAGCGCGCCATGCACCTGCAGCGCCTTGTCGAGGACGCGCTGCAGCACCCCGGCGGTGTGGAACTTGATGGCCGAGACGGCGGTGCGCGCCTCGTGCGCGCCCTTGGCTTCGATCTGCGACGCGCAGTCGAGCACCAGCAATCGCGCCGCGTCGATTTCGGCACGGCACTCGGCGATCATGTGCTGCACGGCCTGCTTGCTGCCCAGCACCACGCCCGGCGACAGCTGACGGGTTGCGGCATGCTTGCACATCAGGTCGAGCGCACGCTCGCAAATGCCGATCCACCGCATGCAGTGATGGATGCGGCCGGGCCCGAGCCGTTCCTGCGCGAGCGTGAAGCCCGCGCCCTCGGCGCCAAGCCGGTTGGTGATGGGGACGCGCACCTGCTCGTAGCGCATCTCGGCATGGCTCGCGTAGTCATCCCCTTCGTCGCCCATGATGCGGATGTTGCGCACCAGGGTGACGCCCGCCGCATCCATCGGGACGATGATCTGCGAGGCGCGCTGGTGCGGCTTGCCGTCGGGATCGGTCACCGCCATGACGATCGCGAACGCCGATCCGTCGGCGGCCGAGGTGAACCACTTGTGGCCGGTGATGACGTAGTCCGCCCCGTCGCGTACCGCGCGCGTTTCCATCCAGACCGGGTTGGAGCCGGCGAACTCGGGCTCCGTCATGCTGAAGCAGGAGCGGATGCTGCCGTCCACCAGCGGCGCGAGCCATCGCGCGCGCTGCTCATCGGTACCGTGCGTCATGAGCAACTCCATGTTGCCCACATCGGGAGCCTGGCAGTTGAGCGCGTAGTGACCGAGCGGGGATCGGCCCAGCGCGGCGCTGACCTTGGCGTACTCGGTGAGCGAGAGGCCCAACCCACCGTGCGCCTTGGGGATCCAGGGAGCCCACAAGCCGCGTCGCTTGCCTTCGGCGCGCGCGCGGTCGATCTCGGGCTTGAGCGCCTTGAACGACCCCTTGAGGTACGCCGACTCGAGTGGAATGCAGCACTCGTCGACAAAGGCATTCACCTTGCCCACGAAATCCTGCTGCGCGCCCGCCGCCTGCTGTGCCTTGATCTGCTCGCGAATCACGCCTGCGGGAATGACGGCCGTCATATGCTGTACCCTCCATCCACGACATAAGTCCCGCCGGTGATGAAGCTCGCGGCTGGGGAACACAGGAAGACGGCGAGGCCGGCGACTTCATCCGGCTCGCCGATGCGGGCAATGGGCTGCGCCTTCAGGAACCGCGACATCAACTTCTCGTCCTGCCAGAGCGCCTCGGAAAAATCCGTCTTGATCAATCCCGGACAGATCACGTTGGCGCGCACCCCCTTGGGGCCCCATTCGCGCGCCATCACGCTCGTGAGGGCGATGAGCGCACTCTTGCTCACGGAGTAGACGCCCAACCCGTGTCCGGGGGTCAGCCCCTCGACACTCGAGATGTTGAGCACGGCACCGCCGCCGCGGGCCGTCATGCTGGGCAGCGCACGCTTGGCGATCTCGAAGGGCCCCTGCACGTTCACCATCATGATCTTGTTCCACGCGCCCTCGTCGGTATTCTCGACCGGGCCGTACACCGGATTGGTGGCCGCATTGTTGACGACGATGTCCACACCGCCCAGCTGGGCGATGGTATCGTCGACCAGTTGGCGCGCCTCGTCGAGCTTGCCGACGTTGGCTGGAAGACCGACCGCCGCGTGGCCGGCGGCGGTGATCTCGGCCACGGCCGCGTTGACCGCATCCGCCTTGCGACTCGAGATCACAACGGTCGCGCCCGCGGCGGCGAGCCCCTTGGCGATGGCGAGACCGATGCCGCGTGTGGCCCCGGTGACGAGGGCGACTTTCTTGCTGAGGTCGTGTTGGCTCATGCCCCAATATGGGGCGCGGACAGGAAACGCTCCACCATCGGCCCATGCAGGCTGACCGCCTCCCGCTCCCCCATCGCGATCGTGGCTTCGAGCAGGTCCGGGCGGGTGTAGTCCCACCGATGGATCGGGACCGGCTGACTCGGCGCGATATACAGGCGCCTGCCGTCCTCCAGCTGCGCGCCTCGGCCGGTGTACGCCCGCGTGAGCAGCACCAGGTTGCGCCTCGCGCCGGGGATTTCGTCGGCCACGAACGCCGGCACGTTGTCCACCAGTCCGCCGTCGAGCAGGTCCTCCCCCCGGAAGCGGCCGAGCGGCGTCACGGGGGGCGTGGAGCCCGAAGCGAGGATGAGCGCCGTCAACTCCTCGACGTCCTGGCACTCGCGCGCGTCAGCCACGACAGGCCGGAACCCCAACGCACGTCCCCATCTCGGGTGAATCTGGGTCGGCTTGGCCGCCTTCTCGGCCTGATAGCCGAGCAGCCCGATCGTGGTTGCCAGCGAGCCCGAGAGGAAGCGCGGGAAGCCCGCGGCAAGAATCAGGATCGGAAATGGCGCCGCCCTGATCTTGTCGAAGCCGCCCTCCGCGAGCATGAAGCGGATGGTCTCGGGATAGATGGCCGCATGCGGCGCGACCGGCTTCCCCTTGAGCGCGTTGCTGAAGGTGAAGTTGCGACGGACGTGCGCGCGCGCCTGATACCAGAAGTCGAACGCCTCCTGCTCCCGCCCGGCGAGGTAGAGGCAGATGACGTACGCGCCGGCGGAGCACGCGGCCACGCCGACCGTGCGCGGCAGGAGCCACGAGCCCCACTGCCGCAGCAGCCCGAGCTGGTAGAAGGCCCGATTGCCCCCACCGGCGAAGGTCAGGGCGATGTCGCGCACGGGGGCGTTCACGTGCTCACGCGCCGGTGGCGTCCCCGGTGGTTGATGTCGCGTGCGTACCGATCGCGTCGGGCACGACCAACCGCTTGACGAGCGTCAGGATCGTGTACACCGCCACCGGCTCCGCATTCTGGTTGGTGACTTCCACGTCCCAGGCGACCACCCCCTGCGGGACGCCACCCTCGGGCGTGTCCTTCAACGTCTTCTGCTTGCAGGTCAGCGTCACCTGGATGGTGTCGCCGGCATACACGGGCTTCACGAAGCGCAGGTTCTCGAGCCCGTAGTTCGCGAGCACCGGTCCCGGCGCGGGGTCGACAAAGAGCCCCGCCGCAGCGGAGAGCACGAAGTATCCATGGGCGACCCGTCGCTCGAAGAACGACGCCTTGGCGGCGATGTCGTCCATGTGGGCATAGAAGAAGTCGCCCGAGATGCCGGCGAAGTTCACGATGTCGGTCTCGGTCACCGTCCGGCGGTGCGTCGTCAGCGACTCCCCGATGCGCAGTTCCTCGAAATGCTTCCGGAACGGATGCACGCGGTCGGTTGCACGATCGGCGCCCACCGACCATTCACGCGTGATGGCGGTGAGGGTCGTCGGTGACCCCTGCACCGCCGTGCGCTGCATGAAGTGCATCACGCCGCGCATGCCGCCCATCTCCTCTCCACCACCCGCGCGCCCGGGACCGCCGTGCACGAGATGCGGCATCGGGGAGCCGTGCCCGGTGCTCTCCTTCGCATCGTGGCGGTTGACCACGACGAGTCGGCCATGAAATGGGGCAACGCCCAGCACGATCTTTCGCGCGACCGCGTCATCCACGGTGAACAGTGACCCGCACAGCGACCCGTTGCCTCGCCGGGCCAGCTGGATCGCATCGTCGACGTGTGCGTAGCCCATCACGGTGTTCACGGGGCCGAACGCCTCGACGTCATGCGGTGTGGCAGCCGTCAGCGGCTTGCTGCAGGCCATGAGCGTGATCGGGTAGAACGCCCCCGTGGCGTGATCCGCCCCGGTGAGCTTGAAATCCATCTCGCCACCGGAGAACAGCTCCGCCTCTTGGCGGATGCGCGCGACGGCCTTCCCCACTTCCTGCACCTGCGCCCTCCCCGCGAGCGGTCCCATGCGCACCGTATCGAGGCGCGGATCGCCGATCGTGACGCCACTCAACCGCTTCGTCAGCGCCTTCATCACGTCCTCCACCATCCGGTCGGGCACGATCGTCCGTCGAATCGCCGTGCACTTCTGCCCGGCCTTCGCCGTCATCTCGCGCGCAACTTCCTTGACGAACAGGTCGAACTCCTCGGTCCCCGGGTCGGCGTCAGGGCCGAGGATGCAGCAGTTGAGCGAGTCCGCTTCCATGTTGAAGCGCACGCTGTTGCGCATGACGGCCGGATGCGCCTTGAGCATCTGCCCCGTGGTCGCACTGCCGGTGAAGCCCACCACGTCCTGACAGTCGAGGTGGTCGAGCAGATCGCCCGCGCTCCCGACCAGCAGCTGCAGCGTCCCCTCGGGAAAGATCCCCGACTCGATCATCGCGTGCACCACGCGTTCGGTGAGGTAGCTCGTGAGGCTCGCCGGCTTCACGATGCTCGGCATCCCCGCGAGGAAGCTCGGCGCGACCTTCTCGAGCATGCCCCACACGGGAAAGTTGAAGGCGTTGATCTGCACGTGAACGCCTTCGAGCGGCACGCAGACATGCCGCCCGATGAAGTTGCCCCCCTTGGACAACGCCTCGGGACCGCCGTCCACGAAGAAGGGCTCGTTCGGCAACTCGCGCCGCCCCTTGCTGGCGTAGACGAACAGGGTGCCGATCCCGCCGTCGATGTCGATCCACGAATCGGATTTCGTGGCGCCGGTGTGGTTCGAAAGGTCGTAGAACTCGGCCTTCCGCTCCGTCAGGTACTTGCCCATCGCCTTGAGGCGCGCGGCGCGCTCGTGGAACGTCATGGCGCGGAGCGCGGGCCCGCCGACGTCGCGCGCGTACTGGTGCGCGGCCTTGAAGTCGATGCCAACCGTGCTCGCCACGGCAATCGCTTCGCCCGTGATGGCGCTGACCAGCTCGGTGCCGGTCCCGCCTCCCTCGACCCACTGGCCGAGGACATAGTTCTGCAAGCGCATCTATGAATTCTCCGTTGGTACTCGGTCAGGATTGCCTGAGGTCACTCACCGTGTGCTGCGCGGCAGGCGCGCACCCTACACGCGCTCGAGAACGGCCGCCATGCCCTGCCCCACACCGATGCACATCGTCACGAGCGCGTAGCGACCGCCCGTGATCTGCAGCTCGTGCGCGGCGCTCAGCGCCACGCGCGCGCCCGACATGCCGAGCGGGTGGCCGAGGGCGATGGCGCCGCCGTTGCGATTCACGCGAGGGTCATCGTCCGCGATGCCGAGCTCACGGAGCGAGGCCAGCACCTGCGCGGCGAACGCCTCGTTGAGCTCGATCACGTCGAGGTCCTTGACCGTGAGCCCCGCCATCTTGAGCGCCTTCTGCGTCGCGGGCACGGGGCCCAATCCCATCACGCGCGGCTCGAGTCCAGCCGCCGCCCAGCTCACGAGGCGCGCCATCGGCGTGAGTCCGTGCGTGTTGCACCCCGCGTCAGACGCGATGAGCAGCGCGCACGCGCCATCGTTCAATCCGCTCGCATTGCCCGCCGTCACGGTACCCTTGCCGTCGGTACGAAACGCGGGCTTCAGCTTCGCGAGCGTCTCAAGCGTCGTGTCGGGCCGCAGGAACTCGTCATCGCTCACGACCGTCGGCCCCTTCTTGCCCGCGATCTCCACCGGCACGATCTCGCGCGCGAAGCGGCCGGCCGCGCGCGCCGCCGACGCCTTCTGCTGCGACCGCAGCGCGAACGCGTCCTGGTCCGCGCGACTCACGTTGCGCTCGGCGGCCACGTTCTCCGCCGTCTCGCCCATCGAGTCGGTACCGAACTGGTTCTTGAACGCATTGTTGATGAAGCGCCAGCCGAGCGACGTGTCGTAGAGTTGCGCATCGCGCGCCCACGCCGTGCCGGCCTTGCTCATGACGTACGGCGCGCGCGTCATGTTCTCGACGCCGCCCGCGACGTACAGGTCGCCTTCACCGTTGCGGATGCCGCGCGCCGCGCTGACCGTCGCCGAGAGCCCGGAAGCGCAGAGACGGTTGACCGTCTCGCCCGGTACCGACGTCGGCAGCCCCGCCAGCAGCAACGCCATGCGCGCCACGTTGCGGTTGTCCTCGCCCGCCTGGTTGGCGCAGCCGAGGATGACGTCAGTGATCGCGGCGGCATCAACCGATGGGTGCTGCTTGATCAGCTCGCGGATCGCGTGCGCTGCCAGGTCATCGGCGCGCACGTTGGCCAGCGCCCCGCCAAACGAACCGATCGGCGTGCGCACGCCGGCGGCAATGTACGCTTCTCTCACGTCAGGCTCCTGCTGGGAGGTGCGGGGTGCGCGTCTTGTAGACCGTGCCCTTGAAGATGGCCACGAGCGTGCCCGCTTGGGTCTTCACTTCCACGCGATAGAACGCGAGCCGGTCCGTGCCCGACTCCTCGCGCGCGGTGGCGGTGAGCACATCCCCTTCGCGGGCGGGCGCCGGATAGCTGATCTGGTTGTCGATGCTCATGGCCACGTTCCCCTGCGTGTTGCTGGCAAAGGCGAACGCCGAATCCGCGAGCGAGAAGGTGACGCCGCCATGACAGACGCCGAACCCGTTGAGCATGTCGGGGCGCACGGTGAGCGTGCAGGTGGCTTCACGCGGCTTGACCTCGCTCACGGTCACGCCCAGCCAGCGGCTGAAGGCGTCGCGCTCGATCATGTGCGCCACCACCCGCTCGGCGTTCAGCTGCTGCTCCGCGTCGGAGAGCGGCGGTCCCTTCGCGTCATTGGGGCTCATGCGAGGGCGCTCCCGCCCGACCGGGCCAACTGCCTGAGCTTCACGCTCGGGCGATAGCGATCATCTCCGTATTCTTCCTGCAGCCACACGAGCCGTTCGAGCACCTGCTTCGAGCCCAGCTCGTCGCACCAGGCGAGCAACCCCTTGGGGTAGTTCACCCCCTTCTGCATTGCGGTCTCGATGTCGGCGGCGCTGGCCACGCGCAGGTAGAGCGCGTCCACCGCTTCGTTGATGAGCATCGCGAGAATGCGATCGGCGATCTGTGCGCCGAGCACCGGGTCGGTCGTGGGGGCGGGTTGCACCGCGCCCTCGGCGTATTCGTAGAACCCGCGTCCCGTCTTGCGGCCGAGCCAGCCTGCCTCGGTGAGGCGCCGCTGCAGCAGCGCGGGCCGCGCGCATGGGCATACGACAGCGCGTCGGCCACGCGCCGCACCAGCTGTGCCGCCTGCCCTGGCGTGGGGTGCCAGCCTTCGGCCAGGC
>JANMLN010000046.1:0-7960 GCA_031372565.1 Gemmatimonadota bacterium | reverse complement strand
GGGTTGCAGTACCGGCGGAATCGGTACTACGATCCGAGCACGGGGCGGTTCACGCAGGCCGACCCGATCGGGCTCGCGGGGGGGCTCAATGCGTATGGGTTCGCGCAGGGGGATCCGGTCAATTATGACGACCCGTTTGGGCTAATGGGATGCAAGCCAAACGAACCGTGCCCTGAGGGACGAACGTACTCTGCCACGCTTCAAGTGACCGCAGTCGCCCTGCTAGGCAGCACCATTTCAGTCGGGATTGCGGCTGACGCTACCGGAGTTGCACTCTTCGCGTCGGCCACTACCGAAGTGGGCGTCGGCATAGGCGTTGGCGCCGGCATACAAGGCGCGACGGGCAATCTTGAGCAAACCCTCGGCAAGACGAACGGCGACGCCTGGACTGCCAAAGGCCCTGAGAAGCCGGGGACTGGCAACGTGAGCCTTAACGCATCAGCGCTCGGCGTTGGTGGTGCAGTGAGCAAAGATAGGTCTAGTGGCTCGGTCGGCGGCCAAGTTCAAGGAGCGGTGAAGGTGGGCGTGCCGACGCTCAGCTTTCAGGTGAGCGCAACCGTGCAGACGGCAACGGTGTCGACTCCCAAGATGGGAAGAACACAACCGGCGGGGGTCATGTGCGCGAAGGCAGGAATTGGGTGCTAGCTCTTGCCGCCAGTTTGCTGGAATTCCCACCAAGTCTCGGGCAGAGACTTTTTGATGAGTGGCAATCAAGCATGCTTGGCAGTGCAATAGTACGCTAATACGGAGGCGAGATGTGGAACGCGATAGTTGTTGGCTGCATACTGTGCGCAATAGCGCTCGCGCTGCGGGTTCGACTGCAGGACGAAACTGGCGCGAGAGTCGGCCTGACGGAGAACCTGACCGCTCGGCTGCAGGGTCGGCGCGTGTCGATTTCTCCAGCGACGCTGAAGTTCTATCGTGCGGCGCTCGCGCTCGCTGCCATGGGATGGGTGGCTCAATGCTCGCGTGATTCGCTTTGATGTGCATCCGGCCGTTCTTGGGGCCAGATCGTGCGGCGATCGAGCAGCACCAAGCGACTTTCTTCGCGAGCTCGATCTTATGAGTATCGACGAAGCGCGAACTGGCCGGGCCTTTTCAGACAGCGAAACGGACTCGGCTATATAGGCTGCGTGGCGGTGAGGTGGCCGCGGCCTTCGGTGCTCTCAAGGCCGCGCTCACAAGCGCGACGGGTATTAACGAGCTCTACCAGGTTGGACTTGCCCGTGGGTAGAGGACACCTAACTCCCCCCGCCACAGGTTGGGGCACGGAGGTGTCTGATGTCCAGCAAGCGAGTGCGCCGGGTCTACAGCGCGGTGTTCAAGCGCTAGGCCGTCCGGCGGATGCAAGAGCGCCGTCGCGCGAAGATCAGCTTGGCTCAAATCAGTCGGGAGCTCGAGGTCCGCCCGGACATGCTGCGCCAGTGGAAGCGGGCGCTCGGCGCCGCCCCGGCCACGAGCAGCGGTGGGAGCGGGAGTGCCAGGGACGAAGTGCGGCGGCTGCCCCGCGAGTTGGACACGGTGCGGATGGAGCGTGACTTCCTGAAGAAGGCGGCGGCGTACTTCGCGAAGGAGCCTCGATGAGCGCGAAGTACGCCTGCATCGCCGGAATCGGGCCGCGTTTCCCGTGCGCTTGATGTGTCGCGTCCTCGCGGTGTCCCCGGCGGGCTTCTGCGCCGCGCAGCAACGTCGACCGAGTGCGCGGGCTCTGGCCGATGAGGCGCTGCGCGTGCAGGTGGCCGCGTTGCACGCCGCGAGCCGCCGTGCTATGGGGCGCCGCGCGTCCACCACGCGCTGGTGCAGCAGGGGACGCCGGTGGGCTGGCATCGCGTGGCGCGGCTCATGCGCGAGGACGGCTTGCAGGCGCGTCCGCGGCGCCGGGTCGTGGTCACGACCGATAGCGCCCACGCCGCGCCGATCGCGCCCAATCACCTGGCGCGCGGCTTCGTCGCCGGGGGCGCGCCCGATCGCGTGTGGGTCGCGGACGCGACCTACGTGCCCACGGGGGAGGGCTGGCTGTTTCTCGCCGTCGTGCTGGATCTCGCGACGCGCCGCGTGGTGGGCTGGGCGGCCGGGCCGACGCTCGACGCCGGCCTGTGCGGCATGGCCCTCACGCGCGCGGTGGTCACGCGGCAGCCCGCGCCCGGGCTCGTGCATCACTCGGACCGCGGCAGCACGCCGGCGTTGGTGACCACGCTGCCTTGCCCGAGCTTTCACGGGCAATTACGCTGCAGAAGTTGCTGAGCCCCCGCCGCCCCAGGAGTCTCGCCATGTCCGCTGCCACCCCCGACGACCTCGCCGTCCGGATCGCGCGGCTCCCCGCGTCGCAGCAGCGACAGGCCCTCGCCTTCGTCTCGAACCCTGAGCGCGCGGCGGACCCCACGGGCTTGCTCGTTTTCGCCGGCACGATCCCCCTCGAGGATCTGGCGGCGATGACCGAAGCGATCGAAGCGGAGTGCGAGCAGGTCGATGCCAGCAAGTAGTAAGGTTCTGCTCGATACCAACATCGTCATCGCGCTGTTTTCGGGCGACGACCGCGCGCGCCGCGGGATTGAGGCGGGCGACGGGATCAACTTCGTGGATCCGTTTGGTTTGTGCCCGAGAATAGCTGGCACTGAGGCCCCGTACGGCTGAAGCTGCGACCGCTCGAAACGGTGCACGACGCGGGCCTGATGGCGCCCTCGTGACCTTCCTGCAGCGGCTCTGTAAGGGGTTCTCGCTTGAACCGAACACCGACGCTCGCAACCGCTCAGCGAAGGCCGCCGCACCGATGATCACGACGCTGCGCGCGAACGCTCGCTGCAGCGTGCCATCGGCCAGGAATTGTTCGCGCGAGAGCCCAGCGCTGGCGAGAGTGAGCTACTCGGCCTTCGCAGCGATGTGCTGCAGGTACTCACGCGGCGCGAATGACATCCTGTGCTTCTGCCAGGATATGCGGGCCATGGAAGGGCGACAGCGACTCGAGGGTCACCAACTCCACGGGTCGCTCCAGCGTCTTCTCGAGCAACTCTCCCAACGACAGAAGTCGATCGGATGACTTCTCGCCCGCCTGGAACTCCACCAACACGTCCACGTCGCTGTCGGGCCGGGCGACATTCCGCTGCACCGAGCCAAATAGCGCGAGGCGGCGTACGCCTAGGCCGAGAATCTCGGCGCGGACCGGCGCGAGGCGCGCGTCAACGTCGGCGCGGGTGAGAGCGTGCGTTGGCATGCTCAAGAATGTAGGTGGTGAACCGAGATGCTTCACCCGCGGAGGCGAGTTGGCGCCGCCGGCGGGTGCACGCATGGTTCGGCGGACGGGGGCGACGCCCGGCGTCCTATGCTCGCACCGTCTTGCGCGGCCGGCCTCCCTTGGCGCCGTTCACGCGGGCGGCGGCCGCCTTGGCGGCGCTTCGCGTGCGGCCGGCGAGCCGCGCGAGTTCGCGCAGTCGCGCCGGGCGCTCTACCGATGCCAAGAGCAGGCCCGGGATGCTCAGGTCCGCATCCAGTCCCTCCCAGTGCAACGCCCCGCCACCCGGACTGAGTTGCACCGCCGCCAGTTCCTCCGGGGTGGCGCGCGCCAGAGCGGGGATGGCCTGAGCCGGAAAGCCGAACAGGAATCCACTCGACAGCTCCAGCAGCACCCGGCCCGTCCGGCGATCATAGTGGGCCGCGACCGCGCGTCGCCCCGCCCGCCGCTCCCGCCCCTCAAGAGCCCGCGCCACAGCGACCTGTCGCAGGATCTCCGCCTTCGTCGTCTTAGCCATGGTACTCCCTCCACCTGGTGAGCAGGAACTCGGCGTGATCTTCGACGATCCGGAACGCCCGGACGACATCGGGCGTCCGCATCCCCGCCACGGAGCGGATCTTCTGGGGCCGTCCGCCGCTTGCGAGTTCGATCGCGACCTCGCCGACGGCAGTCCGCACGTGCACGTGTGGCGGCGCGTGCTCTCGCGGCGGCAGGAAGATGACGACCCGGAAGCCAGCGCGGCGGAGGACCGGAGTAACGACGTGAGTGTAACCCAACGGATGGGTTCCTGGCAGGCGCCTGTCGTATGCGCAGGTCTGCGCGTACGATTCTCGCGGAAGGTGCTTCACGCAGGCCGACCCGATCGGGCTCGCGGGGGGGCTCAATGCGTATGGGTTCGGCGAGGGGGACGGCATCAACTTCGTGGATCTGTTCGGTCTAAGCGCCGACACGATCGTCGTCACGCCTCCCGCTGAAGGAATCAAGGGTGACTGCCTCCAGAACCCCGTCTGCAAGGCACAGTACGACTCGGTGCACGCATCCATGGTCAAGGTGACGCTCGTGCGTGGCGAAGCCTGCGATTGCCGCAAGTTCGTCGGCGGCTGCACGACGTGGTCAGCGACGGGAGCGACAATCACCGTGATCCCGACTGAGAATCGGCGCGTGGAGTTGCTGGAACGCGGCGTGCCGAAACCCACCTGGGCCACGACGACGCATGAGCTGAAACACCCGAACGGGTGCCAAACATGGCAGAGCGAGAGAACGCGCGAAGCGTGCGCCCGCAACACCGAGAACAAGGTGCGGAAGGCAGCGCGCGTCGACACGATCACCACTTGGCCATGATTGACTTTCAACCGTCGTCCTCGTTCGGCGGCGCTCTTCCACGGCGACGGCGCCGCCACGGCAGGCAGGGCACCGCACTTGGCTTCCTGCTGCTCCTCTTGGTGCCAAGCGCGTCGCGCACGCAAGAGCCGTCGCGCACGCAAGAGCCGCCGCTCGCACCGGCCGCGCTCACGCTCGCGGCGCGTGCCTTGGTCGCCCCCGTCTACACTGCCGAACTCGGCCTCTACAACAGTGCGCCGACAGCGCCGGATGCCATCTCGGCTGGCAGGCTGTTCTCCCTTGCTTCGCCATGGAAGGATGTGCCTCTATGGACCTTCGAGACGAACGCGGACCACGACCACCCGTATCTGATGGCGAGCGTGCGCGGTCAACTGATCCCTCTCGGCGGATTCCCCAACGCCGAGCCCGGGAAGATCCGATCGCTCTCGACGCTGCTCGCACGCGATTCGGTCCGCGGCCTGCTTGCGCACTTCCGCCAGGTCACGCGACTCCTCGACGCCGAGGGTTCCACGCGCGTCTTTCTGGAGACGGACACGGCGATCACCGCGGTGGCCGCCAAGCTGCAACGCTGGCGAAAGACACTCGATCGGAGTTGGCCACGTGACAACGTGGTCGAGACGCCCAACGGATGGCGTGTCACGGTGACCGCGTTCGCCGAACGCACGTACGGGCGTCCGTGGTACGTGTCGCCCTTCACCTGCTCGTTCGTCGTCAGCCGAAGCGGCGAGTTGCTCGCGTGGAGTCGCCGAACGGGCGAACCCATGCCGTATCAGCAACGCTGAACGCGGGCGGGGCGAGACGTGTTGCTGTCGTTCGTGTGAATCGGACCAAGGAGCGCGAGTCGGGAAGGGACATCGCGGCGATTGCAACGATGCGAAGGGGTTCGACGACGGTTTCAGGTACCCCACGGGCGACGTCTACGGCACGGTGGGCTCTGTGCACACCGGGGCGATCGACCAGCCGTTGCTGGTGTACCGGCAGGGCGGGCTGGGGAGCGCCGGATGCGTGTGGCAGGCCCCGCCCCCCAACTGGCGGGGGGCGCACGTCGCTTCTCGCCTGACCGTTCGAATCGGAGGCGCCGCGGCCGCGAACGCGCACGGCCAACGTCGATCCAGCGGTGGTTCTCCACACCGCGACCCCCTATCTTCGCCGCATGACCGTCCGGGAGCAGGTGCACCAGCTCCGCCGTGAGATCCTGTACGCCGCCGCCGCGCACGGCGCGCGGCGCGTCCGGTTGTTCGGGTCCGCAGCGCGTGGGCGAGAGACGGGGCTGAGCGATATCGACCTGCTGGTCACACTCGAACCGGGTCGCACACTGCTCGACCTCGCGCGGCTCGAAGTACGCCTGGAACAGTTGCTGCATCGCACGGTGGATGTCGTGCCGGAGTCGGGGCTGCGGGAACCCTTCCGCTCATCCGTGTTGCGAGACGCCGTGGATGTCTGACGAGCGCGCGATGGCCGTGGAGCGCATGCAGCACATGGTGGAGGCGGCGGACGCCATTGCCGACTACGTCGCCCGCGGCCGCGTCGTGTTTGATGGCGATGTCGCCGTGCGCGATGCGATCCTGTTTCGTATTGTGGTCATCGGCGAAGCCGCAAAGGCGGTGTCGCGGCGCGACCCGGCGCTGGCAGCCGATCTGTCAGACGTTGAATGGTCCGCGCTCGCTCGGATGCGAGATCGAATCACCCACCAGTACTGGGCCGTCGATGCACAGATTGTGTGGGATACGGCGGTCGATGAGATCCCGGAGGTGCGGGCCATTCTCGCGGAGGCGCTGCGCCGGCTGGGCTGACCGCGCGTTCGCCGGCGCACCCGTGCCCAGCAGGGACAGATCGCCGAGACGCACTCCATCTACGACGCCGAGGGGCGGCTGCGCTATGTGGACCGCGCCCCGAACCTGAACGGCATCGGCGTGGGCGCGGTGTTCGAGGAGTACCGCTACGATGCGCTGGGGCGGCGCGTGCTGCTGCGCCTCCGCTACCGGAACCCCGGCCCGAGTGATCCGCGCTGTCGCAGCTACCTGGAGCGCACGTACTGGGACGGCGACCAGACGGTGCTCGAGACCCGGATGCCGGGGCATGACGCCGATTCGGCCGCCTTCGACAACCCGTCCACACATCAGCGACGACGTCGTGGTACATGGTCTTCCTGCTGGGCGTGCCCGGCAGCGACGACCTGGAGACCGTCATGCCATAGCCGAGCGCCGACGATCCGAACGTCATTCGAGTCTGGCCGAAGCTCCGCGCTCTATCCCGATCCCTCGGTCCGCTTGAGCGCTGAAGTCGACGGCCGCTCGGCCATCGAGCAGCTAGGGCGACCCACGCCGACGCAGTGCGCCGCCCAATTCAACCAGGCGCTCGCCCGCGTCGATCTGCTGCGCGACCGCCTCCCAACTCCGCTCCCAAAGCGCGCGCAGCGCCGCGTTCCGCACGTTTCCGACCGTGACCCACACCACTGGCGGCGGCGGTCCGTGCACGTCCAGCAAGAGCACGAAGTCCTCGTCCTTGGTGACCAACACGACCTGCGCGGCTCGTGCTTTCGCGAAGATCTCGGGGTCGGGCGCACGAAGCAGCCCAATATCCGCGACATGAACCGCGCGTCCTCCCGCGGCATTGATCCACTCGGCGAATGCCGGTGGAAGCTGCGCGTCAATCCAGTAGGTCGACGCCCCCATGGTGCTCGCCGCGGCTACGCTGCAATCGTGGGATGATCCAGACGATGCGCCGCATACGTCAGCACGGCCTGCAGATCCGCGGGCTCGAGGTACGGGTAGTCGCGCAGGATCTCCTCATTCGACGCCCCGGCGGCGAACAAGTTCAGCACGTCGCTGACGCGAATGCGCATCCCCCGAACGCAGGGACGGCCCCCGAACAGGGCGGGATCGGTGGTAATGCGGGGCAGAAGCTCGGTCATGTCGGGACTCCTCACTCAAGGCCGTG
Source organism: Gemmatimonadota bacterium (assembly GCA_031372565.1). Classification (GTDB taxonomy): domain Bacteria; phylum Gemmatimonadota; class Gemmatimonadetes; order Gemmatimonadales; family Gemmatimonadaceae; genus JACPPC01. The sequence goes on along the minus strand of JANMLN010000046.1, from coordinate 450 downwards.
GAGAAAACTAGTCGCGACCAAGGGGGCGACCAAGCGGTTGGGTTCTTCGCGGTAGCGTCGCGACAGGGACGGGGCGCATCGCGCGCGCGGCATGTGGACCGCGCCCCGAACCTGAACGGGATCGGCGTGGGAACGGTCTTCGAGGAGTATCGCTACGACGCGCTGGGGCGGCGCGTGCTGGTCCGCCTGCGCTGCCGGAACCCGGGCCCGAGCGACCCGAGCTGTCGCAGCTACCTGGAGCGCACGTACTGGGACGGCGACCAGACGGTGCTCGAGACCCGGATGCCGGGGAATGACGCCGATTCGGCCGCCTTCGACAACCCGTCCACCTACCCCACGGGCGATGTGTACGGCACGGTCGGCTACGTGCATGCGGGAGTGATCGACCAACCGCTGCTGGTCTACCGCGTGGGCGGGCTGGGGAGCGCCGGGGGCGTGTGGCTGGCCCCG
>JANMLN010000045.1:0-2862 GCA_031372565.1 Gemmatimonadota bacterium | reverse complement strand
GGGTTGCAGTACCGGCGGAATCGGTACTACGATCCGAGCACGGGGCGGTTCACGCAGGCCGACCCGATCGGGCTCGCGGGGGGGCTCAATGCGTATGGGTTCGCGCAGGGGGATCCGGTCAATTATGACGACCCGTTTGGGTTGTGCGAGAAAATTGCTGGCACTCAAGCGCCGTGCGCGCTCTACGTCGCCGCGATGGGTGAGACCGATCCGAGGCACGCCGGTGTCGAAGCTGAAGCGCTGACCAACGTGCTGATCAATCGCGCAGAGGATGAAGGGACATCTTACGCTCGTGGTCCGGGGCGCCGGCGCACTGGTGACCTCGCAATAGATGTGGAGGCACAGGCTTCCGACCCAAGACAGGTGCAAGGGAATAATCCGAACGACAAGAACACGCAGGACGATCAAATGCGAAATGTGCTCTTTAATGGAGGGAGTTTCATAGATGCCTCCAGCGCGCGAAAGGCCACCAAGGTGATCACCTCGGTTGAGGAAGCATGGCGCAATAGAACGGGCGCGAGGCCTAAAGACTCAACGAAGGGCGCTACGCATTGGTGGCATCCTGGTGATGGGAAACCAACATGCTCCTCCGGCCCGGTTGTGCAGACTGGTCAGGCAGGGAACATGCGCACGGGAGAATGCAGATGAAGACCCTACTGCTCGTGTCGTTGCTCTTGCCGGCAACCGCCCCTTCACTGGTGACAACTTCGACCGAGTGCCCGGTAGTGCAGTTGAGTGGTGGAGAGCAGCAGCAGATCAGCGCCGCCATAGTGAGGCACGCCCCGAGCGGCGGCGCGACTACGTCGAAACCAGAGACGATGGAGCGCGGAGCTCTACTGCTCGGCACAGTCTGTCATCAAGTCGCCGTACTGAGTTGGGATGGTGGGCACAGCGGCGGCGTAGCAGTCTTCACGATCCAACAGCGGAGCGGGCTTCGTATCAAGTTTGCGGATTGGTATCGAGGAGCGAGTCGACTCGCAGTGCTTCCTCGTGGTTCAATTCTTTTTGTTTGGCGAAGCGGCTGGGGGTCTGGCTTTCTAGAGGAGCAGGCCGTCGTTCTCCAACCTCTCGCGGACAGTTGGCAGCGCACGCACTACTTTCTTGCGACACTTGTCGCGGCGCCTCCCCAGCGGAATGCCACACAGATTGATGAGCCACATTCAGTGCACACCACCTATTTGGCGCAGGGCGACACGCTATTGATTGCACGCGTTGACAGCGTGGGCGAAGCCCCCTCGGCGACACTCCGCGTTCATCGCACAGTCTCACGCTTCGTCTTGCCATGACTCCTGCCTCGGCACCTTTAGACGGCGATCGCGGGGTGAGGATTGGCACCGGGAGCGCGGCAGCACCGGCCCGGGCGAGCACGAGCGGAGCGGTCGCCTGCGATTGAAGCTGCGGCCAGAGAATGGATCCATGCATCGGCGTCGGCCGATACCGCGACCGCTCGACGCCCTTTGCGGAATCTCTCGCCATCGCGGCCTCTACCTGCGTGCATGGCTTGCACCTCGATCCATCCGAGCTGCGTGTTGGACGGCTCACCGTGCTCTCTGCCAGAGGCGGCTCGCCAAGCGTGGCCTTTGGACCGTCCGCGCAGCCAACCGCGCGGGGATTCGGGATACCGCTGGTTCGAAGGAGCGACCGATGGGTGCTTCGACAAGCCGCGCCCTTCAGAAGGGACTGACCGACGACGGACAGCGTCGCGAGAGTCTGCGTAAATTTCAGGCTCTACGCGTGTCAGCGGCTCCGACAGCTCGGCACGCGTCTTTGTGAACCGCTCCGGGGTTGCCGGAGACTCGGGGGAATCCAGACGTTCGCGCCACGTCGGCCGGGCTGACCGGACTCAGGTTGACTCGTCGCCAGCCGCCCCGGAGCGCCGTTCGGTCCACGGCGTGGTGCGGGCCATACTCGGAGGATGTCGCGTCGCCCGCGTTGGTCGCCAAGCTGCGATCGAGAGCGTCGTGGGCGTTCGGCCGAATGACGCGATGGCAACACGATGGCCCGATGAGGCACGTCCACCCGCGCGGCCGGCGCGCGCCTAACTCCGCCGGACGCGCCCTATCCCCTCGGCCACGGGCCCACGAAGTCGAAGGGCGCAACGCGCCGAATCCGCTCGAAGTCGGCCAGCTTCCGCGTCACGAGCGTCACGCCGACTTCGCGACACGACATCGCCAGCACGACATCGTTGAGGAACGACCGCGTGACGCTCGCCGCACGCATGGACCACGGACGCACGAGCGCGGCCACGACTTCGCCGCTCCGCGCCCACGCGGCAAACGTCGGCGTGATCACGCGCCCCCGCGCCTCGAAGGGCCGCATCAGGTTCTTCCGAGTCTCCTCGGCGCGCCGCGCGTCGACGGCCTCCTGCAACAACTCCTGCGCCACGACCGCATGAAAAAAGGTGAGGGGTTGGTGGGTCTCGTAGAACCCCATCAGCTCCTCCGCGAATGCCGCATCGCGATCGGCCGTGATGTACAGGCTGGCGTCGAGCACGAACGTGCGCTCGCCTACTCAGGCAGGGTCGGGCGCAGACTACGTGACCCGGCGAGGCGGCGCACCCCCGTCACGACCTCATGGCGGAACGCAACGAGATCAAGGGCCTGCTTGATCGTCTCGGTCTCGGTGGCGGTACCGAGCGGCCGCTTGGCGCGCGTGAGCTTGTCCTGCGACAGGCGGACGTTCTTTCGGATCTAGCGCGAACGCGTGGGCATGACCACTCCGGGTGGACTTGCCCGTGTTTAGTGGACACCTAACCGCCCCCGCCACAGGTTGGGGCACGGAGGTGTCCGATGTCCAGCAAGCGAGTGCGCCGGGTCTATAGCGCGGAGTTCAAGCGCGAGGCCGTCCGGCGAATGCAAGAGC
>JANMLN010000042.1:0-44660 GCA_031372565.1 Gemmatimonadota bacterium | reverse complement strand
CAGTGCGCCCACGCCGTCCAGGTTGGTGCTGAGTGTGACGACGAGGTCGCGCCCGAGGCGCATCATGGCCGAATCGCCCGTGGAACTGAGCGGCATCACGGCAATGACATCGGCTCCGGCCACGACATCCGAGGCGGGGGTGCGCTTGGCCCACCACGTGCCGCCAGCGGCCAGCGCGGCGACCAGGATGGCCGCTGCAGCCATGCGACCGGTGCGGCTGCGGCTTGGCGGCGCGGGACCCCCCGACGCGGCGCTGGGCGTGGCGTCGGCCGCGCGCGCTGCCCCCGTTCCGGCAGCCGACGCGTCTGCCGCGAGTGGCGCGGCCACGCGCGCTGCATCGCCACCAGATGACGTCACCGCGGCACCCTGCACCGGCGAACCGACGCCCGACAGCGCCTGAGCGCCGGTCGCGTTGCTGCTCGGGGTCGTCACCGCTTCAAGCACCGCCAGCGCCTCGTGCGCGGACTGCGGCCGCTCGGCGGCATTCTTGGTCATGAGGCGTGCGATCAGGGCGGCCACGCTCGCCGGCACATCGCCGCGCCGTTCCTCCACTCTGGGCACGGGTGCCGTCAGGTGCGCGGCGATCACCGCCTGCGCGTTCCCGCTGTACGGCGGTGCCCCCACGAGCATCTCGTAGAGCACCGCACCGGTCGCGTACAGGTCGGCGCGATGGTTCGTGGTGGGGTCGGCCATCGCCTGCTCGGGCGCCATGTAGGCCGGTGTGCCGAGCGCCATGCCGGCCGTGGTGAGGCCGCCCGAGATGCCCGCCTCGCGCAGCGCCTTGGCGACGCCGAAGTCTGCGACCACCGCGTGTTTTCCCTCGAGCAGGATGTTCTCCGGCTTGATGTCGCGGTGCACGATCCCCTTCTCGTGCGCATAACTGAGCGCATCGAGCATCTCGCGCGCGATCCGCAGCGCATCGCCGAGAGGCAGCGCGCCTTCGCGGACCAGACGCGCGCGCAGGGATTCGCCGCTCACGAACGGCATCGCATACCAGAGGAGCGAGCCACTGCTCCCCGCCGTCAGCACCGGCACGATGTGCGGATGCTGCAGCGCCGCGATCAACTTGATTTCGCGCCGGAACCGCTCGGCACCGGCGTCGGCCGAGACCTCGAGGTCGAGCACCTTGACCACGACCTGCCGCTCGAGGTCGCCCTGGCGCGCCACGAAGACTCGTGCCATGCCGCCACCACCCAGCTCACGCTCAAGGGTGAAGGCCGTGCCGATCGAGTCCTGCAGCCTCCGAGCGAGCGCGTCGTCCATGAACGCCTAAACTAGGGCTCGCCCGGGGCGTCGTCCAACGCCTAGGCCAGAAACTGGTTCGGATCCTTGAGCGGCATCCCGAACGACTCCGCCACCGCCGGGTAGGTGACGTGCCCGTCGGTCATGTTGAGCCCCTTCTTGAGCGCGGCGTTCTCGGTGAGCGCCTTCTTCCACCCCTTGTTGGCGAGTTCGAGCGCGTAGCGCAGCGTCGCGTTGGTGAGCGCGAGCGTGCTCGTGCGCGGGACGCCGCCCGGCATGTTCGCCACGGCGTAGTGGATCACGCCGTCGACGACGTACGTGGGATTCTCGTGCGTGGTCGGCTTGATTGTCTCCACACAGCCACCCTGGTCGACCGCGACGTCCACGATCACCGAGCCGGGGCGCATGACTTTCAGGTCCTCGCGGCGGATCAGCTTGGGCGCCTTGGCCCCCGGAATCAGGACGCCACCGATCACGAGATCGGCCGTGCTGATCTGCTCGAGAATGTTCTGGTGGTTCGAGAAGATGAGCGTCACGTTCGCGGGCATCACGTCGCTGAGGTAGCGGAGCCGCTCGAGGTTCGTGTCGAGCACCGTCACCTTCGCTCCGAGCCCGGCCGCCATCTTCGCGGCGTTGATGCCGACGATGCCGCCGCCCAGGATCACGACCTTGGCCGGCGCCACGCCGGGCACGCCGCCCAGCAGCACGCCGCGCCCACCGAACAGCTTCTCGAGGTACTTGGCCCCCTCCTGCACCGCCATGCGGCCGGCCACTTCACTCATCGGCGTGAGCAGCGGCAGTTCGCGACTCGGCAGTTCCACCGTCTCGTAGGCGATGCACGTGGCGCCGCTCGCCAGATGGGCGCGCGTCAGCTTCTCGTCGGCCGCAAAGTGGAAGTAGGTGAACAGGACCTGCCCGCGGCGCATGTGCGGCCACTCGGGCTCGATCGGCTCCTTCACCTTCATGATCATCTCGGCCGCCTTCCACACGGCAGCGGCATCGGGCGCGATCTTGGCGCCGATCTCCGTGTACTGGGCGTCGCTGAAGCCGCTCCCCTCGCCGGCGGTCGTCTCGATCAACACCTCGTGGCCCGCCGCGATGAGCGCCTCGGCCCCAGCCGGGACCAGCGCCACGCGATTCTCGTTCGTCTTGATTTCCTTCGGGACGCCGATCAGCATCGTCAGCTCACTCATGCTCAGAGGTCAGCCGGTGCTCACCCGAGCAACCGGCGCGCGTTACGCCAGGGGGCCCAGTCGGACGGTTGTCTGCCGATCCGGGCCAAAGAAATCCTCGCACACCTGCTTCGTCTCCGCCACTGTCACGGCCTCGATGTCCTGCAGCACGCCATCGAGATCACGCCAGGGCTTCCCGTACAGTTCCGACGCGGCCGCCCGGTACATGCGGCTGGACACCCCCTCCATCGAGAGCGTCACCTGCCCCTTGAGTTGCCGCTTCGCGAGCGCGAGGTCGGCGTCCGAGAGCCCGTCGACCGACAGGCGCTGCAACTCCTCGCGCACCACCCGTTCGGCGTCTGCGCAGGTCTCGGGGCCTGACCCAAGGTACACGCCATGGACACCGGCGCCGAGGTACATCTCGGTGAAGGTGTGCACCGAGTAGGCGAGTCCCAGGTCCTCGCGCACGCGCTGGAACAGTCGCGAACTCATGCCGTCGCCGAGCATCATCGAGACCAGACCGAAGGCCTGCCGTCGCGGATCATTGTTCGTGATCGCGCGCGAGCCCATCACGAGGTGGACCTGCGATCCGTCGCGTTCGCGGACGATGGTGACGGGCGCAGCCTCGGGAGGCGCTGGCGGTGTGACGGGCGCGACCGCTCCACCGCTGGGCTGCGAGAGCCAGCCCGCCTTCTCGAGCGCTTCGAGCAGCCGTTCATGCTCGACATTGCCGGCTGCGGCCACGACGAGCAAGGGCGGCTGGTACGCGCGTTCATGCAGCGCGCGCACCGCGCCGATCCCCATGCCCTTGATCGTGTCACGCGTGCCGAGGATCGTGTTGCCGTACGCGGTCTGGCCGAAGATCGCCTCGTTGTGCAGCTCGAACACGAGATCATCCGGCTGGTCCTCGACCGACGCGATCTCCTCGAGAATCACCTTCCGTTCGAGCTTGAGGTCGCTCTCCCGGAGCATCGGGTGAAAGATCAGCTCGGCGATGACGCGGGCCGCTTCGTCCAGATCCTCGTCAAGGACGCGGGCCTGGAAGGCCGTGTGGTCCCGCGAGGTGTACGCGTCGAGCGAGCCGCCGAGTTGCTCGATGGAGAGCGCGATCTCCTGAGGTCCCATCGTGCGGGTCCCCTTGAACACGAGGTGCTCGAGAAAGTGCGACACGCCCATCTCGTCGCGCGACTCGTGGATGCTGGCCGAGCGCACCCACGCCCCCAACGCAACCGACCGCACGCCCGGAAGAAACTCCGAGAGTACGGTCAGTCCGTTGTCACACACGGTGCGGCGAAGGCCCGTTGCCGGGCCAGACGCAAGCACGCCCACTAGCGGCGGCCGCGGCCCCCGCGCCCGCGATCGCCACCACCGCGACGCTCACCACCGCCCGAACCGGCGGCCTCGCCCTCACCCTCGGGGCGCGGCGTGCGCTCACGCGGCGGCTCCTCGACGTAGCCCTCGGGCTTCGGCAGGAGCGCCTTCATGGACAGCCGGAGACGGCCGCGCTCGTCACGATCGATGAGCTTGACCTTCACGCGGTCACCCTTCTTGACCACGTCTTCCGTCTTGTCGGTGCGGCCCCACTGGAGCTCGGAGATGTGCACGAGCCCTTCCGTGCCGGGCATGATCTCGATGAAGGCGCCAAAGGCCGTGGTGCTCTTGACCGGCCCTTCGTACGTCTCGCCGACCACCGGCTCGGCCGTGAGCTGTGCGACCATCTGGCGCGCACGCTCCATCGACTCGCCGCCGACGGCGGCGATGGTCACCAAGCCCGTGTCATCCACGGTGAGCTCGGCGCCGGTCTCTTCCTGGATGCCACGGATCGTCTTGCCCTTCGGACCGATCAGGTCGCCGATCTTCTCGGGGCTGATCTGCACGGTGACGATGCGCGGGGCCCACGGCGACATCTCCGTGCGCGGTGCGGCGAGCGACTTCTTCATCTCGTTGAGGATGTGCAGGCGGCCTTCCTTGGCCTGGGCCAGCGCTTCCTTCATGATGTCGAGGGGGAGCCCTTCGATCTTGATGTCCATCTGGATCGACGTGATCCCGTTCTCCGACCCGGCGACCTTGAAGTCCATGTCGCCGAGATGATCCTCGGTGCCGAGGATGTCGGTGAGGATCGCGTACTTCTTCCCTACCTTGATGAGCCCCATCGCGACGCCCGCGACGGCGGCCTTGAGCGGCACGCCGGCATCGAACATCGAGAGCGAGCCACCGCAGACCGACGCCATCGAGGACGAGCCGTTCGACTCGAGGATCTCGGAGACGATGCGGATCGTGTACGGGAACTCCTCGAACGGCGGCAGGACGCCTGCCAACGCGCGCTCGGCCAGATTGCCGTGGCCGATTTCGCGGCGGCTGGTGCCGCGCATCGGGCGGACTTCACCGGTGGAGAACGGCGGGAAGTTGTAGTGGAGCATGAACGACTTGGTCGTCTCGCCCGGCTCATCGATCGAGTCGAGGCGCTGCGCATCGTTGGCGGTGCCGAGCGTGGTGCTGACGAGCGCCTGGGTCTGGCCGCGGGTGAACAGCGACGAGCCGTGGGCGCGCGGGAGGAGACCGTTGTCGATGGAGATCGCGCGGACCTCCGTCGGGGTCCGGCCATCGACGCGCTTGCCCGTGTCGAGGACCTGGGCGCGGAGCACGTTGTACTCCACGTCGCCGAGGATGGCGCCAATGTCCTTGACGTTGTCCGGCATCTCGACGGCGAGGGCGGCGGCGAGCTCGGCCTTGGCCGTCTCGACGGCGTGAATGCGCGCGTGCTTGTCCTTGAGGTTGATGGCGGCCGAGATCCTGGGCTCGGCGGCGGCCTTCACCTTCTTGACGACGTCCTTGGCGGGCTCATGCTTGGTCCACGCCATCTTGTCGTTGCGGTGCTCATCGAGCATCTCCTGCTGGATGGCGATGAGCTCCTTGATGCCCTTGTGGGCGATCTGGAGCGCCTCGACGACATCGGCCTCGCTGACTTCCAGCGCGCCGCCTTCGACCATCACGATCGATTCGGCCGATCCAGCGACGACGAGCTCCATGTCGGAGTACTCGAGCTGCTGGAAGGTCGGGTTGAGGACCCACTTGCCCTGGATGCGGCCGACGCGGACACCGGCGATCGGCGCCGCGAACGGGGTGCGCGACTGGTTGAGCGCCATCGAGGTGGCGACCAAGCCGAGGACGTCGGCGGCATTTTCCTGGTCGGCGGAGATGACGTACAGGAAGACCTGCACTTCATTCTTGAACCCTTCCGGGAAGAGCGGGCGGATCGAGCGGTCGATGATGCGGCACGCGAGGATCTCGTTATCGTGCGGGCGCCCTTCGCGCTTGATGAAGCCGCCCGGGATCTTGCCGGCGGCGTAGGTCTTCTCCTTGTACTCGACCGTGAGCGGGAAGAAGGGGAGCGGGCTCTCCTTGTCGCTCACGGTGACGGCGGCGAGGACCATGGTCTCGCCGAACTGGATCAGGCACGAACCCGCGGCCTGCTTGGCCATGCGGCCGGTTTCGAGCACAAGCTTGCGACCCGCGAAGGTCTTTTCGGTTCTCTGCATCATGTGGGATTTGTTCTCTGAAATGCACGAATCGCGCAGCCGCCCATTGGCGACTGCGCGATACCATGCGAACCCGTGTTAGTAGCGGAGGCCAAGGTCCTGGATGATCTGGCGGTACCCGGCAACATCGGTCCGCTTGAGATAGTCCAGGATTCGACGGCGCCTACCCACCATCTTGAGGAGTCCGCGGCGGCCATGGTGATCCTTGGCGTGGGCGCGGAAATGATCCGTGAGATAGTTGATGCGTTCCGTGAGGAGGGCGACCTGCACCTTGCTGGAGCCGGTGTCCGTTTCGTGGGCGCGGAACTTCTCGAGGGCGGCGCTCTTCGTAAATGCCATATTGGGTTCGCTGCTCGTGCCCCCGGCCATCTACCGGGGCGGTGAGTGAATTAGGTGCGTAGCCTCTTAACGTACCGAGACTTACGACGCTTTGCAAGGGGCGCGCGCCGCAACGCTGGTATCCTAGCGCACGTAGCTTGTCCGAACCAGATCGCCTCCGTCGTCACTCTCTCACCGCCCTCCGCCTGCCATGCGCTTCGCTCCGGTCGTCGCTCTCGCTCTGGTCCTCCTGGCTCCCGCTGCGTCGCTTCGCGCGCAGGAGCCGGTCGACGTCGCCACCATCGCGCGCATCAAGGACGAGGCGCTGCAGCGCTCGCAGGTGATGGAGACCGTGAGCTGGCTGACCGACGTGTATGGCCCGCGGCTCGCCAATTCGCCGAACATTCGGAAGGCGGCTGACTGGACGGTGACGCAGCTCAAGGGCTGGGGGCTCGCCAATCCGCATCTCGAGCCGTTCCAGAACTTTGGCCGCGGCTGGGAGAACACCCGGCTGACCTTCAACGCCGTGGCGCCCCAGCCCTTCCCCATTCTCGCGTATCCGCGCGCGTGGAGCCCCGGCACCGACGGCCCCGTCACCGGCGACGCGGTCGTGGTGCAGATCGACTCGGCACCCGACTTCGAGAAGTACCGAGGCAAGCTCAAGGGCAAGTTCGTCCTCCTCGGCGCGCCGCGGGCCAATCCGGTGAGTGCCATCAACGCGCCAATGCGCTACTCGGATTCGAGCTTGGCAGCGATTGCGGCACCGACCGAACCGAATCCCGCGCGGCAGGGGTTGCCGCGTGCGCCGCTCAACCCGGCGGTGTTCCAGTTCCCCGCCCTCCGATACGCCTTTCTCGCGGCGGAGCAGGTCGCGGCGGTGCTCCTGCCCGCGCGCGGCCAGGAAGGCACCGTGTTTACCGACAACGGCTTCCCGCGCGCCAACGATGCCCCGGTGCAGCCGCCCACGCTGCATGTGGCCATTGAACACTTCGGCCGGCTCGCACGGCTCGTCGCCAAGGGGATGCCCGTGACCCTTGAGCTCGACATGCGCAACCGGTTCAACACGGCCGACGAGCACTCGTTCAACGTGATCGCCGAGATCCCGGGGACCGATCCCAGGCTCAAGGGCGAGGTCGTGATGCTGGGGGCACACTTCGATTCGTGGCACGCCGGCACGGGCGCCACCGACAACGGTGCGGGCTCGGCGGTGATGCTCGAGGCGGTGCGCATTCTCAAGACGCTGGGCCTCAGGCCGAAGCGCACGATCCGCATCGCGCTGTGGGGGGCCGAAGAACAGGGACTGATCGGCTCGCGCAACTTCGTGCGCAGCCATTTCCGCGACTCCACCAACGCGCCGGACAAGCCCGAGGCCGCGGGGCTCGCTGGCTATTTCAACGTGGACAACGGCTCGGGGAAGATCCGGGGGATCTACCTGCAGGGTAACGAGGCCGCGCGTCCCATCTTCGACGCGTGGATGGAGCCGTTCAAGGCGATGGGAATGACGACGGTGACGTCGCGCAACACGGGGGGCACCGACCACCTGTCGTTTGACGGAGTCGGGATCCCCGGGTTCCAGTTCATCCAGGACCCGCTGCAGTACGACACGCGCACGCACCACTCGAACCAGGACGTGTACGAGCAGGTGCAGCCGGAGGACATGAAGTTCAACTCGGCCGTGCTCGCAGCCTTCGTGTGGCAGGCGGCGCAGCGGGCCGAGAAGCTGCCACGGAAAACCGCCCCCGCGCGCGTGACGCCATAGTCGCGCGCGCGTGCGGATCCGCCCAACGCTGCCTACATCGCCTTCGGCTTCTCGGGCAGCGTCGGGCGCATCCCCAGATGCTGCATCGTGAAGCTGTACACGTCGGCGGCTTCCTCGATCTGCTTGCTGACCGAGCTGGCACCGTGTCCCGAGCGCGTCTCGATGCGGATGAGCGTGGGGTTGCTTCCCGCCTGAGCCGCTTGGAGCGCGGCGGCAAACTTGAACGAGTGGGCGGGCACCACACGGTCGTCATGGTCGGCGGTCGTCACGAGCGTCGCCGGATACGCGGTACCCGGCTTCAGGTTGTGCAGCGGCGAGTAGGCGCGGAGATAGCGGTAGCCCTCGGGGTCATCGCTCGAGCCGTAGTCGGCGATCCAGTTCCAGCCGATCGTGAACTTGTGGAAGCGCAGCATGTCCATGACCCCCACGGCGGGGAGCGCCACCTGGAACAGCTCGGGGCGCTGCGTCATGACGGCTCCGACCAACAGGCCGCCGTTCGATCCCCCCTGCATGGCGAGCTTCTTCGAGTTGGTGACCTTGTTGGCGATGAGCCACTCCGCCGCGCCGATGAAGTCGTCGAAGACGTTCTGCTTCTTCTCCTTCATGCCCGCCTGATGCCAGGCATCGCCATACTCGGCCCCGCCCCGCAGGGAGACCTGCACGAACACGCCTCCCTGTTCGAGCCAGGCCATGCGCGTCGCGCTGAACGTGGGCGTCAGTGAAATGTTGAATCCGCCATAGCCGTACACCAAGGTGGGATTCTGCCCATCGCGCTTCATCCCCTTCCGGGCCACGATGAACATCGGCACGCGCGTGCCGTCCTTGCTGGTGAAGAAGACCTGCTGTGTCTCGAAGCGGGAGGGATCGAACGGCAGCGTGGTGCGCTTGAACACCGTCGCCTTGCCCGTCTTGATGTCGAGGCGGTACGAGGTTGGTGGCGTCGTGAAGGACGAGAAGGAGAAGAAGGTGTCGGTGTCGCCGCTCTCGCCGCTGAAGCCGCCCGCGGTGCCGATCCCCGGGAGCTTGACTGCGCGAACGGGTGCGCCGTTCATCGTCACTTCCTCCACGTGCGTGCTCGCGTCCTTGAGGTATCCAACGAACAGGTGGCCGCCGACGGCATTCGCGAAGGCGATCGCCTCGGGGCGTTCCTTCACGATGGTCACCCAGCGGGACTCCTCGGGCATGCGCGGGTCGATGCGCACGAGACGTTCGTTGGGCGCCCCACGATTGGTGTTGACGATGAGCGTGGGCCCGTCGTTCTCGACGACCGCGAACCGATCCTCGAACCCGGTCACGATCGGGCGCCAGGTCGTTTCGCCAGCCGAGAGATCGCGCACGTAGAGGGCATTGCCGTCGCTGCCCTTGCCGCGATCCGAGATCGTGAGCAACGCGTAGCGCTCGTCATCGGTGGTGCCAACGGTATGGAACCGCTGGGGATGCGCTGCGTCGGCAAACACTTCCTGATCGGCGGATTGCGGAGTGCCGAGCACGTGGTAGTAGACGCGATGATCCTCGTTGCGATTCGAGAAGGCCTTGGTCGTGTCCGCCGGCGCCGGATAGCGCGAGTAGAAGAACCCATCCTTCCACCAGGCGACGCTCGACACCTTCACCCACCGGATGCGATCGGGGAGCAGCGTCGCATCGGGGAGACGCCGCACCTGAATCTCCTGCCAGTCGGACCCCGACTGCGACACGAGGTGCGCAGCCAGCGTCGCCGTCCTGTTCATGATCGGTCCGCTCACGCGCGTTGTGCCGTCAGGCGAGAGCACGTTGGGATCGATGTACACCTTCGGCTCGCCGCGGGGGCCGTCCTGGATGAACCAGACCGACTGGTTCTGCAGCCCGGTGTTGCGGCCGATGAAGACCCAGCGACCGCGGCGGACGGGCAGCCCCTCGCGGGGATAATCCAGCAACGTCGTGAGGCGGGCCTTGAGCGCTGAGCGAAACGGAATGGCCTCGAGGTGCGCAAAGCTCACCTTGTTCTGCGCCTCGACCCACGCCTTGACCGTGCTTGCGGTGTCGTCCTCAAGCCAGCGGTACGGATCGGCCAGCGAGCCACCGGGATACGTGTCGACGTGATCCACCTTCGCGGTGGCGGGATAGGTGATGCGCTGGGCGGCGACCGCGGCGGGCATGAGGACCAAGGTGAGAGCGACGACCGTGAAGACGCGCGTACGGTTCATTGTTCGGGCACGGGTTGGGGAAGCTGCGCGACCGCCTCGATCTCGATCATCCATTCCGGTCGCACGAGGCTGCTCACCTGCACCGCGGTCGACGTGGGGAGCGACGCGGCGTCGTAGTAGCGCCCGCGCACGTCGCGGAGCGCGGGCACGTTGCGCATGTCGGTCAGGTAGGTCGTCGTGGTGACGACATCCTTGAACGTGGCGCCAACACTTGCGAGCGCGATGCGGAGATTCTCGAAGACGCGCTCCGCCTGCGCCCGGAAATCACCGGCACCGACGAGTGCGCCCGTGCTGTCGAGTGCAACCTGCCCCGCGATGTGCACCGTCCGGCCATCGGCCTCGACGACGACGTGCGTGTAGCCGGTCGGGCTGGAGAGCCCCTGCGGATTGATGCGCCGGACGCGTGCTGCGAGAACAGCTGCCGGGGCGACCGGCGATGCCACGACATCGGGCAGGCGCGTGGCCTGAAAAGACACCAGCTGCCATCGGGTTCCCCGCAGTGCCCACACGTCGGTAAACCGGATGCGATACGGCGACTTCTGCGCCGACAACTTCACGAGCACGATGCCATTCACCACGCCGGTGTTGCCGAAGCGCCGTGCACGGAGGCTGTCAGGGGTGAGATAGTCGAGTTGATACGGACCGCCCGGCCCGACCTCCTTGAGCACACCAGCCTTGGTGTCGAGCACGCCGCTGGAGCGACCGTACGCGACATCCGGTGCGAGCAGCGTGTCGAGGGACGCGCGGTCAGCCTTGAAGTCGGCCGCATACCGCGCCGTGGTGAGCCGAATGAGGAGCGGATCGTTGGCAGCGGGTTGTGCCGACGCCTGGCTGGCCAAGAGAGCCAGCAGCACGATGTGTGTGAAGAGTCTCAGCATGCGAGGATGATGGCAGCGGCACCTCGACGACGCCAGATGGGCGCGTCGCTCAACAACCGTTGCGGGGCGCGCGGTCGCACGCAGCGACGCCGGCCACCAGCCGCTCGGTCACCCGTTCGCGCAGCGACGTCAGATCCGGGAACCGACCGGCGGCGTCCACTCCCATCTGCTGTCGATTCGTCAGCAGGATCACGTTGAGTCCGTACTCGGGCACGCCCAGCACGTACGTACCGGTGAACCCCGTGTGCATGAAGCTGGCGTCGGTCAGCCGCTTCGGGTGCATCCAGCCGAGGAAGTGTCCAGCAGGCTCACGCGTGAGGAAGGTGCGTACCGTCGAAGCCCGAAGAATGCGTCGGCCACCGAAGCGGCCCTCATCGAGCAGGAGGTCGACGAGGACGCGCAGCTCGGCGGCCGTGGAAAAGAGGCCGGCATGACCGGCGACGCCTGCGTGCGCATAAAACGCATTGCCATCGTTGGCTTCGCCCACGAGCACGTGCCTGCGCCAGCCATTCCACGCGGCGGGATCGCCGCGGTACGGAAAGGCGAACGCCGTGTCGTACACCATGCGGCGCTCGTATCCGTTCCCGACCTCGGTGGCGGCGAACCCCTCGGCGTTCGTGCGGTCGGGAACAAAGCCCGTCGCGCGCAGGCCGAGCGGCGCATACAGCGTCACCTGCAGGAAGTGGTCGAGACGCTGGCCCGTCACGCGCTCGACGACGTAGCCGAGCAGCATGAAGCCGAGGTCCGAGTAGTGCCGCTCCGCGCCAACCCCCGTGGCGAGTGGAATCCCTGCGATGACGGCCAGCGCTTCGCGTGAGGTGGCGGCCCCGTAGTAGATCGGTTGCCACGGCGTGAGTCCAGCCGCATGGCGCAACAGATGGCGTACCGTGATGCTGTCCAGGTGCACGCCGCGAAACTCGGGGAGGTAGCGAGCGACCGGCGCATCCAGCTCCACGCGCGCCTGATCAACGAGCAACATGATCGCCATGGTGGTGGCCATGACCTTGGTCACGGACGCCAGATCGAAGCGCGTGTCGATGCGCATCGGGCGTGGCTCGCGGAGCAGATCGCCAGCACTGTCGAGGCGTTGCGCCGCCCCGTATGCCGCCAGATGACGGACAACACCGTGCTGCGCCACGAGCAAGACCGCCCCTGCCGTGCTCTTCCCGACCGCAGCGCGCACGAGGGCGTCAGCCTCGGCGATGGCGGCGCTGAGGGGCCGCGCTGTCGATGCCGGCGTGGGCTGCGCGCCGAGCCACCCCGTGCACCACGCAAGGCACAGCGCGGCCCGGCCGAGGATCACGTGCTCGGCCGCGGGCGTCCCTTGCAGCGCCCGGTACCGGCGTCGACCGACTTGCGGGTCGACGCGTCGACAAAGCGCCAGCTGTAGCTCGCCGAGTCCAGCGTCACGGCCAGGACGCCGAACGTCTCGTTGTTGCGCACTTCACTGTTCGCCCGGATCCGTCCGAACGCGCGCATGTTGCGGCCGCCGGTGCCGACGACGAAGCTGCGAATCCCCGCTACCGAATCGGCCGTGCCATCGGCGCGCATCGGCGCCAGGCGCTCGTACTCGTGGTCGTGTCCCGCCAGCATCAGGTCCGCGTTCGATTCCGCCAACGCGTTCCAGAGTGTCGCCATCTCCCGCGCGTCACCGTGCAAGCCGGACGTGAACCGCGGATGATGGGCGTACGCGAGCAGGCATTGCGTGGGGTGCCGCGCCAAGTCGGCCCGGAGCCACCGTTCCTGCGCGCTTCCGGGTCCGCAGCCGACGTCGCCACAATTGCTGTTGAGCGCGACCAGATGCCAGTTCCCGAGGTCGTAGCTGTAGTAGCCTCGCGATCGGGGCCCCGCGATGCCGACGGTGCTGTCTTCGCCGTTGAAATAGTCGAAATAGCCGCGCGCGCCCAGCGTCGAATACTCGTGATTGCCGGGCACCGGGCGCGTGATCGACCGGAAGCGCCCGAACGATGGATCGAACTCGGAGCGAAAGAGGCGGAGTTCCCCTGCCTCGTACTGGATGTCACCGAGCAGCAGCAGGGCGTCGGGCGCCAACTCATCGACGAGGCGGGCGACGTCATCGTGTCGGCACTCCCACGCGGCATCGATCGCTCGGGCGCACACGAGATCGCCGGCCGCCGCGATCACGGGCGACCTCCCCTGCGGAGAACGGAGGACCGGCATCGGGATCTCGGCGATATCGCTGACACCGGAAGCCGGCGAGCCGGGGGCGCAGGCGCCCAGAAGAACCATCACGAGCGCGCGAGCGCCACGTTGAAGCATGGTATGCATGGAAGAATGATGAGCGATCTCGCACCCCGCGGCGAGGGGGGTCAGGCGCCTTGCGCAACGCGCGTCCACTGGGCCCGCGCACGCTGCACGCAATCCTCGATCGAGAGGCCGTCGAAGTAGTTGCCGATCAGCGCCAGTGGACGCCGGGCCAACCACGCATCGAGCTCGCGGCAGAGCGCTTCGTGTCCGACAGCGGGTGACGGCAGCATGACCTGTCGTTCCGCAATCGGTCCGAGCGCGTCGGGGCGCACACCGAGGATGGCGGCCATGCGCGCAACGCGGTCCTCCCGCGCGATCCCCGGCTTGAAGTGAAAGGTGAACGCGCGGTACCGGGGATCGGGCACGGAGTCGCGGGTGACCACCGAATGCAGCATGTCGTCGATCGGTACGGCAAACATCGTGACGGGCCAGGACACCGCGGCAAGCGGCAACACCACCGCTATCGTGTCCAACACGGCCTCGCGGATGCGCCCGAGTGTACCGGCGGCCTCCGGCGCGACGGCGCCGAGCAGGCGTGCTGCGACGGACGGACCAGTGGCGACGGCCACCGTGGCCGCCTCGATGACCGTACCGTCCGCGAGCGTCGCGACGAACCCTCCGTGTGGTTGTGCGGCGATGCGCTCGGCCCGCGCTCCGGTGATGACGGATACCCCCGTCTCTGAGGCGAGCAGTTGCGCCGCCACCTCAAGCCCGCCGTCCAACGTGAAGCTCCGGGGCAGGTCGGTGCGACGGCTGCCGCGCGACTTGAAGAGCATGTCGGCGGGAAAGTCATCGGCCGACTGCGACGGAACGGCGGACATCATGGGCCCGAGCGTGCGGCGATAGTTCTCCGCGCCGACGATGCCGGCGTAGAACTCACGGACGGAATGGCCCTGCTTGCGGGCGCCGATCAGCCGCGGGACATGCCAGGCGAGCTCGATCCAGGAGAAGCGTCGCAGCAGCGCCAGCAGGTTGGCGCCGGGCGCCATCCGCCCGTCGACAAGGAAACGAAGCTTGGTCGGCGCACGCGTCACGAGCCGCTCGGCGAGGCCGCACCCCTCGAGCATCTCGATCATGCCCACGTACGAGTTGTAGCAGGTGTGGGCGCCGAGCTCGTACCAGTACCCGTCCGCGGTGCGTGGCGACTGCAGGCAGCCGCCCACACGCGCTTCGGCCTCCACCACGAGCGCGGGCCGTCCCGCGCGTGCGCTGCACGCGGCGAAGGTCAGCCCGCTGATGCCGCCGCCAATGACGAGTGTGTCAGTCGTTCGCATGAGGCCGGAAGCCTCTCACGCTGCACACGACGGCGCTAGGGGCGCCGCACCCTAGAGGCCGAGTTCCTTGCGCATGTCGTCGGGAACGAGCTTGCGGGCCGGCTTGAGCAGCATCGCGACCTGTCCCTTCACCCCCTTGCCGGTATGGATCGCAATCAGCTCGCCCGCCGCGTTGAAGATGGCGCCGCCCGGCGCACCCACCGACGTCGTCGCGTCGTAGGCGAGTTGCTCGTTGGCGATCGCCCCGAGCACCCCCGCCGCGATGGTTGGCCGCGCGACGGTTCCCGCGGCGACGCCGGCGGGCATGCCAATCACGCCCACGCCGTCGCCCTCCTTGATCGACGCGCCCTTCCAGTCGACCTTCTTCACGAACGGACCGGCATACTCGTCGATCTGGACGAGACCGATGTCCGGTCCGCCCGCGTCCGGGACCGCGATCTCGCTGGCCGCCGTCCTGGTCTTGGTTCCGCCGAGCGCGACTTCGATGCTGTCGGGTTCGGCATCACCGTCGCGGAGTGCCGAGCGCGTCGTGACCATGACGCCGGTCGCGCTGACAACGACGCCGGATGCGCTCCTGGTCTTCGTGCCGAAGAACGCCGTCACGATGCCGATCGAGGCGCCGTTGACTTGGGCGAGCTGCGCGAGGTTGGCGCCCGATGCCTTGACCTTCGCGTCGAGCTGCGACGCCTCGGTGGCCTGCGCCTGCACCACATCGAGTCGCTTCTGCAAGCTGTCGCGCTGACGAGCGCCGCTCGTTGTCTTGACGGCCGCCGCCTTGCCGACCTCGCCCTTGAGGCGCTCGATCTCCAGCAGCCCCGACCGGCGTGCGCTGTCGGACGAGAACTGCTGCAGTGCCACAGCACGCTCGGCGCGCTGCAGCGAACTCTCCAGCTCGGCCGATCGCTGGTTGGCCGCGCTGAGTGCGCGCGACAGGCTGTCGAGCAGGACACCGTTGCCGCCGGCGGACTCCGCGGCCGTGAGGCGCGCGCGGAGTTGGTCGGCCTCGGCGGTCACGAGCAGGCGCAGCGAATCGTTCACCTGCGCCTGCCGCGCAACTTCGGCCTCGCGCGCGGCAAGCGCCGTCTCGCGCTTGGCGGCCTGCATTCTGCTGAAGGCCACGACGCTGCCGACGGCCACGACCACGACGGCGCTCGCGCCGATCACGACCGAGCGCATGCGCGAGGATGACTTGGCTTTCTCGTCCTTGAGCGTGCGCTCGAACGCCATCGTGCGCATGCCGGGGCCAGCACCACCGGCACTGGGTGACGGGGCGCCCGGCGTCGCCGAGGCGGTCAGCGGTTTGCCGGAGGGCACCACGGGCGCCGGGCGCGGCACAGCGCTTTCGATCATGGTGGCGGCGACAACCTTGGGCGCTGTGGCGACGACGCGAAACTGCGGGCCGCTCTCGCCAAGCTGCAGCACTTCGCCCGTTGACACCGGCGTGCGCACGTTCGCGGCGAGGCGGGTCCCGTTGAGCCATGTTCCGTTGCGGCTGCCGAGATCGGTGACCGACCACGCCTTGCCGTCATGCTCGAGCACCGCGTGCGTTCCCGACACCACGGCCGCACCGTCGCCGGTGATCACCAGCTCGAATTCCGGGTCTCGCCCGATCCGGATCGGCGTCTGCGTGAACTCGTGCCGGCTACCTGACCGGGGCTCGGCGAGAACGAGAAATGCGGGCATGGCGGTCACGATCGATGGTGGAGGCGGCGCGCGCCGTTGTCGGCACCGCCAATTTGCATGCGTTCACGCCCGGACGCGACATCCCACGGCGGTCGTGACGACGCCGTGCCGGTCGTGTGGCGCTACGTCGCGGCGATGCGGAGCGCGGCGCTGATGGCATCGAGACCGCCACGCAGCTCCGCCTCGGTCGGCCAGCCGAACCCGATCCGCATGTATCGGTCGTCTTGCTCGAACCAGTGACCGGGGCCCACCCACGTGCCGAGTTGCCCGTTGAGATTCGCGTAGAAGCGAGCGACGTCGACGGGCGACTCGGGCCGGATTCGCGGAAAGGCCACCACGCCACCCGCTGGTTCGACCCACTCCATGGCAGGCTCGGCGCTGATCCAGTCGCGCACGATCCCTCGGCCCGCCGCGACCGCGGCCGCGATGCGTGGACGTTCCTCGGCGCGACGCCGATAGACTTGGTACGCGATGGCCTCGTCGAGCACGGCGCCGCAGATGAAGATCTGCTCCTTCGCGGCCAGGAATCGCTCGTTGAGCGCGTGGTCTCGCGTCATGAGCCAGCCAAGACGGAGGCCCGGCAGGCCATAGGCCTTGGACAACGACGACACGCTGATCACGTGTTCGCCGAGGGCGCTGGTGAAGGCGGACGGCTCGGTCAGCGTCAGGTCGCGATAGGTCTCGTCGACCAGCAGATGGGCGCCGCGTTCGGCGACGCGCATTGCAAGGAGCGCCAGCGCCTCGCGCTCGAACACGACGCCCGTGGGATTGTGCGGGCTGGTGATGCTCACGAGCCGTGTGCGCCCGGTCATGGCCGACAGGATCTGGTCGACCGTCCACTGCCAGCCGCGTTCGAAACTGAGATCGACGTAGGTGCTCTGCGCACCGATGGCGCGTGGTGTCTCGATGTTGGTGGCGTAGTTGGGGCGCAACACCACGAGATGATCGCCGGCCTCGAGGAGCGTTGTCGCGACGATGAACAGGGCGCCGGCGGCGCCGGTCGTCAGCAGCACCTGATCGGGGGCGCATCCACCCTCCGCCGCGAGCAGTTCGCGCAACTGCGGATGTCCGCGGTGATCACCGTACAGCAGGAGGGTGTGTCCGAGGTCGAGGTCGAGCCGCAGGTCGGCGACCGTGCGGTCCCGCATCGAACTCTCCGCGAGGTTGAAGCGAATGGCGTCGTAGCCGATCTGCTCGGGCGACTCCACTTCGATGGGCATCCGGCGGTAGCGCATCCCCGCGTCAGCTCATCAGTCGGGCCACGATGCGCGAGAGGTCGTTCCACATCACGACCACGAAGAGGAGCATCACTGCCGCAAATCCGACGCGCATGAACCCCTCGCGTACGCGCGGGGAGAACGCGCTCCCCTTCACGGTTTCCGCGATGTTGATGAGGATCTGTCCGCCATCGAGCAGCGGGATGGGGAGCAGGTTGAGGACGGCGATGTTGATGCTCAGGAAGGCGAGCAGCACCAGCAGTGATTCGAGTCCGCCGGTCTTGGCCGCCTCGACGCTGCTCTGCGCGATCGCGAGCGGACCGCCGAGCTGCTTCACGCTCACGGTTCCGCTCAGCAGGCCGCGCAAGACCTTGAGCACCTGACCGCCCATGGCCACGGTGGTGCGCCACCCTTCGCCCACGGCGTCCGGGAACGCCACCGGGTTGCGACGGATCGCGGACTTGGGGGCTGCACCGATCTTGCCGATCGTCGTGGCTTCGCCCGTCTCGTCGTCGGTACCGGGGGTCGGCTCCGGCGTGACGGTCAGTTGCTGCGCGGTACCGGCGCGCATGATGTCGACGGTCAGCACCTTACCCGGCGCCGCAGCAATCTTCTGCACGAAGGCCGGCCAGTCGCGAACAGGCGATCCCGCCACCGCCACGATGCTGTCGCCGGCCAGAAAGCCCGCCGCTGCGGCCGGCTTTCCCGGGAGTACTTCATTGAGCACCGGTGCCAGATACGGGCGGCCGTAGAACAGGAAGATCGAGATCGAGACCGCGATCGTCAGCGCAAAGTTCATCGTCACGCCCGCGAGCATGATGACGAGTCGCGCGGGCAGCCCCTTGCTCTCGAACCAGCGATCCGACGGCACGGGCCTGGGACCGAACGGCGCGAGCGCCGACGGATCGAACTGCACGGGGTTCAACCCCTTGGCGTGTCCCGAGTCGGCCAACGCTGCGGCACCGGCGGCGCCGTCCGGGAGTGGTGCTTCACCGCCACCTTCGATCTTCGACATGGTCTCGTCTTCGCGGCTCGCCATGCGGACATAGCCGCCGATCGGGAGCCACGAGATCCGGTAGTCGGTTTCTCCGATCTTCTTTCCCCAGGCCCTGCTGCCCCAACCGAGGGAGAACACGGGCGCGTAGACCCCGGTGAGTTTGGCCGCAATGAAGTGACCGAGTTCGTGGACAAACACCACGACCCCGAAGACGACAAGCGGCGCGAGCCAGGTCAGCATGCGAAGTGCTCCCGAACATGCGCGCGGGCCCGGGCATCGGCCTCACCCAACGCGGCGCGTGAATCTGAGGGCGCGCCCCCGACCGCATCGAGCGCGGAACGGATGGCAGCAGGAATGGCCATGAATCGGATCTTTCCCTCGAGGAACAGGGCCACGGCCGCCTCATTGGCGGCATTGAACACGGCCGGAGCCGCTCCCCCCGCCATCCCGGCCTCTCGGCCGAGCGCCAGGGCGGGAAAGTCATCGAGTCGAACGGGCTCGAAGGTGAGCGGACTCATCTTCACCGGGTCGAACGCGGGAATCCCCTGGTCCGGAACGCGATGGGGATGCGTGAGCGCGTAGAGCACCGGGATTTCCATCGTCGGCTGCCCAACCTGCGCCAGGACACTTCCATCCACGAACTCGACCATGCTGTGCACGACGCTCTGGGGATGGACCACGACCTCGATCCGCTCGTACGGGATGCCGAACAAGACATGCGCCTCGATGACCTCGAGCGCCTTGTTCGCCAGCGTTGCACTGTCTACGGTGATCTTGCGCCCCATGTTCCACGTCGGGTGCTTGAGTGCGTCCGCGAGCGTGGCCTCTTCGAGCTGCGCCCGCGTCCACTGACGGAACGGTCCGCCACTGGCCGTCAGGATCAGCCGACGCACTTCGGCCACCGGCCGCGCGCCGATGCACTGCAGAATCGCCGAATGTTCGCTGTCGACCGGGACGATCTCGCCCCCGCCCCGCCGGGCAGCCGCCAGGGCGAGCGCGCCGGCCATGACCAGCGTCTCCTTGTTGGCGAGCGCCACGCGCTTGCCGCACTCGAGCGCCGCCAAGGTCGCGTCGAGCCCGGCCGCGCCCACGACCGAATTGAGGACCACCTGCACGTCGTCGCGTTGCGCGGCCGCGACCAGACACTCCGGACCGGAGTGCCACTCCGCCGGATGCGCGGTCCCGCGCTGCACGAGCCCCACGAAGCCCGGTTGCCAGCGCGCCACCTGTTCGGTCAGCAGACCTTGGCTCGAGTGCGCAGTCAGCGCCGTGACGCGATAGTGCGACCGCTGGCGCTCCAGGACGCGAAGCGCGGTCGTCCCGATGGAACCCGTCGAGCCAAGGACGGCGACGCCGATCATTGAATCCCGAGCGGAATCGCGACCAGAAACCAGGGGAGCACGAGGTACGTGATCGGGATGACGAAGAACATCGAGTCGAGCCGGTCGAGGACGCCGCCATGTCCCGGGAAGATCCCCGACGAGTCCTTCACCCCGGCTTCGCGCTTGAGCAGGCTCTCGACGAGGTCGCCGATTTGCGCTGCCACCGACGTGAGCAGGGCGAACGCGATGGTGCCGCCCACCGTCATGCGGATCTCGGCCAGTGGCTGCAGGACGAAGTGGATATACGCGAACGCCATGAGGATCGTGCTCAGCAGCCCGCCGATGGCCCCGGACACGGTCTTTCCCGGGCTCACACTCGGCATGAGCTTCCGGCCGCCGAAGATCCGGCCGAACAGGTACGCCCCCGTGTCGGTTGACCAGGTCATCCAGATGGGCAGCACCGCCAACGCGGTACCCGCCGCCGCGCCGATGACGTACGGGTGATAGCGGATACCGTACGCGAAGCTCAGCGTGCCGGCCGTGTACAGGACGCCGAGCACCGTGACCGCGCCGGAGGCGAGCGGCTTCTCGCCCGTCGAGCGCGTGAGCAGGAGGGCGGCAAAGACGGCCAGCATCCCGACCACGCCGGCACTCACGGGGACGTAGAACCAGTCGCGGAATGCGCCATGCACCAGGATCGGAATCGCGAAACTGGCGGGAATCCCGATCCAGGCGATCGGCGCCGTGCCATCGGCGCGCGCCATCCGGTACAGCTCCCACGTGCCAATGGCCGACGTGAGGCCGATCAACCCGGCCCACCAGATGCCTCCGAGCCACGCCGCCAGCACCACCGCGGGTGCGGCGACGAGCCCGGTCAGGAGCCGTACCACGAACTGAGATTGCATGATCAGCGCGACGCGGATCGGCGTGCGCGCGGATGGCGGTGGCGCGTGCGCGTCACCGTCAAACTTCCATCAGTTCGGCTTCCTTCGCCTTGAGGAGGTCGTCCACCTTGTGGATGAACTCGTCATGCAGCTTCTGCAGGTCCTTCTCGGCGTGCTTGACGTCGTCCTCGGAGATGCCCGAGAGCTTCTTCAGCTTCTCGCGGGCGTCGGTGCGCGTGTGGCGCACCGCCACGCGGCCTTCTTCGGCGAGCTTGTGCACGACCTTCACGAGCTCCTTGCGGCGCTGCTCGTTGAGCGACGGGAGCGGGACGCGGATCACCCCCGCGTTCTGCGCAGGATCGAGTCCGAGTTCGGCTTCGCGAATCGCCTTCTCGATGGCCTTCGCATTCCCCTTGTCCCACGGGGTGACGAGGAGCAGGCGTGGCTCCGGGGCGGCGATGTTCGCCACCTGATTGAGCGGCAGGAACTGGCCGTACACCTCGACGCGCACGGTATCGAGGAGGTTCGGCGACGCCTTGCCGGAACGGATGCCACCAATCTCCTTCTTGGTGACGTCCAGCGACTTCTCCATGTGGAGCTTCGCGTCCTTCTTGATCTGCTCGGTGGGTGTCATGAGACGAGGGTTCCGACGCGATCACCGCGCAACGCCGCCGCGACCGCGCCCGGTTGGTGGATGTTCAGGACGATCAGGGGAAGCGAATTCTCCTTGCACAACGTGATCGCGGTCTGGTCCATCACGCCGAGCTCCTCGCCGATGACGTCGCGGTAGCTCAGCGTCTCGTACATCTTCGCGGAGGGATCCTTGCGTGGGTCGGCGGTGAAGATGCCGTCCACGCCCGTGGCCTTGATGATCACCCCGGCCTTGATCTGGATCGCGCGAAGCACTGCCGCCGTGTCGGTGGAAAAGTACGGATTGCCCGTGCCGGCGGCAAAGATCACGGTGCGCCCCTTCTCGAAATGGCGCAAGGCGCGCCGCCGGATGTACGGCTCCGCGAGCTCTTCCATGCGGATCGCGGTCATGACGCGCGTGTCGATCCCTTCGCGCTCCAGCACATCCTGCATGGCGAGGGCGTTGATGACGGTCCCCAGCATGCCCATGTAGTCCGCCGCCACGCGGTCCATGCCCATCTTCGAGAGCTGCGAGCCGCGGACGATGTTGCCGCCGCCGATCACCAGCCCCACGCTTGCGCCCATCGCCACGATCGCGCGGATCTCACCGGCCAACCGGCTGATCGTGTCAAAGTCGAGCCCGAACCCCTTGTCCCCCGCAAGCGCCTCCCCGGAAATCTTGAGGAGGACGCGCGGGTACTTGAGCTCCAGACTCGCGACCGGCACCTGATATGCGCCGGACATGGCCGCTTACGCCTCGCCCATCTGGAAGCGGGCGAAGCGACGGATGGTCACCCCGGCCCCCGCCTCCTTCACCAGCCCGCCGATGGTCTTGCTGTCGTCCCGGACCCAGGGCTGCTCGAGCAGGACCACTTCGCCGAAATACTTGGCGATGCGGCCGTCCACCATCTTCTCGATGATGTTCGCCGGCTTGCCGCTGGCAGCGGCCTGCTCGGTGAAGATGCGACGCTCGCGGTCGACGAGCTCGGCCGAGACCTCCTCGCGGTTGACGGCCACCGGCACCGCCGGTACCCCGGCGGCAATGTGCTCGGCGACCGTCTTGGCCAGTTGGTCCACCGCCGGTCCCTTGCCCGCGAGTTCCACGAGCACGGCAACCTTGCCGTTGTGATGCAGGTAGGACCCGATGGTGCCGTCGGTGCTGAAGCGTGCGACACGACGCAGCACCACGTTCTCGCCCGTCTTGGCCGAGACGCCCTTCACGACCTCGCCGACGGTGCGGCTGCCGTCATGCTTCCACTTGGCGTCCAGCAACTGCCCGTCGGCGCCCACGTGCACGACGCCGTTGACGTTGTCGTCGAGGGCGACGTGCTCGGCGACCGCCTTCGAGAAGGCGACGAACTCGTCGTTGCGCCCCACGAAATCGGTCTCGGAGTTGACCTCGATGAGGGAGCCCGACTGGCCGTCGGGCGCGACGATGAGGGCGATCTGCCCCTCGCTCGCTTGACGGTCGGTGCGCTTCTCGGCCTTGGCGATCCCGCGCTTGCGCAGGAGTTCGACGGCGAGGTCCATGTTGCCCTGCGCTTCATCGAGGGCCTTCTTGCAATCCATCATGCCGGCGCCGGTGCGGGCCCGGAGCTCAGCGACGTCCTTGGCGGTGACCATGGTGGTGCTCACTCTGGAGAGTCCTGCGGTTGGTGTGGCAACGCCGCCAGCTTGCGAGGGCCGGCGGCGTCGGGATGAAGCATCAGAACGGCGCCGACCTTACTCGGCGGCCGTGTCGTCCGCGCCGGCGTCGGCCGCATCAGCGGGAGCGTCGGCCGCTCCCTCTTCACCACCCTTGAGTCGGGCGGCGATCGCCTCGGGCTTGGCCCGACGACGGCGGGGGCGGCGACGCTTGCGCTTGTCGTCCTCGCCCGCGGGCTCGGCGCCACGATCGGAGGAGTACGTGAACGATTCGGACTCGTCGCGGTCGTCGCGCGAGGGGGCCTCGCGACGGGCCTCGGTGATCGCATCGGCGATCGCCTGCGCGATGAGTTCGACCGAGCGAATCGCGTCGTCGTTGCCGGCGATCGGCACCGTGATGAGATCCGGGTCGGAGTTGGTGTCGCAGATGGCGACGATCGGAATGCCGAGCTTGTTGGCCTCGGTCACGGCGATGCGCTCCTTCTTCGAGTCGATCACGAACATGAGCCCGGGGAGGCGCGTCAGATTCTTGATGCCCGAGAGGTTCTTGGCCAGCTTGTCGCGCTGGCGGCTCATCAGGAGCTGTTCCTTCTTGGTGTAGTTCTCGAAGTCACCGCCCTCCTCGGAGCCGGCCTCGAGCTCCTTGAGGCGCTTGAGCTGCTTCTTGACCGTCTGGAAGTTGGTCATGAGCCCGCCCAGCCAGCGCTCGGTCACGTGCATCGCGCCGCAGGCGGCCGCCTGCTGGGCGACAATGGCGGCCAGCTGCTGCTTGGTGCAGACGAAGAGGACGTTCTCGCCCTTCATCACGACTTCGCGCACGAGCTGTTGCGCGATTTCGAGCTGACGGATCGTCTTCTGAAGATCGATGATATGGATCCCGTTGCGTTCCGCGAAAATGAAGCGGCGCATCTTGGGATTCCACCGACGCGTCTGGTGTCCGAAGTGGACACCGGCGGCGAGGAGTTGTTCGAGGGTCGGCTGAGCCATCTGGTCGTGATCCTGGGTTGGTCGTCCGCGTCCGTCGTGGTCCCCCTGCGACCGCCCGGTAGTGGGCGGCACCCCCAGGGGAACTCGGGACGCGTGCGGGATGGGTAAGGACTAGCGCTTGCTGAACTGGAACCGCTTGCGAGCCTTGGGACGGCCCGGCTTCTTGCGCTCGACCGCGCGAGCGTCGCGCGTGAGGAGTCCGAAATTGCGCAGCTTCGGCTTGTTGGCCTCGTCGACGACGACCAACGCCCGGGCGACGCCGAGGCGGAGCGCGCCGGCCTGGCCCGTCTGACCGCCGCCTTCGATCGTCGCCATGACATCGAAGCGGCCGACCGTATCGGTGATCGCCATCGGCTGCTGGATGGCCGTCACGAGCGACGGCCGCGGGAAATAGTCGCCGAGCGTGCGACCGTTGATCTCCCACTTGCCCGAGCCCGGGCGGAGGTAGACGCGCGCCACCGCTTCCTTGCGGCGGCCAATCGTGTGAATGATGTCCGACATGGCTTACTTCCCGTCCTTGCCGAAGGTGAGCGTCTTGGGGGCCTGGGCGACATGCGGGTGCTCGGCGCCCGCGTACACGCGGAGCTTGAGCCGGAGCTTCTGGCGGCCAAGGGCCGTCTTGGGCAGCATGCCGTGGACCGCCTTCTCGATCACGCGCTCGGGGTGCTTGGCGAGCATGGACGCGAAGGGAATGTGCTTCTCGTGTCCCATGTAGCCGGAGTAGGCGAAGTAGGTCTTCTGCTCCGCCTTGCGGCCGGTGACCTTCACCTTGCTGGCATTGATGACGATGACGTTGTCGCCCGTGTCCATGTGGGGCGTGTACATCGCCTTGTGCTTGCCGCGAATGATCCGCGCGATTTCGGTGGCGAGGCGACCCAGGACCATTCCTTCGGCATCGACGATGTACCAGTCGTGCTGAATGTCGCTTGGCGTCGCAGTGTAAGTGCTGCGCATGCGGGTGGTTGAACCAGTAATGCCGGAAATAACTGCGCCCTCACCGGTGCGGAATGCAACCCGGGTCTCGGGACGCCCTTGGCAGGGCGTTTTTGGACAGAACTGCAAGATAGACAGGAGGTTAGCCGAGGTCAACCGTCCCACAATCCGGCGGCGCACGGGTGGTCCTGCGACTAACGTTTCGCCCCAATGACGACTGTCCAACGCGCACTCGCCGGATTCGGCCTGCTCTGGATCGCCTATGCCGGCTGGGTCCTGATCGGGGGCGCGGCCGCCAACCCGCAGCTCAACGACCTGCTCTTCCTCGCCTACCCGTGGGCCTGTGCCGCCACCGCGTGGAGCGCCGCGCGCCGGGATACGCTCGCATCGGAGTCGCGCACCGCCTGGCGCCTGCTGGCGATCGGGCTCTCGATCAACGCCCTGACCAACATCCGCTGGTTGTTCTTTGGCGGGGGCCGACCCAGCGCCCAGGTACCGCTGTGGTCGAGCGCGGCCATGCTCCTGTACTACCCGTTCGTCATGACCGCACTGTCCGTCTTTCCCACCGCTCGGCGACTCCGGGCGGAGGCGCGGCGTCGCTGGTTGGACGCCGCCGTGATCACGACCGGCGCCGTGGCGCTCACCTGGTATCTCGCCTGGGTCTACACGCCGGTCCTCGATCGCGCCGACATCGGCGAGACGATCATCGTCCTCATGACGATGGGCGGCGACTTCGTGCTGGCGTATGCCAGCTGGACCGTCGCCCGTGCCGAGCAGGACCGCGACGCCCGCCCCAGCATGTGGCTGCTGGCGGGAGCGATGGGCGCCTTCGCGGTGGGCGATACCTGGATGGGGCCGCTCCAACTGACGGGGCAGTACCACACCGGCGCCTTGTCGGACGTTCCGCTCTCGCTCGCCTACGTGCTGCTGGCCGCGGCACCGATGATGCATCGGCGATCGATCGACGTGACCGCTCCCGAGGAGCGGCCCATCACCGCGCGCGCCTCATGGTGGCCGCTTGCGGCGCTGGGGCTGGTCCTCGTGCCGCTCGTGATCGAGACGGCGCGCAATCGCGCGCTCGACGAGATCGTGCTGCTCGCGGCCACCGTGATGGTCGTGGGCCTCGAAGTCGCACGACAGGCCGACCTGCGCCGGCAGAACCGCCAGCTCGCCACGGCCCGGGCCCAGGGCGATGCGCGCTTCCGGTCGCTGGTCCAGAACTCGCACGACATGACCTTCGTGTGTGATCGCACGGGTCGATTGTCCTACACGAGCCCGTCGGCGCCGCACCAGCTCGGCATGGGGACGGCGACCTTGACCGAGGGTGACCTCCTCGCGGTGGTGCACCCAGCCGATCGCGCGCGCGTCGGTACGATGCTCCTCGACATCGGCCCGGACACGCCGATCCGCGCCGCGAACTGGCGCATGGGCGCCGACGGCAGTTGGCGCGACGTGGAAGGGTTCCTGACCGACCTCACCGGTGATCCCGCGATTCACGGCATCGTGCTCAACGTCCGCGACGTGAGCGAACGGGAGCGACTCGAGGAGCAGCTCCGCCAGTCGCAGAAGCTGGAGGCGATCGGCTCCCTCGCGGGCGGCATCGCGCACGACTTCAACAACATTCTCGCGGCGGTGCTTGCCAACGCGCAGCTCCTCCGTGAAACCGCGCCCGGCCCCGAGGCGCAGGACATCGAGGACGCCGCCCGCCGCGGGGCCACGCTCACCCGTCAGCTGCTCGAGTTCAGTCGTGGCGAAGCGGCCGCCCCGACACTCGTCAACATCGCGGAGGTCGTCACCGCGATGACGCCCATGATGGGACGCCTCCTGCCCCGGGAAATCGAGTTGCGGGCCGACATGCCGTCCGCGGGCGCCATGGTGCTGGTGGATCGCGGCCAGCTGGAGCAGGTGATCCTCAACCTGGTCATCAATGCGCGCGACGCGATGCCCGACGGTGGCGTGATCCGTCTCGAGGCGTGGTCCGAACAGGGGCACGTGGTCCTCCGGGTCGGCGACACCGGCACCGGGATGGACGCGGCGACGCGCGCCCGCATCTTCGAGCCGTTCTTCACCACCAAGCCGCGAGGACGCGGCACGGGGCTTGGTCTGGCGACCGTGTATGGCATCGTCACCAAGGCGGGGGGCGAGATCAGCGTGGATTCACTTCCCGGGGCCGGCACGCGCATGAACGTGCGGCTGCCGAAGGCGACCGGTGCTCCTGCGCGCGCGTCCGCCTCGATCGCGCTCCCGGTGGCGGCGGCGCCGCGAGTCATCCTCGTGGTCGATGACGAGGATGCGTTGCGCCTGTCGATTGCACGCTTCCTCGAGCGACGCGGCTATCGGGTGCACGCGGCACGCGATGGCCTCGAAGCACTTTCGACGCTCGCCGAGCACGAGTGGGAGGTCGACGTGGTGCTCACGGACATCGTGATGCCGCGTCTGGGCGGGATCGAGTTGGCTGAGCGGATCCGCTCGCACGGCGTTCGACCCGCCGTGCTCTGCATGACGGGGCATGCCGGCCGCTCGTTCGAGGCGGCACCTGACGCCCCGTGGCACCCGGATCAGGTGCTGATCAAGCCGTTCGAGTTGAATGCGCTGGTCGATCGTCTCTCGACGATGACGGCCGCACACACACCGTAGGGCGAACGGGCCTTACGCGAGTTCGACGAGGAGGGTTCCCTTCTCCACGGCGGTCCCCGGCACCGCCAGCACGCGCACCACGGTTCCGGCGCTGGCCGCCTTGAGCTCGTTCTCCATCTTCATCGCTTCCATCACCACGAGACCCTGCCCCGGGATCACGACGTCCCCCGGCTGCACGGTGACACGGACGATGAGCCCCGGCATGGGAGCGACCAGCGGCGCGGGGCCTTTGGCCGCCGCACTCGCGGCGGACAGGTCGCGGATGGCGCGACTGCGCTCGTCCAGGGCATCGACGTCGAACCGCCAGCCGTCCATCCGCAGCGCATACGCGCCGCGCTCGGCACCGCGGCGGGCCACCACGCGATGCACGTCGTCGTCGATCGTCACAAGCCGGACGGGTGAGCCCGGCACGTCGGCCAGGTGCGCGCGGACCGGTACCCCCTCGACGAGCACGTCTGCGCCGTCGATCACGACCTCGACGCGCTCGGCCCCCACCTGCACGATGTACTTCATGACGAGGTCTCCGGTACCAGTTCACAGACGGTTTCGACATGCGCAGTCTGCGGGAACATGTCGAAGGCATTGAGGTGCGACACGCGCCAGCCGCCGAGACGGCCGACATCGCGGGCCAGCGTGGCGGGGTTGCAACTCACGTAGAGGATCGCGCGGGTCGTGGCGGCCGCCGCAGCGAGCGCTGCGGTGACCTTCGCTGCCAGGCCATCGCGCGGCGGGTTCACGATCACCACGTCCGCCGGGAGCGCCTGCGGGAGCGCGTCTTCCACGCGCGCCGCGATGGACGTCGATCCCGCCGGCAGGCGCGCGGCGCACCAGCGCGAGGCCTCGGCATCGAGTTCGATCGCGGTCACCCGGGCGCCCCACATGGCGAGCGGCACCGCCGTCTCCCCCGATCCCGCGTACGCGTCGACCACCGTGCGCGGTGCGAAGGCGCGCGCCCGTTCGAGCAGGTGCGTGCGGAGCAGTGCGGCCACCTCGGCGTTCACCTGTGCAAACGACGCGCCAGGCTCCGCGTGCGTGCGGCGATCGGCCATCAGGCGGCGGCGGCTGCGATGCGGATGCCACCAGATGGCGCTCACGGCGGGAACCGCTGCGAGCAGCGCCTCGGCATCCGCGGGGCGCCATTGCTCGGCGCCCTCGATCATGAGCGCCACGCCCGAGGGGGTCTCGCGGGCGGTGATGCGCAGTCCGTCCCACAGCGGCAGGTGCACGCCAGCGGCAACGACGGCCTTGAGCGCCGCCACGACGGGTTCGCGCGTGATCAGGCAGTCATCCAACGTGAAGATGGCGCCCGGGGTGTGGTAGGCGTGCAGCCCGGCACGCCATGCTCCCCCGCCGAGCGGTCGAAAGTGCAGTGACAGCGAGCGTCGGTACCGCCACGGTGACGGGCCCAGGTGAATGTCGGGTGGCGCCGCGAGTGGTCGCTTGCCGATCCGTTGGAACGCATCGCGGATGATGCCCGCCTTGGCGTCACTCTGTGCGCTGATTCCGAGATGCTGCAGTTGGCATCCACCGCAGTCGTCCGCGGAGTAATGCGCGCATGCCGGTGCGACGCGGCCGGGGCCGTTCGTGATCACCCGGCTCACGCGTCCCGTGTGGAACCGCGCATCGTCAGCCGCGGGATCGAGCGTGACCTCGACCAGGTCACCCGGTGCCGTGCGTGGCACGAACACCACGCGCCCGTCGGTGCGCGCGACGCCCACGCCCCCGGCGCCGATCGACTGGATGTCGAGCGTGACGGTCATGGGCGATGCCATCGCCTCCCGAGGCACCGCGGCACTGCGTGGCACCTATCGCATCCCGTCGCGCAATGCGGCCTGCCGCCACGCGCTGCCGGGAGCGGCGCTCGCCACGGTCGCGCGAGTTGAGGTGCTCGCGCCGGCGGGTCCGGTGCGCGCATGCCGATCGCGATCCGCGATGAGGGCAGCCGCCACGGCGGCGGCCACCACCGTGGCGCGCGGTGCCTGCGGGGTCGCGATCTCGTCGAGATGCTGCTCGAGCCACTGGATCGAAATGTTCCCCGACTGCCAGTCCGGATGCTCCATCACGCGCAGGTGGAACTCGCGCGACGTCTCGATGCCGTCGATCGTGAGCTCCAGCAGTGCGCGATGCATGCGGGCGATCGCCTGCTCGCGCGTGGCGGCGTGCACGATCAACTTGGCGAGCATGGGATCGTAGAAGAGGCCGACGTCGCTCCCGGTCTCGATGCCACTGTCCCACCGCACCCCCGGACCACCCGGCACGTGCAGGTGCGCGATGCGCCCTGTGCTCGGCAGGAAGCCGTTGGAGGGGTCTTCACTGGTGATCCGGCACTCGATGGCCCACCCGCGCGGCACGAGCGACTCCGTGAACGGGAGCGGTTCGCCGGCGGCGATGCGGATCTGCCACTGCACGAGGTCGAGTCCCGTCACCAGCTCGGTGACCGGATGCTCCACCTGGATGCGCGTGTTCATCTCGAGGAAGTAGAAGTTCCCGTCCCGATCGAGCAGGAACTCGCACGTGCCGGCGTTCACGTACCCGGCGGCCTTGGCCGCGGCGACCGCAACCGCTCCCATGCGCAGACGCAACTCCGGGCTCACCGCGATCGACGGCGCTTCTTCGATCATCTTCTGGTGCCGTCGCTGCACCGAGCACTCCCGTTCGCCGAGGGAAATGCAGTGGCCGTGCTGATCCGCGAGCACCTGAATCTCCACGTGGCGCGGCCCCTCGATGTACTTCTCGACGTAGACGGCATCGTCGCCGAACGCCTTGCGGGCCTCGGAGCGCGCGGATTCGAGTGCTGCCGCCATGTCGCCGTCGGCGCGCACGATCCGCATCCCCTTGCCCCCGCCGCCTGCGGCCGCCTTGAGCAGCACCGGATATCCGTACCGTGCCGCGATGGCCCGAGCCTCGTCGGCGTCGACCAGGCCCTGCGCGGTGCCCGGCACCACCGGAACCCCTGCGGCGATGGCGAGCGTGCGCGCCGCCGTCTTGCTGCCCATGGCGGCGATGGCTTCGGCTGGCGGGCCGACCCACACGAGCCCCGCCTCCCGCACGGCCCGTGCGAACCACTCGCGTTCGCTCAGGAAGCCGTAGCCGGGATGAATGGCCTCGGCGCCCACCCGCTTGGCCACGTCGATGATCAGATCGCCCTTGAGATAGCTCTCACTCGACGGGGCGGGTCCGATGCGCACGGCCTCATCGGCCTCGCGCACATGCGGCGCCTGCGCGTCGGCGTCGGAGTAGACCGCCACGGAGCGCACGCCGAGTTCCCGGCAGGCGCGGATGATGCGGAGGGCGATTTCGCCGCGGTTGGCGACGAGGAGCTTCGAGAACATGAGGGGGTGATGGCGTGGTTCGGTCGTGCGTGGTGTCGGGCTGTCGGGCTTTCGGGAGGGGTTATGGAGGTCTGGAGAGGTGCGGGGGTGGGAGACACCGAGCACACCGAGGATCACAGAGGACGGGCTGGGTGGCGTGATTCGTGGAGGTGATGGCGGTGCGAGCGCGAGAGCCGGGACATGGGGCCGTGCCGTGGCCATCAGTCGAGATCTGCCGGGTTCATGGTGTGCAGCACGGCGCTGGCTGCGCTGCCTTCTCTGTGCGTCTCTGTGTGTTCTGTGTCTCCCACCCCCGCACCTCTCCAGATCTCCAAATCCCTCTCCAGCTACAGCGGGATATTCCCGTGCTTCTTCGATGGATTGCGATCACGCTTGGTCGAGAGCGAGTCGAGCGCCTGGATCAACCGCGGCCGCGTGTCGCGCGGATCGATGATGTCGTCGAGATACCCGCGCGACGCCGCCACGTACGGGTTGGCGAACTTGGCGGTGTACTCGGCCACGCGCGCCTCCGTGGCCGCAGCGGGATCCGCACTCTCGGCGATTTCCTTCCGGAAGAGAACCTCCACCGCCCCCTTCGGTCCCATCACCGCGATCTCGGCTGTCGGCCACGCCACGTTGTAGTCACCGCGGATGTGCTTCGAGCTCATGACGTCGTAGGCGCCGCCGTAGGCCTTGCGCGTGATCACCGTGAGCTTGGGCACGGTCGCTTCACAGTACGCATAGAGCAGCTTGGCGCCGTGCTTGATGATGCCGCCGTGTTCCTGCGCGACACCCGGCAGGAAGCCCGGTACGTCCTCGAAGGTGACGACCGGAATGTTGAAGGCGTCGCAGAAGCGGATGAAGCGCGCCGCCTTGCCCGACGCATTGATGTCGAGCACCCCGGCCAGCACCGCCGGTTGGTTCGCGACGATGCCGACGGAATGCCCGCCGAGGTGCGCAAAGCCGCAGAGGATGTTCCCCGCGTAGTCCGGTTGCACCTCGTAGAACTCGCCGTCGTCGATGACGCGCCGGAGCACGTCGTGCATGTCGTACGGCTTGTTCGGATGATCAGGCACGATGTCCAGCAGCGCCTCATCGCGCCGATCGCGTGGATCGGTGCCGGCGCCGCGCGGCGGTTCCCCGAGGTTGTTCTGCGGGATGTAGCGCATCAGTTCGCGAATCGCCTGCAGCGACGCCAGTTCTGAATCATGGCTGAAGTGCGCGACCCCGCTCGTGCCGGCGTGGGTGTCCGCGCCGCCCAGCTGCTCCATGGTGACGTCCTCGTGCGTCACCGTCTTCACGACATTCGGCCCGGTGACGAACATGTAGCTCGTCCCCTTCACCATGTAGATGAAATCGGTGATCGCCGGCGAGTACACGGCGCCGCCCGCGCAGGGGCCGAGACTGGCGGAGATCTGCGGACTGACGCCTGAGGCGAGGGTGTTGCGCAGGAAGATCTCGGCGTAGCCGCCGAGCGACACGACCCCTTCCTGGATGCGTGCGCCGCCGGAATCGTTGAGACCGATGATCGGGCATCCGTTGCGGACCGCCAGATCCATGACCTTGCAGATCTTCTCGGCGAACGATTCGGAGAGCGAGCCGCCGAAGACCGTGAAATCCTGCGAGAACACGTACACGGGGCGCCCGTTGATCCGACCGGAGCCGGTGACCACGCCGTCACCGTATACCTGCTGTGCTTCGATGCCGAAGTCGTGCGATCGGTGGGTGACGAAGCGGTCAAGTTCGACGAATGACCCCTCATCGAGCAGCACGTCGAGACGCTCACGGGCGGACAGCTTCCCCTTTGCGTGCTGCGCCTTGATGCGTTCCGGACCGCCTCCCAGCTCGGACTCGGCGCGACGGCGCTCGAGGAGCTCCAATTTTTCGCGCATGGACATGGGAGAAAGGTATACCGGCACCCCCGCGCGCCGTCAGCGGGCCTCTGCGCCCGCTGGCGCGGCGGCGCGCCAGCCGCCAACCTACGGGAGCACCGCCACCCCTCCGCCCCGGATCTCATGTCGGACGCCCGTCCTGCGCACACCGCGCGTCTCCTGTTTCGGCCCTGCGGTTCGGCCCTCGTGATGGCAGCGATCCTCGCCTGTGCCGA
This sequence comes from Gemmatimonadota bacterium, assembly GCA_031372565.1. Taxonomy (GTDB): domain Bacteria; phylum Gemmatimonadota; class Gemmatimonadetes; order Gemmatimonadales; family Gemmatimonadaceae; genus JACPPC01. The sequence goes on along the minus strand of JANMLN010000042.1, from coordinate 11,675 downwards.
CAAGGGCAGCGGCGCCCGCACCGATGGTGCGGAGGCGAATGCTGTTGCGGCCGCAAGCGCAGCGGCCAGCAGCGCCCAACAGGCGGGGGCGCGCATCGCCGTGCCGCGTCCCGGTCCCATCGGTGAATGGCCGATGCCGGGTGGCGACTACAGCAACTCGCGATATGCGGAGCTCGACCAGATCACGGCCAGCAACGTGAAGGGACTGCACGTCGCATGGGCCTTCTCGACGGGCACGTTGCGCGGGCATGAAGGCCAACCGCTCGTGATCGACAACACGATGTACGTGATCACCCCCTTCCCGAACGTCGCCTACGCGATCGATCTCAAGACCGAGGGGCAGCCGCTCAAGTGGCGCTTCCGTCCCGAGAACGCGCAGGCGGCGGCCGGGCGTGCCTGCTGCGACGTGGTCAATCGCGGGGCGGCATTCTTCGAGGGGCTCGTGATCTACAACCTGCTCGACGGGCATACGGTGGCGGTCAACGCGGCCACGGGCGAGCAGGTCTGGAGGACGCGGATGGGCGACGTCAGCCTTGGCGAGACGATCACGATGGCGCCGATCGTGGTGAAGGGGAAAGTCATGGTGGGCTCGAGCGGCGGCGAGATGGGGGTGCGCGGCTGGGTGGGCGCACTCGACGCGCGCACGGGCAAGCTGCTGTGGCGCGCGTACAATGTCGGTCCCGACAAGGACGTGATGATCGACTCGAGCTTTGCCCCGTTCTACGCGCATGATCGCGGCGCCAACCTTGGAGTGAGCACTTGGATTGGTGACAGCTGGAAACAGGGCGGCGGCGTCGCGTGGGGATGGGTCTCGTACGATCCGGCGCTCAACCTGATCTACTACGGCACATCCAACCCCGGCCCCTGGAACGAATCGAAGCGTCCCGGTGACAACAAGTGGACCTGCGCGATCATGGCGCGGGATGCGGACACGGGCAAGCTCCGCTGGGTGCTGCAGGTCACGCCCCACGACATGTGGGACTACGACGCGGTCAACGAGAACATTCTCGTCGACTTGACCGTCAAGGGAACGCCGCGCAAGGCGCTCGTGCACTTCGATCGCAACGGTTTCGCGTACACGGTCGATCGCGGCACAGGCGAGGTGATCCTGGCCGAGCCGTTCGTGAACGTGAATTGGGCCAAGGGGATCGATCTCAAGACCGGGCGGCCGATCGTCAATCCGGACAAGACGACCGAGGGGGAGCGGCAGGTGACCAACATCTGCCCGAGCCTTGAGGGGGGAAAGAATCAGCAGCCTGCCGCCTTCAGCCCGCAGACGGGACTCTTCTACGTACCGACGGTCAACCTGTGCATGGACTTCAAGGCGCGACCGGTCAGTTACATCCCCGGCACGCCGTACATCGGAGCGGACGCGCCCGAGAAGCAGGGGCCCGGCGGTTTCGGTGGCGAGTTCATCGCGTGGGATGCGAGTACCGGGACCAAGGCGTGGGGCATCAAGGAGCCTTTCCCGCTCTGGAGCGGCGTGCTCGTGACGAAGGGCGGCGTCGCCTTCTACGGCACGCTCGATGGTTGGTTCAAGGCCGTGGACGCGAAGACCGGGACGCCGCTGTGGAAGTTCAAGGTCGGATCGGGGGTCGTCGGCAATCCGATGACGTATACCGGCCCTGATGGCAAGCAATACGTGGCCGTGTACGCGGGCATCGGCGGCGACATGGGTCTGTTGATCGCCGGCGATGTGGCGGTGAACTTGCCCTACGACGTGCGCGAACGCGGGACCACGCTCCCGGGGCTTGCCAAGTGGACCAGTTGGGGAGGAGAACTCTTCGTGTTCGCACTGCCATGAGACCGCTGATGCGATCGCTGCGCGCGCTCGTGCCACACCTGACGCTTGCCGTCGTGACGGCGAGCGCCACCGTCGCCTTTCTGCGCGTGGGCGCGGCCCCCGCGGCGCCACAGGGCGGCCCGGACACGTTGCGCTTCGTGCCGCACCCGGACACGTATCCGGTGGGTTGGCCGTCGAACGACAAGCCGCTGGCGCTCACGAACCCGTACGAGCGCGACGCGAAGGCGCTCGCGATCGGGGCCAAGCTGTACGTGTCGTACAACTGCATCGACTGCCACGGCGCGGATGGCAACGGGTCGATGGGGCCTTCGCTCGCGGATGGCCGTTGGCACTTCGGTGGCAGCGCCGGCGAGGTGTTCGAGTCGATCTATCAGGGGCGTCCCGATGGCATGCCGGCCTGGGGCGGACGGATTGCCAATGACCAGATCTGGATGCTGACGGTGTATGTGCGGAGCTTGAACGGGGGGCGCGACGTGAGCACGCACAATTTTTCCGGGCGCTTGGTCGAGCGGAGCGGGCACTAGCCGCCTCGAGTGTCGTCCTGAGCGAAGCGCCGCAGGCGCGAAGTCGAAGGACCTGCTGCTCGGCCGCATGAGGGGCGAGAAGCAGGTCCTTCGCTGCGCTCAGGACGACACGGTGGCGGGCTGTCCCTTCATCGCCGAACGCAGCAGCCCGAACGCCGTGTACAGCACCACCACCACCACGAGCCACCGCACCGCATCCAGCGGCAGGCTCTTGACGATGTACGCTGCAATGAACGTCGCCGGGATCCCACCGAGTGTAAGCGCCAACGACGTGCCGGTTGCGAGACTTCCCTTCTGCACGAAGCGCATGCCCGCCACGGGCATGAGGAATGCGCAGGACCCCATCATGATCGGAAACGCGGCCGTGGGATTCATTCCCAGCATGCTCACCGCGATGAGGCACGGGGCGTAGAGCCCGATACCCAACGTCATCAGCACGCCGAGGATGAAGTTCACCCCGACCCCCAGGTAGAACTTGCCCCCGGTGAGGGCCAGCGCCTCACCGCCTCCCGGCGTGAGCTTGAAGATCGACGTCAGCATCAGAATGGCGGCCGCCGTGAGGCACACCCCCATGCCGATCTGCACCTTCCGACGGGGCAACCCGGCCACGATCCCCGCTCCGAGCCAGGCGCCGCTGATCGCCGCGAGGATCATCGAGATCAGCGTCTTGGCCTCCACCGGCACGACCTGCGTGAAGATGAAGGCTTGCGCCATCGCCGGGATCGCGTGCCCGACGTTGAGCGTCCCCGGAATGCGCTCGTCCGGCATCATCTTGAAGAAGCGTGCGATCGAGGTCGTCGTGGCGAACGATCCGATGCCCAGCGTGTCGAAGAAGTTCGTGCCGAAGCCCACGCCCAGTCCGAACGGCGTGATCCTGGCACTGTCGCCCGGCATGCCGGGGACGCCCGTCGCGCCTGCTTCGGCCTTCCGCACGAGCATCCAGCGTCGCACCATCTGGACGGCGTGGCCGAGAGCGAAGACGCCGAGCAGGCCGAGCAAGACCAGCTTGGCCGTCTCGAGCGGTGCGTCAGCCGCTGGGGCATCCTGCGGCAGCAGCATCACGGCGTCACCGTCGGCGCGACGTACACGTCGGGGAGACCGACCTCCTTCATGAGCTTGTTGAAGTCGGCGAGATCACCGGCTTCGAGTTTGCGCATGAGCTGCAATTGCACCTCGAGTTTGCCCGACAGATCATTGAACACGTCGCCGAACTGGGTGACGACGCCCTGGTCGCCCGTCTGCACCTGCATGTTGAGCGTCAAGAACATCTGGTACAGCTTGACGGGATAGTTGAGCGTGGCTTGATCCGCCTTGGTGTACACCTCGTACACCTCGGCGCGCACCGCTTCGAACTTGCCGCGGAGCGCCTTGCTCGCTGCGCTCACCTTCTCGGCAAACCCCTTCCCCGCCGCTTGCCTGGCGCGCTGATCGAGCTGGGCCTGCGTCTCCTGCATGCGGAGAATCGACTCGGTCAATTCGGTCAGGCGCGTGGTGGTGCGCTTGCCGAGGGCGAACTGCTGCGCGTAATCCGTGGGCGACGTGCCGAGGCGCGGGTCTCCCGCAATCTCGGCCGAGCGCGACATGGTATCGCGGCCCACGATCAGTCGGACCGTGTACGTCCCGGGCACAGCCAGCGGCCCAACTTCGGTCCCCTCGTCGAAGATGGCACCGGCAATCACCTTCCCGCCGGGGTAGCGCATGTTCCACACGAAGCGGTTGGTCCCCGCCCGCGCGTGGAGCACGGAATCGGCGGGCTCGTAGGCCAACTCCTCGGCACGCTGCTTCTCGCGCGCCACGGCGGCGGCGGAGTCGGCCGCGGGCTGGCCCGTGGAGTCCGGCTTCGGGGCTGAGGCGCTCGTGTACGACCGGATGAGCGCCCCCTGTGCGTCCAGCAGTTGGATCGTGATCGGATCCTTCGGCTTGTCCTTGAGCCAGTAATCCACGACGAGGCCGCTCAGGGGGTTCTCACCATCGGAGCCAGACCGACGCGAGCGACCGGCGGCAAACCGCGTGGCCTTCGCGGGCTGCATGAGGAAGGCCGCACGGGCGGTGACGGAATCGGCGAGCGCGCGCAGCGGCGTCAGGTTGTCGATGGCCCAGAAGGCGCGCCCATGCGTGGCGGCGATCAGGTCGCTGCCGTGCACGCGCAAGTCCCGCACGCTCGAGCGCGGCAGGTTGAGCTGCAGCGACTCCCAACGCGCACCGTCGTCGAACGAGACGTAGACCCCGATCTCCGTGGCGGCGTACAGCAGCCCCTTTCGGGCGGGATCCTCGCGGAGCGATCGCGCGTAGGCGCCCACCGGGATTCCATCGGTGATGAGCGTCCACGTCTTGCCGAAATCGGTCGTCTTGTAGAAGTACGGCTTGAAGTCATCCTGCTGGTAGCGGGTGGCGGAGAGGTACGCCGTTCCGGCGGCAAACGTCGACGCCTCGATTTCCGTGACGCGCGTGAACTTGCCTGCGAAGGACGGCGTCACGTTCTGCCACGTCGCGCCGTTGTCGCGCGAGAGGTGCACGAGGCCGTCATCACTGCCGGTCCAGAGCACGCCCGCCTGCTTGGGCGACTCGGCGAAGGCGTAGATCGTGGCGTACCACTCGGTGCCCGTCATGTCACCGGTCACCGGTCCACCCGACCGTCCGAGCGTCTTGGGGTCGTGCACGGTCAAGTCGCCCGAGATCTTCTCCCAGCCGTTGCCGCGGGTCTTCGAGCGCCAGACGTGCTGCGACGTCACGTACATCACGTCGGGATCGTGCACGGAGAACTTGACCGGGAAGGTCCACTGGAACCGGTTCGGAATGTCGGCCGCCGCCCACCCGTCGTAGTTGGACAGCCAGACCGAGATGTCCTTGGTGCTGTTGGTCTTGTGGTCGTGGCGGCTCAGGAAGCCGGTGTAGCAGCCGCCGTACGTGACGTTCGCATCCTTCGGATCGATGGCGATGTGGGCGTTCTCGCATCCGGCCACGGGCCACCAATCACGCTCGGTGATGGCACCGTAATCCGAACGACTGGCGATCGAGACGGTGGAGTTGTCCTGCTGCGCGCCGTAGATGCGGTACGGCCACTGCGTGTCGGTGGTGACGTGATAGAACTGCGCGGTCGGCTGGTTGTAGATGCTCGACCAGCTCTTGCCGCCGTCGAGCGAGACCGTGGCGCCGCCGTCATTGGCGTTGATGAGGCGCGTCGGATCGTTCGGGGCGATCCAGGTCTGGTGCGTATCGCCATGCGGCACGCGCACGCGCGACCAGGTGCGGCCCGCATCGATCGACTTCCACACCGTCAGGTTCATCACGTAGAGCGCATCCGGATTCACGGGATCGGCCGTCACCTGGGAGTAGTACCAGGGGCGCACCCCCCACCGCTGGTCGCCGCTCGCGCGCGACCAGGTGGCGCCTGCATCATTCGACCGGAAGATGCCGCCCGCGGAATCCTTGGCTTCCACCGAGGCGTACACGCGATTCCCGTCCGCTGGCGAGACCGCGAGCCCGATCTTGCCGATCGGCCCCTTGGGCATGCCTGGGTTGAAGGTCAGCTCGGTCCAGCTGTCACCGCCGTCAAGCGACTTCCAGAGCCCGGAGCGGCTGCCACCGGCCTCCATGCTCCACGGCGTCCGCTGGAACTTCCACATCGACGCAAACAGGATACGCGGGTTGGTCTGGTCGATGGCGATGTCGGCGGCACCGATCGAATCGCCGAGGAAGAGCACCTTCTTCCAGCTCTTGCCGCCATCAGTTGTGCGGAAGACGCCACGCTCCGGGTTGGGTCCGAATGCGTGTCCCAGCGCGGCCACGTAGGCGCGGTCCGCGTCCTTCGGGTCGACGCGCAGTTGGGAAATCTGGTGCGTTTCCGTCAGCCCCAAGTGCGTCCACGTCTTCCCGGCGTCTGTTGACCGGTAGACGCCCGTGCCGTACGTGAGGTCTTCTCGCGGCTGCCCTTCCCCCGTGCCGACCCAGATCACGTTCGGATCGGATGGCGCCACGGCGATCGCCCCGACCGACGAGATGTCGGAGACACCGTCGGTGATGTTCTCCCAGCTCTGACCCGCGTTGGTCGTCTTCCAGACGCCACCGTTCACCGCACCGAAATAGAAGACGAGCGGCCGCGTCGGATCGCCCGTCACTGCGACCGAGCGACCACCGCGGAACGGCCCGACCAGTCGCCAGCGCAGCGACTTGAACGCCTTGTTGGTCTTGTTCCCGGCGGTGTACTGCGCCGGATCGTAGGTGGCCGTCGGGGACGGCGTGGCGCGGCCGCGCTGGGCGTGGAGGGCGCACGGCGCGAGACAGAGCGACGTGAGGACGACGGCGAAGGTCCGGAGCGCCGAAACGGTACGGGCTCGACGAACATGGGGCGTTTGCAGCATGCCAAATGCTGCCGCCCCGTCACGTCCCTGTAAAGCGGGTGCGGTGCGCGGCGCGCCTTGTCGCCCTCCCCCTGCCCTCGCCAGCTTTCCCGCATGCCCATTGCCATTACTGGAGCGGCCGGCTTCATCGGCTCGAATCTCGCCCACCGGCTCGATGCCGCCGGCTCCGAACTCCTGTTGGTCGATCACCCGATCGTGCCGGAGAAGCGCGCCAATCTGGCCGGCCTCGACCGTCATCGCTTTCTCGAGCACGACGAGTTCGCGTCCGAACTGGAGCGCGGCTTGCTGGCGCCGTCGGTCATTTACCACTTGGGCGCGTGCAGCAGCACCACCGAGACCGACTGGGGCTATCTCACGCGCAACAACATCGAGTACACGCAGCGCATGTGGCGCTGGTGCGCGGCCGCGGGGCGCCCGCTCGTGTACGCGTCGAGCGCCGCCACGTATGGCGATGGAGCGCAGGGATTCGACGATCAGACCCACCCGCGCGATCTCGCCCCGCTCAACCTGTACGGCAAGAGCAAGAACGACTTCGACATCTGGGCACTCGACGAGGTCGACGCCGGGCGCCCCGCTCCGCCGACGTGGGCCGGCGTCAAGTTTTTCAACGTGTATGGCCCGAGCGAACTGCACAAGCACGGCATGGCCAGCGTCGTCTGGCACGCGCGGCGACAGATCCTCGAGACCGGCAGGATGCGGCTGTTCAAGTCCAACGACCCGGCGATCATCGACGGAGAGCAACGCCGCGATTTCGTGTATGTCGGTGATTGTCTCGATCACCTGCTCTGGTTGGCTCGGCGTCGCAATGGTGCCGGACTGTTCAACAGCGGCACCGCCACCGCTCGCACCTTCCTGGACCTGACGCACGCCGTGTTCGACGCGCTCGATCGCCCGCGCCAGGTGACCTTCATCGACATGCCGGCCGCCCTCTCGGCGCAGTACCAGAACTACACGCAGGCCGTCATGTCGAAGCTGCGCGCGACCGGCTTCGCTGCGGCGCCGACGCCACTCGAGATCGGTGTGCGTGCGACGCTCGCGACCGCGCTGGACTGACTCCACGGCGGGCACACGGCGTGGAGGAGCATCCAAGACCGCACGCCTGATCGGCACCTTCGCACTGCGTCTCCCTTTCACTCCACGCTCATGCACCCCCTCTCATACCGTCTGCGCGCGCTGACCGCGCTCCTGATGGCGTGCACGCCGCCGACACTCGTCGCCCAGGCGCCCGCGGACCCGCTCACGCAACAGGTGCGCGCGTGGCGTATCGCCCACGCGCAGCCCATCCTCGAGGAGTTCGCCGGCCTTCTGGCCTTGCCGAACCAGGCAAACGATTCGGTGAACATTCGACGGAACGCCGATCAGATCCGCGCCCTCTACGAGAAGCGGGGGGTCAAGACGCAACTCCTCGAGGCTCCGGGAAGTCCACCGGCCGTCTTCGGCGAACGCCGCACCGCCGGCGCCACGCGCACGATCCTGATCTACGTGCACTACGACGGGCAGCCCGTGCGGGCCGCCGAGTGGACGATGAAGGCGTACGAGCCGCAAGTGCTCGCCGGCCGGCTCGAGGACAAGGCGGAGAAGCGCAGCTTGGCCGAGGCCGCGAAGCCGGAGAACGAGCTCTGGCGGTTGTACGCGCGCTCGGCGTCTGACGACAAGGCACCGGTCGTCGCGCTCGCGGCCGCGCTCGACGCCCTCACGGCATCGAAGACGAAGATTCCTGCCAATCTCAAGTTCTTCTTCGAAGGCGAAGAAGAGGCCGGCAGCACGCACCTGAAGGACATGCTGACCCGGCACAAGGCGCTCCTGGGCGCCGATCTCGTGCTCTTCTTCGACGGGCCGCGGCACCAGTCCGGCGTGCGACAGGTCGTGTACGGCGTGCGTGGCAGCTTCGACGTGGAGATTGCCGTGTTCGGCCCGACGCGCCCGCTGCACAGCGGACACTACGGGAACTGGGCCCCGAATCCCGCGATCCGGCTCGCGCGCTTCCTGAGTACGCTGCGTGACGACGACGGCAAGATCCTGATCCCGCGGTACTACGATGACGTGCGCGCGATGACCGCGGCGGAGCGCGCCTCGCTGTCCACCATTCCGTCGGCCGACGCCAAGTTGCGCGATGAACTGCTGCTGGGCGCGACCGAAGCGGGGAATGCGTCGCTGTCCGAACGGATCATGATGCCCGCGCTCAACCTGCGCGGCATCCAGACGGGTGGTGTCGGCGCCGGGGCCACCAACGCCATCCCCTCGCTGGCGCGCGCCTCGATCGACTTCCGGCTCGTCCCGAACCAGACGCCGGCTCGCATCCGCGAGCTGTTCGAGGCTCATGCCACCGCCGAAGGGTGGACGATTGTGCACGACTCCGCGGAGGCGACCCCGGCCCTGCGCCGCACCCGCGACAAGGTCATGTGGCTGCGCTGGGAGGACGGGTACGCGGCGCAGCGCACCTCCCTCGATCATCCGCTCGGGCGCGACGTCGTCCGGATCGTGGAGCGCGCCTCAGGCGAACGCGTCGCCGTCGTGCCGACCCTGGGCGGTTCGGCCCCCCTCGTGATCTTCGAGCAGGTGCTGGGCATTCCGATCATCAACGTGCCGATCGCGAACTACGACAACTCCCAGCACGCGCCCAACGAGAACATCCGCCTGAAGGAGTTCTGGGAGGGGATCGAGATGTACGCCGCCCTGATGGCGCGGCTCGGTGCACCGGTACCGTAGGCGTCGCGCTAGCGCGGCGCCTTCGGCGCGTCGACCAGGATCATCTGCTTTCCGGCCCAGAGCTGCTTGACGAGCGCCGCCTGCTCGAGCGCCACGATTGCACTGTCGGCGAAGCCCAGCTTGGCGGTCATCGTCACCGACCGGTCAAGGAGCGCCTCCGCAGGGCGCAGATCGAGCTGATACCACCGCCTGAGCATCGGGAGCACGTCACGTAGCGGCCGGTCGACCAGCGTGAGCTGCCCATCCGCCCAGGTCGTCGCTTCATCGCGCCGGCCTGCGGTCGGCTCGGTCAGCGCACCATCCGCCGCAACCATCAGGCCCCCTCCCGCCTGCACGGTGCGTGGAGTTCCGCCGACCGTCACCTGCACGCTCCCTTCCTGAACGCTCAACACGACCGGTGTGTCGTCGTAGGCACTGACCGTGAAGGTCGTGCCAGTCGCCACGGCCTGCATGCGCCCCGCACGTACTTCGAAGGGGAGCTTGGCGTTCGCCGCGACCACAAACCGGGCCGCGCCGACGACGCGCACTGCCCGCATCGTCCGGTTGAAGGCCTTGGGTACGGTCAACGTTGCATCGGCGCCCAGCGTGACCTTGGTCCCGTCGTCGAGGACGAGATCCCCGCGCTGTCCGGTGCGTGTGATGATGGCCTGCGCCGCCTTGTCGGCGAGCGCCTGCGTCACGCGCGATCCCTCGCCCATCTCTTCGAGGAGCAGGATGGCGCCCACCATGACCACCGCTGCGACCACCACACCTCCGATCACGAACTTGCGCGGAATGCCCTTCCCGACCCCAGCGAGATGCGCTGCGGTTCCGTGGCGCGACGCTTCGTGTCGGACTTCATGCACGGCGGCAGGGTCGGCCTCGGCGGCCGCGATGCGCGCGAGCACGCGCTGCCAGCCGGCGTCGCGGTCGAACGCGGCGGAGCGCGCGGCGGTGTGCGCGACCGCCACCTGCTCGTGCTGCTCGAACCGGTGCAGCGAGGCACGGCGCGCCTGTGCGTGGAGCGCCATCACGTGCACTTCGGCGACGAGGAAGCCGTGGAGCAGTGCCGGTGTGGAGAGCTTCGCGCGCTCTGTCCACGCACGTTCGAAGAGATGGTCGACGACGTGCTCGGCTGCCGTCGCCGACTGCACCTCGGCGGACGCCGCATCGACGAGCGCTGGCGCAAAGTCGTTGTAGAGGCGATGCAGCGCCTCGCGTTCGCCGCTCGCGATGCCAGCATGCACTTCGGGGGCGATGTCAGACGGAATGGTGAGCATGGCGACCTCTTGCCGCTGGGGTTCGCCTTTATGGTCGCGCCAGCCCGGATCTGGCGCCATCGGCGAAGGTCGCACGCGGTGTGGGCACTCGCCTGACACGGGGGACAAACGAGTGCGCCCCCCGCCGGCCGAAGCCAGCGGGGGGCGCAGGTCGTGCGGACGGCAGGCGTTACTCGCCGGCTTCGTCCGTGATCGGCACGGTCTCGTCTTCCGAATGGATCTTGCTCGGCGTCTCCGGACGCGGGGGCTGCTCATCCGGAATGTTGTTGACGGCGAGGACGATGCGGCGATGGATCGGATCCACCTCGAGGATACGCACGTCGAGGAGCATGCCTTCCCACGCCACGTCGGCGGGCGAGTTGACCGGCTTGCCCATGGCCACCTGGCTGACCGGAACGAACCCTTCGATGTCGTTGCCGATGTCGACGACGACGCCCTTGTCCATCAGGCGCACGACCGTGGCGCGGAGCTCGGTGCCGACCGGGTAGGTCTCGCCGATCTTGAGCCACGGATCCTCGCTGGCCTGCTTGAGGCCGAGCGAGATGCGCTTGTTCTCGGAATCGATGTTGAGGATGACCACGTCCACGGCGTCGCCCTTCTTGACGACTTCCGACGGGTGCTGGACGCGCTTGGTCCAGCTCATGTCGGAGATGTGGATGAGGCCGTCGATGCCGGGTTCGATCTCGACGAAGGCGCCGAACGAGGTGAGGTTGCGGACCTTGCCGTTGAGACGCGTGCCGACCGGGTACTTGAGCGGCAACACCATCCACGGATCCTGCTCGGTCAGCTTCATGCCGAGCGAGATCTTCTCCTCGTTCGGATCGACCTTGAGCACCACCGCCTCGATCGCCTCACCGATGGAGACGAGCTTGCTCGGATGGCGGACGTTGCGCGTCCAGCTCATCTCGCTGATGTGGACGAGACCCTCGATGCCCGGCTCGAGCTCGATGAAGGCGCCGTAGTTCGTGATGCTGACAACCTTGCCCTGCACGCGCGTGCCGACCGGATACTTGTCGGC
>JANMLN010000176.1:0-17610 GCA_031372565.1 Gemmatimonadota bacterium | reverse complement strand
ACTACGGCGACGGGATCTTGAGGCATCCCGTGGCCCTGTACGAGATCGCCGCCGTGCTCTTGCTGTACGCCGCCGTCCGCACACGGTGGGCGGATACGCCAGGCGCCCGATTCGCGGCCTTCGTGGGCGGATACGCCGCGCTCCGCTTCGCTCTGGAATGGCTCAAGCCGCCGTTCGGCGCGCTGGCGGCGGGCACGCTGCCGAGCGCACTGTATGGCGGGCTCACCGCGATCCAGTGGGCGGCGCTGGTCGGGATCGCGTGGTATACCCTGCTCTGCCGCCACCGTCGTCGGGCGTTCGCTCGACCCGTCCTCGCCATCTGATTCGCAGGCCCCGACTCCGTCCGCACCTCATCCTTATCCGACCCACATGCCCCGCGTCCGTCCGTACCTCTACTACGACCAGGTGGTGACGCTGTGCCGCGACTGCCTGCGTCGCATCGAGGGCAAGGTGGTCATCAAGGACAACCAGGTGTGGATGCACAAGTGGTGCCCCGAACACGGCGCGTCCAAGGTGCTGGTCGCGAGTGACGCCGCCTTCTGGCGGTTGGGCCGCGAGGTGTACATCAAGTCGCCCGAGATGCCGTACCGGTTCAACACGGCCATGCACTGGGGGTGCCCGTACGATTGCGGGCTGTGCCCGGACCACATGCAGCACTCGTGCCTGACGATTCTCGAGGTCACGGACCACTGCAACCTGAGCTGCCCGGTCTGCTATGCCGCATCGGGGCCGCATCGCACCGAACGGCGCGACCTCGCCACGATCGAACGAATGCTCGACGCCATCGTGGCCAACGAGCACGAACCCGACGTGGTGCAGCTCTCGGGCGGCGAACCGACCACGCATCCCGAGTTCTTCGCCATCCTCGATGCGGCCAAGCGGCGCCCCATTCGCCACCTGATGCTCAACACCAACGGCATCCGGATCGCGCAGGAGCCGGGCTTCGCCGAGCGCCTCGCGACCTACGCGCCGGGGTTCGAGGTGTACCTCCAGTTCGACTCGCTCGAGCGCGATGCGCTCATGACGCTGCGCGGCGCGGATCTGCGCCAGGTGCGCGCGAAGGCGCTGGACGCGCTCAACCGGGTGGGGCTGTCGACGACGCTCGTGATGACGGTCGCACGCGGCGTCAACGACCACGAGATCGGCGCAGTCATCGCGCACGCCGCCGAGCAGCCGTGCGTGCGCGGTGTGACCCTCCAGCCGATGCAGTTCGCCGGACGGACCACGGGAGTGGCGCCCACGACGGAGCGGCTCACGCTCACCGACGTGCGCACGAAGCTGCTCGAGCAGAGCACGATCTTCGAGGCGGCCGACATCATTCCGGTGCCGTGCAACCCCGACGCGCTCGCGATGGGCTATGCGCTCCGCACGGCCAACGGGATCCTGCCGCTCACGCGCTTCATCAGCCCGGAAGTGCTGCTGGCCGGCGAGCGCAACACGATCGTCTTCGAGCAGGACGCGGTCCTCAAGGGCGAGGTGTTCAAGCTGTTCGCCACCAACCTCTCCCCCGAGGCACAGGCGGAGAGCCTCGCCTCCCTGCTCTGCTGCCTGCCCAACGTGCAGGTGCCCGAGGGGCTCGGCTACGCGAACGTCTTTCGCGTGCTGATCATGGCATTCATGGATGCCGAGGCGTTCGACGTGCGCGCAATGAAGAAGAGCTGCGTGCACCTCGTCCAGCCTGATGGGCGCATCATCCCGTTCGAGGCGTTCAATCTGCTGTACCGGGATGATCGTCGCGATGTGCTCGATCAACGACGTGCCGAGGTGACGACGATGTTCACTCCGTTGGAGCGCGCATGAAGAAACTCTGGACGGCCGCGCTGCTCGCGTCGGGATTGGTCGGACTGCTCATGACGCTGTGCGGTGGTGGCTACACCGTGATGACGCTGCTGACGTACGCCCGCCCGGTACGCGGCGACGACTATCGCATCGCCGTGTTCGTTGTCTCCGTGCCGTCGCTGCTCATCGGCGGTGCCGTGCTCTGGCTCGTGCGCCGACGCCTGCGGGAACTCCGGCAGCGTCCGTAACACGCCTCACCGGGCCGGCAGCACCGCCCGTAGCACGCGCACGGCATTGCCGTGGAGGATCTTCGCGATCTCCTCGCCCGTGAACTTCTCCTTGAGGAGCGCGTCGGTGATCACCCCGATGCCGCTCGCGTCGAACGGTTCCGTCGTCGCGCCGTCCCAGTCGGAGCCGAGCGCGACGTGGTCGACGCCCACGGTGTTGGCGACATGGCGGATGGCGCGCGCCGCGTTCGCTGGCGTCGGATCGCAGAGCGCTCCGTCCCAGAAACCGATGCCGATCACGCCACCCGTCCTGGCGAGCGCTCGCAGCTGGTCATCCGTCAGATTGCGCGGGCCCGGGCACACCGCCTGCACGCCGCCATGGCTCACCCACACCGGCTTGGAGGCCATCGTGAGCACCTCGCGCACGACCGTGGGCGAGGCATGCGCGACATCGACCACCATGCCGAGCTGCTCCATGCGCTGCACGACGGAACGGCCGAGCGCGGTCAGGCCTTCCTTGGCGACGCCGTGCGCGCTGCCGCCGAGGTCGTTGTCGAAGAAGTGCGTGATGCCGGCCGCACGAAAGCCGTGCGCAAACAGCGTGTCGACGTTGGCCAGTTGTCCATCAAGGGCATGCAGTCCCTCGGTGCTCAGCACGGCGCCCACACTCGTGCTGCCGCGAGCGCGCATCGCCATGAGTGAATCGAGCTGCGGCCGCGTGGTGATCAGCAACAGGTTGCCGTGTGACGCCGCGACGGCCGCGTGGAGCCGATCGGCCTGCAGGATGGCACGACGGACCCGATACGTGATGGCCGCGGCCGGCCATCCCGACACCTGGGCCAGCAGTCTGATCTGGTCGGTGCTCGAGTCGTTCTGGACGTAGTTGATCCCCTTCGGCGTCTTCGTGACGGTCGAGAAGACGGCCAACGCAAAGTGCCCCTCCTGCAGCCGCGGCAGGTCGACGTGACCATGATCGGCCTTCGCCAGGATGTCGCGCCCCCAGAGCAGCACGTCGTTGTGCAGATCGATCGGGCCGATCGCCTTCGTCACCGACTCGGCCTGCGCGCTCACCCCCCACGGCGGCGCCCCGGCGCGCTTGTTCATCAGGCGGTCGGCGATGCCGGGTGCCAGCAGGTACCCCGCGCCACCAGCGACAACCAGCACGACAAACAGACCGAAGAGCAGGCGCTTCAGCATGGCACGAGGCATCGAGGAGAGGGCGCAATCACGGGCCGATCGCCGCGGCGAACGAGAAGATCACGCGCTGGCTGACCGGATCGTACATGACATCCGACCGGAGCAGGGCGAAGTCGAACCGGATGCCGATCTCGTTGTTCAACGTGCCCAGGCTGCCGACGCCGGCGCTGCCGATGACATGGCGCAACGAGAACCTTGGCGTGCCCCACAGGGGATCCTCCCACCGGTCGATCGGGAAGGTGTACAGTTGCTCGGCGAAGAGCAGATGATCCCCCACGCGATCAAGGATGTCGCGTGTCGTCATCGAACTCGGGCCACCGACGCCGTGACGGCGCTGCCCGGGCGCAGGCCCGTTCGCCGTGACGATCGCCCGGACATTGGCCTGCCAGTACTGCGTGCGCACGCTCGGGATCAGCAGCGAGCCGCGAATGATCGACTGGACCCAGCGCGCCGAACCCACGGTCTGCCACGGGACTTCGGTGCGGATCCCCAGGGACCAGGGCGTGCGGTTCGCGAGATGCTCGTAGCGGACGTCGACGAACCCGGAGCCGATGTCGCCATCGGTGATCGCGGGATTGGGACGGCGGTTGCTGAAGAGCAGCGTCTGTCCGATGAGGCTGGGCATCGCGGGTGATGCCGTCGCGAGAGTCTGCGCCCGCTCGAACGCGCCGCCCACGGCCAACGTCATGAGACCGCGCTGGAACTCGATCGGACGGGACAGCGCGGCCTCTGCACGCCATGCCCGGTAATAGTTGCGCACATCCTGCCCGAAGATTAGGGTCGTCACCGAGTTGTCGACCGGCCCCGCAATCCACCCCTCGTTGGTGCGCGTCTCGCGCCGCACGTCAAGGTTGAGCTTCCACGCCGCGCCCACGGGCGCACGCAGGTGGAGCCCCGGATCGACGCCCCCCAACAGCGCGTGCCATCCGAGGCTCGCCTGCAAGAGCACGTCGGACCCCGTGAACGCCAGCTCGGAGCCGAAGAGGACACCGACGGATTGCACGCGATCGTACGACAGCTCCTGCCAGCCGTAGTAGCCCGGCAGTTCGAAGAAGAGCTGGCCCGCGAGTTCGCGCTGCCGCCGGTAGCGCAGCAACGACTCGCCGTCCTGCTCGATGAGGTCGTAGTTGTGTTGTGGGTACGAGAACAGGGAGTCGCGCACGAACGCCCAGGGGCTGCGCTTGACGACTCCGCCGATGGCGATCGCGCGCCCCTCGATCCGTGCGCCGGGGCCGAGCTCGAGATCACCGCCGGCGACGATCACGTCGCCCTGCACGCGCGCCTGGAAGAATGCCGTACCTCCGGCCACGACGAGCGCATGCGGAAAGGATGTGTCGCGTGGAACGCGTACCTTGCCCCCCGGGCTTCCACGCCACGTGGTGTGCGGGCCGCGGAGCGCGTCGCGCAGGGCGTCGCCGGAGATGCCGGGGGCTGCCCCCTGGATGCGCACGTCGAAGCCGGCAGGAGGGCGGACTGCAGGAGCCGTCGCAGGAGCCGTTGGCGCCGTCGGGGCGCCTGGCTGCTGCGCGCGCGCGGCGGGCACGAACGCCAGTGCGGCGACCGCGACTCCCAGCCGCCAGCGGGCCGCTTGCCTCACGCTAGCCTCGCGCCATCGCGAGAAAATTGGCCAGCATCCGCTTCCCGTCCGGCGTCAACACGGACTCGGGGTGGAACTGCACCCCCCACACGGGATGCGTGCGATGGCGCAACGCGTGAATCTCGGTGGCGTCGTCATCGGCCACGGCCGTGATCGCGAGGTCGTTCGGCAGCGATGCGCGTTCGACCAGCAGCGAGTGGTAGCGCATGACGTCGCAGCCGTCGGCCACGCCCGCGAACAGTCCCGTGCCATCGTGGCGAATGCGTGACGTCTTGCCGTGCATGATGCGGCCCGCGCGCACCACCGCGCCGCCGTAAGCCTCGCCGATCGCCTGGTGGCCGAGACAGACACCAAGCGTCGGAATGCTCGCGCCCCAGCGCCGGATGACCGGGACCGTGATCCCGGCCTCGCGCGGCGTGCATGGCCCCGGCGAGAGCACGATGGCGCGCGGGGCGAGCGCGCCGACATCGTCAACCGTGATCTCGTCGTTGCGGCGCACGATCGGGTCCTCCCCCAACTCGCCGAAGTACTGCACGAGATTGAAGGTGAAGGAGTCGTAGTTGTCGATGACCAGCAGCGGGCCGTTCATGCTTGCGTTCCTCGGCGGGCGCACACGAACTCAACTCCGGGGATGATACTGCTTGTGGACCGTGCGCAGGTACTCGCGGTCCACGTGCGTGTAGATCTGCGTCGTGCCGATGTCGGCGTGACCGAGCATCTCCTGCACGGCGCGCAGGTCCGCGCCCCCCTCGAGCAGGTGCGTGGCGAACGAATGCCGCAGCGTGTGCGGGGTCACCGCCTTCGTGAGGCCCGCCGCCTCGACATGCTTCCGCAGGATCTTCCACGCGCCCATGCGCGACATCGGCATGCCGCGATGGTTCAGGAAGAGCACCCCTTTCCCCTTCCCGTGCTCCAACGTCGGCCGCAACTCGCGGAGATAGAGCGCCACCGCGCCGGCCGCCGTGCGTCCGAGCGGCACGAGCCGTTCCTTCCCGCCCTTGCCGAACACGCGCACCAGTCCATCCTCGGTCAGGAGATCACGTACGCCGAGCGTGATCCATTCGGAGACCCGAAGCCCGGCTCCGTACGCGAGCTCGAGCATCGCCTTGTCGCGATAGTAGAGCGCATCGTCCTGCGATGGCGCGTTGAGCAGCGCCGTGATCTCCGGCACCGACAGGACCTCGGGCAGCGTGCGCCACTTCTTCGGCGTCTCCAGCCGCTCGCTCGGATCGCCCGCGAGGATCCCCTCGGCCAGCAGGAAGCGAAACCAGGTGCGCAGCGCCGACACGTTGCGCCGGATGGAGGCGGGCGCGAGCCCCAGATCCTTCAGGAAGAAGAGGTAGTCGCGGAGGAGCCGCGGCGTGAGCGCCGCCGGCGTCATCGTCTGCCTGGCCACCGACCAGGACACGAACCGCTTCACGTCGCGCGCGTACGCCTCGTGCGTCCGCGTGCTGGCACCCTGTTCCAGCGACAGGAAGTCGCCGAACCGCTCGGTGAAGAAGGCGCGCGCGACCTGATCCGGGATCAGAACCACCGGGACAACCCGGCCCGGAATGCGACGAGCACGCCCAACATGACCGGCGTGGCCGCCGTCATGGCAATGAGGCTCGACCAGAACGGCAGCGCGAGCGCCCCGGTGACGGGCGCGACGATCATGCGCGGACCGGGCAGCACACGCGCGAGGAAGAGCGCGGGGACACCCAGCCGTCCATACAGCTCGTGGACCCGCTGCTCGCCGCGTTGCACCTTGCCGCCCCGCTTCGCGATCCACTGGTGGAGTCGCGCCGCGCCCATCCGACGCACCAGCAGGTGAATGGCCGCCATGCCGACCAGGTGACCTGCGGTGATGACCATGAACGACGCGCCCAGGTTCACCTTCCCGGCCGCCGCAAGCAGCGCCGCGGCCAGCACCACGTTGTGGATCGGCGGGAAGAAGCTCTCCCCCACGGCGCACAGCCCCACGACGACGAAGTAGGCCACGGGCGGCAGCGCATGTACCCACGCGGTGAACGCGTCCATTGGCGCGCGTCTCCGGGGCTACGAGTCGCGCGGCGCGATCGTCGCGACGGCCATCACGGCAATGCCCTCGCCGCGACCCGTGAACCCCATGCCCTCGTTGGTCTTGCCCTTCACGCTCACGTGGCCTGGCAGGACGCGCAGCGCGTGCGCGATCCGATCTGCCATCGCCTCACGATGCGGGCCGATCTTCGGTTGTTCGCAGATGACCGTCACATCCACTTGCTGCACATGCCACCCCAGGCGATGCAGGCGGTCGACGGCGATCGTCAGCATCTCGATCGAGTCCCGCCCCTTGTTGGCCGGATCATTGTCGGGGAACATCGCGCCGATGTCCCCGGCCCCGGCAGCGCCAAGCACGGCGTCGGTCAGCGCATGACAGACTGCGTCCGCATCCGAGTGGCCGGTGCAGCGCACGGGCGACGGAATGTCGATGCCGCCGAGCCGGAGCGGTCCGCCTTCAACGAAGCGATGCGAGTCGTACCCGATCCCGGTGCGGTGCATGTCGCGGACTCGGCCTACGCGGCGGCCCCGGCGAGTTCCGCCGGGATGATCGAGTAGTCCTGCCGGCGCCGCGCGACCAGGAAGCCCGCCTCGCGAATCAGGCGCTCCATCTCGTCGGTTGTGGTGCGATACGTGGTGTTGGCGGCCGACACCACGTTCTCCTCGATCATCAGGGAGCCGAAGTCGTTGCAGCCGAAGTTGAGGGCGAGCTGCCCGATCTTGAGCCCCATCGTGACCCACGACGCCTGCAGGTTGGGAACGTGGGCGAGCACGATGCGCGCGATGGCGACGGTGCGCAGGTAGTCCACCGCGTCGGTCTTCGGCATGTGGCTCATCGTCGGCGTGTTCTCGGGCTGCAGCGGCCAGGTGATGAACGCCGTGAAGCCCCCCGTCCGCTGCTGCAGTTCCTCGACGCGCGTCAGGTGCTCGAGGCGCTCTGCCAGCGTTTCGCCGATGCCGTACATCATGGTCACCGAGGTCTTCATGCCTTCCTCGTGCGCGATCCCCATGATCTCGAGCCACCGGTCGGCCCCCGCCTTCTTGGGGGCGACGATGTCCCGCACGCGCTGGACGAGAATCTCGCCGCCGCCGCCGGGAATCGAATCGAGCCCGGCCGCCTTGAGTTCGCGCACGACCGTGCGCGCATCCATGCGGAACACCTGCGCGAAGAAGTCGACCTCGCTCGGGCTGAAGCCATGGATGTGGATCGGGTGGTTGCGCTTGACGTAGCGCAGCAGGTCCAGATACCAGTCGAAGGGGATGTACGGGTTGTGCCCACCCTGGATGAGGATCTGCACCCCACCCAGCGCCTTGGTCTCCTCGATCTTCTGCCCGATCTGCTCGAACGAGAGCGTGTATCCCTCACCGTGCTTGGGCCGCCGCGCGAAGGCGCAAAAGCCGCAGTCGGCCACGCACACGTTGGTGTAGTTGATGTTCCGGTCGACGATGTACGTGACCGTGTTGTGCGGGTGCTTCTCGCGGCGGATACGGTCGGCCTCCGCGCCCAGTTCGAGGAGCGGCGCGTTGGTGTAGAAGTCGAGCAGGTCGCGGGAGACGGTCGTCATGTCAGGAGTGCGACGGGTCGCACGGTCAGGCGGGAAGGAAGGCCAGACGCCCATCCGGGACGCGGCCATCGGTCACGAGGCGGCGGAAGAACTCCGTGAGCCCCGCGAGGTGCTTGTAGCTGAGGCGATAGTCGAGGCCGTCGAAGTACTCGCGGCACTCCACCTGCGCGATGCCGGTGTTCGCGTGCGCCTGTGCGGCGAGTTCGTCCAGATGCCGGACCCCCCAGTCACGCGACGCGATCAGCGACGCATGCACCGCCAGCGCGTCGGCCACCGGTGTCGTCCGCTGCGCCACCCACACGGCGAACACGAAGGGCAGGCCGGTCCATGCCTTCCACTCCGCGCCCAGATCGTACGCGTACGGATAATGCGGCGCACCGTCGGCCGCCGCGTCACCGCGCCGCGCCGCATCGAGCATGAGCGCCGCGTCGCCGATCACGAGCCGTGCCGCGTGCGTCTCGGAGCCGAAGTTGGCGACGTCGGCGATCTCGGCGTCGGCCGGTACGAACTCGGGCGCCGCGTGCCACCGCTCGCGGAAGAGCTGGCGGAGGAGTTCGACCGACGTCATGCTGGAGGTGCTCACCAGCACCCGGCGACCGCCGAGCTCGGATGCGGGCACGCGACTGAACAGCATCACGCTTCGCACCGGGCCGTCGCAGGTGATCGCCAGATCCGGCAGCAGCAGGAAGCGCTCGGCGTCCTGCGCATACTCCACGGCCGAGACGACGCTCACATCCAGCACGCCGTCGGCCATGAGCCGGTTGAGCCGCGTTGGCAATCCATCCACCAGCGTTCCCGCCATTGGCACGAGGCCACGGTCAATGGCCCCGTAGACCGGGTAGCAGTTGATGTAGGGAATGCGGCCGACACGCATGTTTGGAATCTATGTCCGGGGGGGCCGCAGGCCAGCGGTGACACGGTCGTGAGACGGGTGTTCCGGGCCCCTGTCCGGAGCTAACGTCGTGGCCTCAGCGCTGTTCCCGGCGTCTGCCACCCAGGCGCTCCCCCGCCGACACTCGTCCCCTACGCACCTGCGGCAGAGGCCAAGGTCTCGCCGGCAGGCGCCTCGCGCGGGAAGGTGCGGAGCACGTTGTAGAACGAATCCCGCTCCGCCGGCTGCTTCCCCGCTCCGCGGATGAGCTGGAGCAGCTGGTCGAGCGTCATTCCTTGCGGGGTGTGGGCGCCGACGGCATGGTAGATCTTCTCGCGCACCACGGTGCCCTCGAGGTCGTTGACCCCGAAGTGCAGCGCGATCTGGCTGAGCGCCTGACTGACCATGATCCAGTGCGACTTCACATGGCGGAAGTTGTCGAGGAAGAGCCGCCCGGTCGCGAGCATGCGCAGGTCATCGGAGCCTCCGGTGGCCGTCCCGAGACGCCCCAGCGTGGCGCCCAGCTCGTTGTCGTCCGGGTGATAGGCCAGCGGAATGAACGCGAGAAAGCCCCCCGTTTCGTCCTGCAGGTCGCGCAGCATGGTCAGGTGATCGACGCGGTCCTCGAGCGTCTCGACGTGGCCGTACAGCATGGTGCAGTTCGAGCGGATGCCCAGCTGGTGCGCGGCGCGGTGCACGCCGATGTAGTCGGCGCCACCGAGCTTCTTGCCGGCGATCTGCTCGCGCACCGCGGCGCTGAACGTCTCGGCGCCCCCACCCGGCATCGTGTCGAGTCCCGCGGCCCGCAGCGCCGTCAGCACCGCTGACCAGGTCATCTTCTCGATGCGTGCGATATGCGCGATCTCGACCGCCGTGAGCGCCTTGATGTGCACGTGCGGGAAGTTCGCCTTGAGGGTGCGGAACATCTCCTCGTAGTACGCGAGCCCGGCCTGCATGTCGAGCCCGCCGACAATGTGGAACTCGCGCGTGAGGCCGTCGGCCGCGTGCGCCGCTTCCTCGAGCACCTGGGCCATCGTGTACCGGTACGCACCCGCTTCCTTGGGCAGTCGTGCATACCCGCAGAATTTGCAGGTGGTACGAAGGACGCAGACGTTGGTCGGGTTGATGTGCTGGTTGGCCGCGAAGGTGACCGTGTCGCCATTCAGGGCGCGATTGGCGGCGTCGGCCAGCAGCCCGAGGCCGATCAGGTCCGAGGTCCGGTAGCAGGCCAGCGCGTCGGCGCGATCGAGGCGCTCACCGGCGGCCAGCTTGGCCGCGATCGGGAGCAGCGCCGGGTCGCGCAGGCGGTCGATTGGGAGGTTCGCAAGCGGAAGCCGCATCGGCGAATCATAGCGGGAGTTGACCACGATGGTCAGCGCAGCGAGCGGCCCGGGAGTTCCCGCGGAGGCGTCGCGGAGCGGATGGGGACAAGCAGGTCCTTCGCTGCGCTCAGGACGACAGCGGGGACAAGCAGGTCCTTCGCTGCGCTCAGGACGACAGCGGGGACAAGCAGGTCCTTCGCTGCGCTCAGGACGACCTTACGGCGTCCACTTCTTGATCGCGAGGCTCGTGTTGTGCCCGCCGAACCCGGCCGAGTTGCTGACGGCCACGGTGATCTCGCGCCGGACCGGCACGTTCGGCGTGCAGTTCAGGTCGCACTCCGGATCCTGATCGTGCAGGTTGATCGTCGGCGGAATGATGCCGTGCTTGAGCGCGAGCGTGCTGAACACGGCCTCGATCGCGCCGGCCGCGCCGAGCGTGTGCCCGGTCGACGACTTGGTCGAGCTCACATTCAGGCTCGCTGCATGCGCCCCGAACACCTTCTTGATCGCGCGGATCTCGTTCGAATCGTTCATCGGTGTCGAGGTCCCGTGCGCGTTCACGTACTGCACGTCCTCGGGCGTGAGGCCCGCGTCCTCGATGGCACGACGCATGGCGCGCTGTAGACCCTCGTGATCCTCGGGCTGGCCGGTGAGGTGGTAGGCGTCACCCGTTGCGCCATAGCCGACGATCTCGCCGTGGATCGTGGCGCCACGCGCGAGCGCGTGGTCCAGCAACTCGAGCACCACGATGCCCGCTCCCTCGCCCAACACGAACCCGTCCCGTGTCCGGTCGAACGGCCGGCTCGCGGTCATCGGGTTGTCATTGTTGTGCGAGAGCGCCTGCATGTTGGCGAAGCCGGCCATCGCCATGCGGCTCACGGCTGCTTCCGTTCCGCCCGCGATGATGATGTCCGCGTCGCCGTATGCGATGAGACGGAACGCGTCACCGATGGCGTGCGCGCTCGTGGCGCAGGCAGACTGGACCGCATAGTTGGGTCCCTTGGCCTGATATCGCATCGAGACGACGCCGGCGGCGATGTCGCCGATGAACATCGGCACGAAGAAGGCCGAGACGCGGTTCGGCCCCATCGAACGTTCGACGTCCAGCTGATCCTCGAACGTGCGGATCCCGCCGATTCCGGAGCCGATGATGACCCCGGTTCGCAGCGGATCGTATCCGGTGCCGTCGCCGAACCCGGCATCGGTCATCGCTTCGACGCTGGCCGCGAGCGCGAACTGCGTGAAGAGATCGGACCGCTTGACCTCCTTGCGGTCCATCGTCAGCAACGGGTCGAAGTTCTTGACCTCGTTCGCGAACTGTACGCGGTGCTTGGAGGCGTCAAAGCGCGTCACAGGGCCCCCGCCCGACTTGCCGTCGAGCAGGGCCGCCCACGAGGCGGGCACGTTGTTTCCGACAGCCGTCACGAGGCCAAGCCCCGTGACGACGACGCGCCTGTGCATCTACTGGCCGACCTTGGACTGGATGTACGTCATCGAATCGCCCACGGTGCGGATCTTCTCGGCGTCTTCGTCCGGAATGTCGATGTTGAACTCCTTCTCGAATTCCATCACGAGTTCGACGATGTCGAGGCTGTCGGCCCCCAGATCCTCAATGAAGCTCGCTTCGCTCGTCAGCTTCTCGCGCTCGACGCCGAGCTCCTTCTCGATGATGTCCTTCACCTTTGCGCCGATGTCGGCCATGACTCACATCCTCAGGGGTAAAATCGGATAACGCACTTCAACACAACAACCTACCATGTCCGAACCAGAGGCGGAACCTGCGTCCCACCCCCGCAAGCGCTTGCGCCCTACATGACCATCCCGCCGTCGACCACGAGCACCTGCCCCGTGATGTACGAGGCCGCATCGGAGGCCAGAAAGACCACCGCCTGCGCCACATCCGACGGTTGCCCCAACCGCTCGAGCGGAATCTGCGCCATCGTCGCCGTCTTCGCTTCGGCGGTCATGGCGGCCGTCATGTCGGTCTCGATGAACCCGGGCGCGACCACGTTGGCCAGAATGTTGCGCGAGGCGAGTTCCTTGGCCACGGACTTGGTCAAGCCGATCAGCCCCGCCTTGCTCGCGGCGTAGTTGGCCTGCCCCTTGTTGCCCGTGATGCCGACCACCGACGCGATGTTGATCACGCGTCCCCAGCGCCGCTTCATCATGCCGCGCGTTGCCGCCCGAATCGCCACGAACGCCCCGCGCAGGTTGGCGTCGATCACCTGATCCCAGTCATCGTCCTTGATCCGGAGCATCAGGTTGTCCTTGGTCAGGCCGGCGTTGTTCACCAGGATGTCCAGCTGCCCGAAGGCGGCCTCCACATCGGCGATCAACTGCTGCACCGAGGCCACGTTGCCCACGTCGGCACCGAAGCCACGCGCGTCGGGACCGAGCTGGGCGGCCACCTCGGCCGCCTTGGCCTGGTCACGCCCGCACACCGCCACCTTGGCTCCCGCGGCCGTCAGCGCCTCGGCGATCGCGCGGCCAATCCCGCGCGTCGATCCCGTCACGAGCGCCACCTTGCCGCTCAGGTCGATCTGCATCGGCATCGGCTAGCTCACCTTGGCCAGGAGGGCGTCCACTTCGGCGGGGGTGCCGCACGTCATCGTCTGGACCCCCGGGGCAATCTTGCGCACGAGGCCGGAGAGCACGTTCCCCGGCCCCATCTCGACGTACAGCGCATTCGGGTACGCGGCAGCCATGCGCGAGACGGCGCCGGTCCACTGCACGGGGCGCGTCAGCTGGCGGGCCAACCGATGCATGATCGACACCTGCCACCGGGTGGGCTCGGCGCTCACGTTGGCGAACACGGGGAACTGCGCGTCACCGATCCCCGCCTCCGACAGCGCGTGCTGCAATCCCTCCTCGGCAGGCTCCATGAGCGGCGAGTGAAACGCTCCGCTCACGTTGAGCCGGATTGCACGCTTCGCGCCCGCTGCCTTGGCCAGCTCCATGGCCTTCTCGACCCCCGCCACCTCGCCCGAGATCACGATCTGTCCCGGCGAGTTGTAGTTGGCCGGCACGACGAGCCCCGCCGCAGAGGCCTCCTCGCAGATCGACTCGATCGGAACGTGCATGTCGCCGAGGATGGCGGCCATGGCGCCGGGTCGCGCGTTGCCCGTTTCCCACATCAGCTCCCCACGGCGGCGTACCAGTCGAATGGCCTCGGACAGGCCAAGCGCGCCCGCGGCGAAGTACGCCGTGAACTCCCCGAGTGAATGGCCGGCCGCCGCAACGACATGCGGGGCAACCGCGTCGCGGACCACGCTCCAGACCGCCGCGCTGTGCGCGAGCAGGGCCGGTTGCGCATTCAGCGTGCGCGTGAGCTCCTCTTCAGGTCCCTCGAAGGCGAGCGTCGAGAGCTCGAGCCCGAGCGTTGCATCGAGCGAGCGAAACACCTCGGCAGCGGCCGGGTGTGCCCACGCGAGATCCTTCCCCATGCCGGGCTTCTGGGACCCTTGTCCCGGGAAGAGGAGGACCACCTGCATGGGCGCTAGAAGCGATGAATCGCGGACGCCCACGTGAAGCCGGCGCCGAAGGCGACCAACATCACCGTCATGCCGGGCTGAATGCGGCCGGAGCGCATGGCTTCGTCGAGTGCGATCGGCACCGACGCCGCGCTCGTGTTGCCGTAGCGATCCACGTTCACGAACACCTTGTCCATGCCGATGCCGCCATGCTTGGCCGTCGCTTCGATGATGCGGAGGTTGGCCTGATGCGGAATGAGGAGGTCGATGTCCTCGCCGGTCATCCCGGCATCGGCGAGCGCGTGATCGAGCGCCTCGTTCATCGAGTAGACGGCGTGCTTGAACGTCTCGCGCCCTGCCATGTGCACGTAGTGTGATCCCTCGGCGATCATCTCCGCCGTCACCGGCTCGGCCGACCCGCCCTTGGGTCGGTAGAGCAGCGACGCCAGGTTGCCGTCGGAGCGCATGAAGCGCGAGAGGATCCCGCGTGTGCCGTCGGAGGCGGAGAGCACGGCCGCCCCCGCGCCATCACCGAAGAGGACGCACGTGTTGCGATCCTTCCAGTTGATGATGCCGGAGAGCTTCTCGGCACCGATGACGAGCACCTGCCGTGCAGCGCCCGACGCGATGAATCCTTCGGCGACCGACAGGCCGTAGACGAAGCTCGTGCATGCGGCGTTCAAGTCGAACGCGGCGGCCTTGTTCGCCCCGATGATCGCCTGCATCTCCGCACCGGACGCAGGCAACAGCTTGTCCGGCGAGCAGGTACCGAAGACGATCAGGTCGATGTCGGCGGCGTTGACCTGGGCATCCGCGAGCGCCTGCTTCGCCGCATCCGCGGCGAGCGAGACGCACGTTTCGCCGTCGCGGGCGATATAGCGCTGGCGGATGCCCGTGCGCTCGCGAATCCAGGCATCATCGGTGTCGATGCCGATGGCCGCAAAATCGCCATTCTGCATGGCATACGCCGGCACGGCGTGTCCCGTCCCCGTGATGCGGGCGAGCGGGCGCTTCATGTCGCGGCGTGGCTGGCGTCGAGCTTCTTGCCGACGTGCGCGTTCATGCCGGACTCGTGCGCGCGGAGCGCCACGAAGATCGCGTTCTTGATGGCACGCGCCGACGAACTGCCGTGGCAGATGATGCTGATCCCGCGCACGCCGAGGAGCGGCGCGCCGCCGTATGCGTGGTAGTCGAGCGCCGTGAATGCCTCGGCCATCTGTGCCTTGGTGACGCCGGCTTTGGCCAGCATGGCACCCAGCACGCCGGGGACCGCCTCGTAGAACTTGAGGAGCGCGTTGCCGGTGAAGCCGTCGCACACGACGACATCGATCGGGCCGCGCCCACTCGCCCCCTTCGGGATGTCGCGCCCCTCGATGTTGCCCTGGAAATTGAGGCCGGCGGTGAGCAGGAGTTGGTGCGCGTCCTTCACCGCGGCATTGCCCTTCTCCGCCTCTTCGCCGACCGAGAGCAGTCCGACGACCGGGTTGGGGCGACCGAGGATGTCCTCGGCGTACACCGCGCCGAGCCGGGCAAAGGAGACGAGTTCCTCGGCGGAGCAATCGACGTTCGCGCCCGAGTCGAGGACCACGACCGGGACGCGCGCCGTGGGAAAGAGCGTGCCGATGGCGGGACGCGTGAGTCCGGCGTGCAGCTTGAGCAGCACGACGGACGCGGCCATCTGCGCGCCCGTGTTGCCGGCGGAGACGAACGCATCGGCCTCGCCCTTGGCGTGGAGGTCAATCCCCATGACCATGGA
The DNA here is from genome assembly GCA_031372565.1 of Gemmatimonadota bacterium. GTDB lineage: Bacteria > Gemmatimonadota > Gemmatimonadetes > Gemmatimonadales > Gemmatimonadaceae > JACPPC01. The sequence continues at coordinate 1,807 of JANMLN010000176.1, read as the reverse complement.
CGAGTTGCGCTTGGCGCGCAGCGCCACGGTCGGCTTGTCGGCCATGTCGATGACCTCGGGGGCGTCCACGAGGTCGAGGCGCGCGCGATGGGCCGCGAGCGCCTGGAGTTCCCCTGCGCACAGCGCGTCGAGAACGGCCGTCATGACGGCCATCTGCCCGACGAGCGTGATGCGGTGCTCAGGAGCGAGTTCCGCGAGGGCTTCGAGGGCGCCGGCGATCGGCGCCTTAGGGGCATGGTCACCCCCCATCGCGTCAAGCGCGATGCGGGCCATGTCTACGCCTCGGCGGCGGCGACTCGCTGCTCGCCAGCGTAGTAGCCGCAAGCATTGCACACCCGGTGGGGGCGCTTCTTGCTGCCGCAACGCGGGCAGTCCTGGATCACGATACGGGGCGCCACCTTGTGGGTGTTGCGGGCGCGCTTCTTCCGCTTGGAGGTACGGCGCTTCGGGACGGCCATCGTCGGAGACTGGTTCGGGGTAAGGTGGAGCTCGTGCTAGTGGGACGTCTCGTCGCCCTTGAGGGCGCGGAGGGCATCCCAGCGGCTGTCGGTGGAGCCGGCGGGCCGGTGACCGCAATCGGTCGCGTTCCGGTCCACACCGCACTGCGGGCAGAGCCCCTGACAATCCTCGCGACAGAGTGCAAACGCGGGAGCGGCCAGAAGCCACAGCTCGCGGATCGCCGGCCGGATATCCAGCTGCGCATCGCGCGGGTCAATCAGGTACACATCCGGGTCGTCGGCTTCGTCCGTGTCGGCTTCGGCATAGAAGAAATGGGCGTCGTCGCGCACGCGCACCGTCGTTGCCGTGAGGCAGCGCCGACACTCGGTCGCGAGTGTGCCCGAGAACGCACCGCTGAAGTAGTAGCGATTCGCTCCGACCGCGGAGAGACGACCGGTGACGTGAACGGCACCGTCGGGCAGGCCATCTCCCTCTTCCCAGATGGAATCGGTGGCAGGCAGGTCGTCATCAACCTGTTCTGCCTCGTTTTCGAGGGCGCGGATGTCAAAGGACAGCATAAACCTGAAAGGTAGTCGGGGAACGGTCCGAGTTCAAGTCCGCTCCACTGCTGGACTTAGGGCGCGACATCGCCGGCGAGGCCGTTGGCGCAGATGCGGAGGATGCGCGCCTGCAGCGGAGTTACCGGCACAGGCGCGCCGCCAGCATCCAGGCTGCGTCGTCCCCGTGCTTGCGCAATTGGTCGGCCACCCACGGGACATCGTCCGCCGTGATGCGGCGCGCGGGGTCCGACGACCAAAAGCACTCGGCGAAATAGCGCTTGTACGCCTTTCGAGCTTCGCGCACGCGAACCATGTCGCACGCCTGCGCGGGCGTGAGCGTACGACGGCTGCGGATGCCACCGGTTCGGCCGATGGCGGCGAGGTAGCGGCGGGCGGCTTGGTTCATGCTTTTAGCTTAGCCAGCTTATGATGCTAAGTCAATTGATGACAATGAGTAAGATTGATCCTTGATGCTGCTTGAGCTGAAAAGTGCCGGTCGCATGGCGCCTATCGGTCCTTGCCCGTCCGGCTCTTGGTCCAGAACAGCACCACGCCGCAGAGCGACCGGCCCGTCGAGTACCGCCCTGGCACCTGCGACGCCTGATAGACCTCGACGGCCGTGATGTCGTTCGTGGAGTAGTTGCGGCCGATGTCCTCGATGTCTGTCTGGATGCCGTCCACGAAAAGCGCCGGCTCCAACATCACCGTCGTCTCCTCGACCTTGCCGGTAGCGGTGTTCCCCTGAGCGCCGCGCGCGGTGGCGGCGAGCCGAAGGCGCAGCCAGGCTTCTGGCGGCGGGGCCTCGACGG
>JANMLN010000157.1:0-34174 GCA_031372565.1 Gemmatimonadota bacterium | reverse complement strand
GTGCGCACCTCCACGTGGGCCCCGCGCGGGCGCCGCTGGGCCGTTGCGAGCCTGATCGTGCTGGCCGCGCCCCCACTTCCTGCGCAGTCGTGTCTCCCCTTCGCGGAGGGCGAGGTGCTCGGCTACGTGGTCAAGATCGGGTTCGGTATTCGCGTTGGACGCGGGGAGATGGCGGTGACGTCGGGCGACAGTGTCCGTGGCGCCTCCGCGATGCTGCTCCGCTTTTCGGTCGACGCGGGCGCCGGTCCGATTCGTGCGCGACAGCGCACCGCGAGTTGGATCGACCCTCGCCGATTGTCCACGCTTCGCTTCGTGAAGCACGAGCGCTCACCGCTCTCGAACCAGGATGACTCGGTCGAGGTCTTTCCCGACGAGAAGCGGTGGGCGGCGGCGCGGGGCGCCATCGGCTACACCCCCACGGACGCGCCCCTCGACGAACTGAGCTTCCTCTACTTCTTGCGGACGCTTCCCTTTGGCGCGGACTCCTCGTGGTCCTTCTCGCGTCACTACGATCCTGCCCGGAGCCCCACGACGGTGCGCGTGCTCGGGCGCGAGCGCGTGAAGACAGATGCCGGCACCTTCGACACCTGGAAAGTCGAAATGCAGGTGCGCGACCCCGCGCACTTTCGCGGCCTTGGTCGCATGACCCTGCACATCTCCACTGACGCTGCGCGGGTTCCCGTTCGCATCGAATCGGATATGCGCGAGGCCGGATCGACGCTGCTTGAGCTGACGCGGCACGTCGGCGCTCCGGCTGCATGCGTGACGCGTGAGGGAAATCCCGACACGAACGGGCATCCGACCGCACAAACGTTCCGCACCACGCCCGACGCCCCCTGACGCGGGGGCGCAGCACTATTCGGTCACCTGCCGCGCACATCGCGCGAGCAACTGCTCACCGAGGTGCTCCATGACCCGCTCCACAATGCGATCGCTGGCGCTGCTGGCGAGCCTTTCTGTTGCCGCCACGCCCGTTGGTGCCCCAATCACGGTGACCCCCGAGAGCAAGCTGTGGGTCGAGGGCACGTCGACTGTTCGCGATTGGAAGTGTCAGGCTCCCGTCTTCGAGGCCACGATTGCGGGCAACGAGCGGGCCCTGCACGAGGTGCTCGAAGGCGAGAAGGGCATCCGCGCCGTCAGTCTGGTCGTTCCGGTTCCGAAGATGAACTGCAATGACAACAACACGATGAACGAACACATGCGCAAGGCACTGAAGGCGACCGAGTTCCCGACCATCACCTTCACGATGCTCAGCTACGAGCTCACGAAGGGACAGGCCGCAGTTCAGGGCACGCTCACGGGCACGCTGCGCATGGGCGGCGTGGAGCACCCGCTCTCGCTCCCCGTGGACGTCACTGACGGCGGCGCGGGCAAGGCGCACGTCGTCGGCAGCGTGGTGGTGGACATGAAGAGCTACGACCTCAAGCCTCCCACGTTGATGCTCGGCACGATGCGCGTCGGCAAGGACGTGACCGTGAAGTTCGACCTGTACCTGAACCCGTAGGCGCTCACGCAGTCTTTCGCACTTTCTCGCACGACTTCCCCCGCTTCATCGCGCTTTCACCGGAGAACCATCGTATGACTACCGCTCGTCATCTGGCCGCCCTCGTCCTCCTGGCCGCCTCAAGTGGTCTGGCTGGCGCCCAGCAGCCGTCCGACGACTGGAATTCCACCCAGCCGCAGCAGAAGGTGCAGTTCTTCCGCCAGCGCGATCAGCGCGGCCTGAACGTGTTCGAATCGCCCAAGGACTCGGGGGTGAGCTACAAGGGCTTCGACTGGCAGATCGGCGTCGCCTTCGCGCAGCAGTTCCAGTCGTTGTCGCACTACAACGCCTACTCGGAGACGGGTGCCTTCCCCGCAACCGGCGGGTGTGCCAGGGTTGGCCCCAGGTCGCCGTGTGAGCTGATCCAGATCGGCCCCGGGTTCAACATCGCCAGTGCCAACCTGTACTTCGACTTCCAGTTGGCGCGCGGCATCCGCATGCAGACGACCCTCTACCTGGCGTCCAAGCACCACAACGAAACGTGGGTCAAGGACGGCTACATCCAGATCGACGGATCGCCGATCAAGAGCGAGCTGCTGGACAAGATCTTCGAGCGCGTGACGCTCAAGGTCGGGCACATGGAAATCAACTACGGCGACATGCACTTCCGCCGGAGTGACAACGCGGCCGCACAGTTCAACCCGTTCGTGGGCAACCTCCTCATGGACGCCTTCTCCACGCAGGTCGGCATGGAGTTCTACTACCGCGATCCGACCGGCATGTTCGGGATGTTCGGCATCAGCTCGGGCGAACTGAACTCGACGGTGACCAACCCGAATGCCCGCGACTACGCGTTCTTCTACAAGGCGGGCTTCGACAAGCAGTTCACCAAGGACCTGCGCGCGCGGCTGTCGGCGTCCAAGTACACGCAGGCCTCGGCCGCGAACAATACGCTCTACGGTGGCGATCGCGCCGGTTCGCGCTACGGCTACGTGCTGGAGCCGTACACCGCGACACTGACGGCCAACGCGTTCTCCGGGAACTTTGATCCGGGACTCAAGGACCGCATCGACGCCACCGAGATCAGCCAGTTCCTGAAGTTCCAGGGCTTCGAACTGTTCGGCGTGTACGAGATTGCGCGCGGTCGCGGCGCCGCAGAAACGATCGACCGCACATCGGAGCAGTTTGCCGTGGACGCGGTGTACCGCTTCCTGCCCAACGAGCGCGCGTTCGTCGGCGGCCGGTGGAACAAGGTGGATGGCACGCTCGCCGGCAACGCGTCAGTGACGGCGTTGCGTCGCCAGATCGGCGGCGGGATGTTCCTCACCCCGAGCCTGCTGGTCAAGCTCGAATACGTGGTGTCGAACTACGACAACTACCCGGGCACGAACATCCGCACGGGCGGCTCGTTCAAGGGGTTGATGCTCGAAGCAGTCGTGGCGTTCTAGCCAGTCGAGCGGGGCGACGCGACCGTCGTCCTAAGCGCAGCGAAGGACCTGCTTGTCATCCGGCGACGGGTGACACGCAGGTCCTTTTCCTTTCCAAGAGCGCAAGCAGGTCCTTCGCTGCGCTCAGGACGACGGGCGGCTTTACGCCGGCGCGACTTCCGGCCCGCCGAGCAGCGGCGGGCTGCTCCGCTTGGGCTCGACGATCGGCGGCAGCACCGGCGCCGAGACCGCCGACGGCGGATTGAGCGGCGGACGCGGCGGCAGGGTTTCGCCACGGCGCAGGATCGCAACGTCATCACGCGTGAGCGTCTCGCGCTCGAGCAGCCCAGCCGCGACGGCGTGCAGCAGCGTGATGTTCTCCTTCAGCACCTGCTGCGCCCGCGTGTAGGCGTGGTTGATCACGCGCTTGACCTCGGCGTCGACCAGCTGCGCCGTCTGCTCGGACACTTCCCGCCGGCTCTGGATCTCGCGGCCGAGGAACAGCTCCTGCTCGTTGTCGCCCACGAGGATCGGGCCGATCGAGTCGGAGAGGCCCCACTGCGTCACGTAACGGCGCGCGATGCCGGTCGCCTGCTGAATGTCGCTCGAGGCGCCCGTGGTCACGTGCTCGTGCCCGAAGATCAGTTCCTCAGCGACACGACCACCGTACGCCATCACGAGGCGCGCCTCGATCTGCTCGCGTGTCACACTGACGCGGTCGTCTTCGGGCAGGGTAAAGGCAATGCCCAAGGCGCGGCCGCGCGGCACGATCGTCACCTTGTGCAGCGGGTCATTTCCCTTCACGATCGTCGCGCACACGGCGTGCCCCGCCTCGTGATAGGCGGTGAGGCGGCGCTCCTCGTCCCGCATGACGAGCGACTTGCGCTCGGCGCCCAGCATGACCTTGTCCTTGGCTTCCTCGAGGTCGGCCATGAAGATCTTGTCATGACCACGGCGGGCTGCGAGCAGCGCGCCTTCGTTGACCATGTTGGCCAGGTCTGCGCCCGCCATGCCCGGCGTTCCGCGCGCCAGCGACGTGATCTCCACGTCGTCGGCGATCGGCTTGTTGCGCATGTGCACCTTGAGGATCCCCTCGCGACCGCGGAGGTCTGGCGCATCGACCACGATCTGGCGATCAAAGCGGCCCGGGCGCAGCAGCGCCGGGTCGAGCACATCGGGCCGGTTGGTGGCCGCGATGAGGATCACGCCGTCGTTCGACTCGAAGCCGTCCATCTCGACCAGCAGCTGGTTGAGCGTCTGTTCGCGCTCGTCGTGCCCGCCGCCCAGGCCGGCGCCGCGATGGCGGCCGACCGCGTCGATTTCGTCGATGAAGATGATGCACGGCGCATGCGCCTTGCCCTGTTCGAACAGATCGCGCACGCGGCTCGCGCCCACACCCACGAACATCTCGACGAAATCGGAGCCCGACATCGAGAAGAACGGACGAGCCGCTTCGCCGGCGACGGCGCGCGCGAGCAGCGTCTTGCCGGTGCCCGGCGGGCCGACGAGCAGGGCGCCCTTGGGGAGGCGGCCACCGAGTCGCGTGAATTTGGCCGGATCCTTCAGGAACTCGATGATTTCCTGCAGCTCGACCTTGGCTTCATCGGCACCCGCCACGTCGGCGAAGGTGACCTTGGGCGTGTCGCCTGCGACCAGCTTGGCCTTCGACTTGCCGAAGGAGAACGCCTTGTTGCCGCTCGCCTGCATGTTGCGCAGCAGGAAGAGCCAGGCGCCGATGATCACGATCCACGGCAGCACGTTGATCAGGATCGTCGAGAGGCCCGTGCTCGCGCGCTTGGCGTCGATCTCGACCCCCTTCTCGCGCAACCGCTTGAGCTCCTCGTCCGAGTTGGAGACGGGGAGTTGCACGCCGAAGCGCTTGGCCTCGCGGCCATTGATCGAGACCTTGTTGGCAAACTCGCCCGTGAGTTCCGTGCCGGCGACGATCGTCACCCTCGACACGTTCCCCTTCTGCAGCTCGCGGTCGTACTGCGAGTAGGAAATGGTGGGGGCTTGGTCGCCGCGTGCGCTCGAGAATTGGATGAACGCAACGGGGATCACGATCAAGAGGACCCAGAAGGCGAGCGTCTTCGAGAGGCGCCCCCAGTTGGTCTTCTTGTTGTTGTTGCCCTTGTTCGGTGGCATGGATTCGCTCATGAGCGAGATGTTACTCCAGACTGGCGACGTACGGCAGGTGCCGGAAATTTTCGGCGTGGTCCAGCCCGTAGCCGACGAGGAATTCGTTGGGTGCGTCGAAACCGATGAACTTGACGCCGTAGCGGAGATGCTCGGCCAGGTGCTTGTGCAGCAGGGCGCAGATCTCGAGCGAGCGCGGCTTGCGCGCGCCCACCAGATCCATCAAGTGGGACAAGGTGCGCCCCGAATCCACGATGTCCTCCACGAGCAGAATGTGCTTGCCTTCGAAGCTGGTGTTCGGGTCATACAACAGGCGGACGTTCCCGCTCGACACGGTCGCATCCCCGTAGCTCGATGCGACCAGAAAGTCGACCTGGATCGGACGCTCGATCTGCCGGACCAGATCACTCAGGAAGATGAACGAGCCCTTGAGCAGGCCGAGCACGAGCAGATCGCCGTCGGGGTAGGCCGCCGTGATCTCGCGTCCCAGTTCCGCGACGCGACCAGCGATCGTCGCGGCATCGAACGGCACGCCCTTCAGTTGGCGCCCCAGCAGGCGCGGATCAGCCGACTCTACGCTCACTCCCCCACTCCACGGCCGGTTCGTCCGGCCCCGCCACGTCGCCGCAGCGCACCCCAGGAATCCACACAATCACGCCGTCCGCCAGCACGACGGGCCATCCTGCACGTTCCGGACCAGCCACCCCGGCATCCGAGAGAACTCGGGCAATCCGCCGAGAGCCAACACCCTGCTGCTGCAAACGATCGCCCGCCCGCCACGACCGCACCGTGAGGACCGCCCCCTCAGGCATCCGCGCCCGCCATGGTGCCGCACTTGAGGTATCGGGTGAGAAGTGCCACGCACCCAGTTGAACGCCCGGGACAAGCGCTCGTTCCCCACCATCGTCGACCGAACCGATGTCCCGGACAACAAAACCGTCGCGCGCGCGAACCACCTCGAGACTGCCCGAAAGTGGAATGCGTGCGCCGACGGCCGCCTCAGTACTAAACCCGGACAACCGCGCGGTTCCCCGCCGATCGACCGTGACACCGCGTCGTGCCAAGAGCGCCGGCCAGAGCACCGCCAACTCCGCTGGAGTGTAGCCCGTGACCGCGCGCGCGGCAATCACGCCCGTTCGGGGGATGGCGGTGCGCGCCGTGCCCGGCCCGGTAGCCACCCCCTCCCCATCCGCCGGAAGCGACTCCAGCTGTTCGGCGAGGGACTCCACGCATGTGCGCCAGGTCGCCGCACGCTGGCCCAGCTTGTCCAGCCAGCGGCCAAAACCCGGCACTGCGGCCTCCAGCGCCGGGAGAAGCTCCCACCGGAGCCGGTTCCGTGCGTACCGAAGGTCGCGGTTGGCCGGATCCTCGACCCAGCGCACCCCGTGGGCCGCCGCCCACGCCGCCACCGCTTCGCGTGAGACCCCGAGCCAGGGGCGGAGCATCGCTCCGTCGGCCGCCAGCCCGGCCAGCCCCCTGGCCCCCGCCTGCCGCAGGATGCGAAAGGCGATCGTCTCTCGTTGGTCGTCGCGGGTGTGCGCCGTCACCACGCTGGCCCCGTGCGCCTTGGCCACGGCCCGAAGAAAGCCGAATCGCGCCCCGCGCCACGCGGCCTCGGTCGGCGCGAGCGGAGCGGTCGGCCGGCCGACTTCGACGCGAAGGCCCAGCTGCCGGGCCGTGCGCTCGACCAGACGCGCCGCGCGGGTGGCGGCGGCGCCGGTGCCGTGATCGAAGGTGGCGACTGCCGCGACGCGCCCACCGAGTCCAGCGTGGACCGCGGCCTGCAGAAGCGTCATGGAGTCGCGGCCTCCGGACACAGCCAGCACGAGTGCGCCGCGCCCGTCGAGCTCCCGCACGAGCGCCGTCACGACCCCGTCGGGAACCGACGGCGATGTGCGGGACTTCACCGCGCGATCAGCACGTCGGCGCGTCAAAAGCCGCGCCGACCGTTGGAGTGCATGGTGGCAGTGGCGCGCGCGCGCATCGCCCGTCTATCTTTTCGTCCGGTTCCGCGACTCATCTTTTCAGGAGCAACGCGTGGAGACGCACGGTCCGTTGGGCACGCTGTGGGCAGGTCTGGGTATGGGCGCGTACTACACCGCGCTCATCTGGATCAATTCCTTGTTGGCCGTCTTCCTGACGCCGCTCTTCATCATTCCGATGACCTGGCTGCAGGACGCCGCGCAGGCCAAGAAGTTGGCGCGGTAGTCGCCGGTCCGCGAGCGGATGCGCGTTGGCGGGACGGTGCCTTGGGCATCGTCCCGCCGTGCTTTCGGGGTGCGAGGAAAGCAGATCCTTCGCTGCGCTCAGGATGACAGTCTACGGGCGACGATGCGCGCGGTCGCGCAGAAAGTGCGCTGCGGCTTCGGTCCGGTTCGAGACGCCGAGCTTCGTGTACAGGTTCTGCAGGTGAAACTTGACCGTGTTCTCGGACACGCGCAGTTGGCGTGCGATCTCGGCATTGGTCACCCCTTCCGCGACGAGCGCCAGCACCGCGACTTCGCGCTCCGTGAGCTTGTCCGGATCTGCCGGTGAGCTGCGCCCCAACAGCCACCGTTTGGCGGCGTTCGGAAAGACGAGTTGGCCACGGAAGACCTGCCGGATCGAGGCGATGGTCTGCTGGGGCGGCTCGGTCTTGAGCGCGAAGCCGTCCGCGCCCCCTTCGAGCGCGCCGCGCACAGACGCGCCATCGGAGTACGCCGTCAGCACCAGCACGCGCACCGGCAGCGCCTCGGCGCGAATCTTCTGCAGCACGGTCAGGCCGTTCATGCCGTCGAGTTCGATGTCGAGCACGACCACATCCGGCCTGTCGCGCCGCACGAGCTCGAGCGCCTGCTCACCGGACGTTGCGGTGGCCACCACCTTCAGATCGGGTTCGGCATCGAGCATCGACCGGAGCCCTTCGAGGAGGAGGGCATGATCATCAGCCAGGAGGATCCGGATCGCGGTCACTGGGCGGGAACCTCAACGTGCACGGTGGTGCCGGCGCCGGGACTCGAGCGCAGGGTATAGGTCCCGCCGATCGTCTCCACACGGTCGCGCATGCCGGACAGTCCGAAGTGATCGGGGGTGAGCGGGGTGGTCGGATCGAAGCCGGCACCGTCGTCGATGATCTCCACGGCGACGCGCGCCGCCGCCGCCGGGAACACGCGCACGGTCACGTGCCGGGCGCCCCCGTGGCGATACGCATTCGAGAGTGCTTCCTGCATCACGCGATAGAGCGCGATCTTCACGGGCAGTGCGACCGACGGCACGTTCACGGCGACATCGAGCGTGACGGCGGTGTCGGTCATCGCCTCGTGCTGCAGCGCGAGCGACTCGAGGAGCTCCTGCAACTGCTTCTCGCCGAACTGCGGCGGCCGGAACTCGCCAATGAAGGTGCGGACCTCGTTGAGACCCAGCTCCAGGAGCGTGCGAATCCGCGAGAGTCGTTCCAACGCCTCGGCCTTCGACTCCGGTGTGCCCGCGTCCAGCGCGCGGCGCACGAGGTCGACCTGTGAGAGCGCGGCGTACATGGCCTGCACGGGTCCGTCGTGGATATCCAGCAGGATGCGTTGGAGCTCGCGCTCCGCCACCTCCATGAGGCGCCGAGATGCCGCCGCCTCGGCGTGTCGCGCAAGGCGTCCGTCGCCCGGCCCTTCCGTGATGGTCTCCGCCACTGCACATCTCCCGTATGCGGGGGCTTCCCGTCTGCCTGTCTGCGCTCGACGCCCAAGCGTCGACCAACGTTCGCCCGTTGTCACGGCGTCGTCCAGCCCCGGCCGGTGATATCCGTTATCGTGTCACCGACGGTTGCCGCAGTGCGCTCCCCCACTCTCACCTGACCTATGACCAAGGGCACTGTTCTCATCCTCGTCGGCCCCGAGTACGAGGATCTCGAGGTCTGGTATCCGAAGTTGCGTCTCGAAGAGGCGGGGTACCACGCCCCCATGGCGGGCACCGGTGACGCCCAGTATCGAGGCAAGCACGGGTATCCGGCCGTGATGGACGGGCACGTGCGCGACTTTCCCGCCGACACGCTGGCGGGCGTACTCGCGCCTGGCGGCTGGGCGCCCGACAAGCTGCGGCGCGATGCCGCGGTGTTGTCGCTGGTGCGTGGCGTGCATGAGGCTGGTCACCTCGTGGCCACCATCTGCCATGGCCCATGGATCCTGATCTCGGCGGGCATTCTTCGCGGCCGCACACTCACCAGCACGGTGGGCATCCGGGACGATGTGGAGAATGCCGGCGCGACGTGGGTGGACGAGCCCGTGGTGGTCGATGGCCACATCGTATCAAGCCGCGTGCCGAAGGACCTGCCTGTGTTCGCCAAGACGATGGTCGACGTGCTGGAGAGTCAGCGCGGGGGCTGAGCGGCGTGTTCACGTGCGTGCACCGCCGTCAGCGACGGAGCCGCACCTCGCGCAGGACCACGCCCGGCAGCGGACGCGCGCCGACGCGCGCTCCGTCGTCGTCGAAGAAGGGCCACTGGCTCGATGCGACGAACACGAAGCGATCACCAATGATGGTGCCGACCGTGATGTCGCCCGGATAGGGCCGCTCGCGGTCGATCGTGCGCATGGCGACGGCGCGCGTTCCGTCGGCCGTGAGCGTGATGTCCACGATGCGTGATGGCGCGATGCCATTCTGCACGCCGATCAGCCGACCGCGATACGCGCGCAACCCGTCAATCCCGACCAAGGTGCGGCCAACGGGCTCCGTGACGCGACGAACGTCGCCGGTAGCGAGGTCCCAGCGCAACAGTCCGTGCGACCAATCGGCGATCCACGCGACGGTGCCGTCGTCGCGGACGACGATCCCCTGCGGCGACCGCACCAGCGCGTGCGTCGTCACCTCCAGCGACTCCTGTCCGCTCCGCAGCCGGTAGACGCACGCCTTCGCCGCGTCGGTCACGAACACGTCGCCGGATGCAGCGACCGTCAGCTCGCCGGGGACCCCGGTGCCGTCGCCCAGGCGCCAGCGCTGCTCGATCACGCCATCGCGCAGTCGCACGCGCAACAACTCGGCGCGCATGGTGTCTGCAGTCCCGAGGCGGCGCGCGAGCGGAACGTTGCCGGTGGCCACCCACAGCACGTTGCGCACTGCGTCCACGCGCACCCCGAGCACCGGCGCGACCACCTGCTCTGGCGCGATGAGCGGTGTGAGCTGTCCGGACGCCAGCACCGCGACTTGACGGCTCCGTACCCCGGCGACGTAGACCCGCCCCGTGCTCGCGTCGACATCGAGGCCCTCGGGAAAGAAGACGGTGTCGCGCGACTCGGCAAAGACGCGGCCCCGTGGTGCCGGTGGTGCGAGCGCGGCCTCCAGCCGGCGCAGTGTCCTGGCGACCGTCCGGTGGCGTGCCGCGAGCGCACGCACGCCGGTATCGCGCGTGATGGCCTCCCCAGCCTCAAGGCGCGCGAGCCGGTTCAACGAGCGCACGAGCGTGACGGTGTCGCCGCGCAGGGCCGCGTACCGCGCGCGCCCTTCTTCGTAGGCAGGCTGCACCGCGAAGGCGTCGGCTGCGCGCTGCACGTCGCGCCAGGCCGAGTCGGGGAGTCCGGCGCGTTGAGATTGCGCAGCGCGTCGCCACGCCGCGCGGGCTTGAGCGGCGCCGTCGACGGTCGGCAGTTGCGCGGCGAGCGCCGGCGCGATCATCGCGCAGGTTACGCACGTCGCTGCGTGTCGCCGAGCGCCACGCGTCCAGCGCCCCATACGCGATGTCATGACTCTCTCCAGCGTCCTGCGGTGACCGCACGCGACTGCCGACGGTGCATGCGACGATCCGTGCGCGACGATCGTGTCACGGAATATCGCTCCGTATGACGGTCGCGTAACGACCTCGCCTCGACTTGCCCCGGGGACTCAAGGTTCTTCCTCACGATGGGCACGTTACCCGCGTCGATCTCACGGCCTGTGCATGTGACGGTCGTCGTATCCGCGCATCCCCCATCCCCTGTCGAGGATTTCATGTCTCGTTCCACGTCCGCGCTGGCGGCGGTGTTGTCGCTCGCGCTCGCTGCGCCGGCTGCCGCCCAAACGATCTCCAACGTCCAGTTCCAGAACGGCATCGCGATCTCCGGAAAGGCCGAAGACAAGTCGGGCGATCTGTCCGCGTTCGATCGTCGCGTCGGCTTCTTCTCCGACATCTACTATGACCGGAACACCAACGAGTGGTGGGGGCTCTCTGACCGCGGACCCGGCGGTGGGACGCTTGGCTACGAGACGCGCATCAACCGCTTCACGGTCGACTTCGACGCACAGGGCAAGGTGTCGAACTACAATGTCGTGCAGACGATCAAGTTCCGTGATGAAGGCGGCAACGTGCTGAACGGCCTGTCCCCGGGAAACGCCGGCAACGCCGGCTCGCTGGGTCGCGCGTTCGATCCGGAAGGGATGGTGATCAATCCGCTCAACGGCAACATCATCGTGTCGGATGAGTACGGACCGTCGGTCATCGAGTTCGACCGCGCAGGCAACCTGGTCAAGCGCTACGACGTGCCGGCCAACCTCGTCCCACGGACGTCGTCCGGGGCCAACTATGACGCGACGCCGAGCCCGACGGGCGCAAGCGCGCTCAAGTTCGGCCGCGAGAACAACCGCGGACTGGAAGGACTCGCGGTCAGTCCGGACGGCAAGTATGTCTACGCCATGCTGCAGAACGGGCGCATCGAGGACGGGTGGAGCAGCGCGGGCGGCGGGACGCGCGGCCAGTTCACGCGCATCATCAAGTACGACGTGGCGACCGGACAAGCGGTGGGTCAGTACGCGTACCAGCTCAACAGCTCCGGCCAGGGCCGCGGCATCTCGGCGATCGTGGCGCTTGGCAACGACAAGTTCATGATCCTCGAGCGCAACAACCGCGGCATCGGCGTTGGCGCGACGCTCGCCTCGCCCGACAAGAAGGTGTTCACGATCGACTTGGCCGGCGCGACGGACGTGACGAACATGAACCTGCCGGCCCTCGCCAGTGGACTGGGCAGCATTGTCCCTGTCGCGAAGAACGGCACGGCCGTGATGGATCTCGCCGCCAACACGCTGCCGGCCATCGGCAACAAGGTGCCGGAGAAGTGGGAAGGGCTCGCGGTCGGTCCGCAGCTGGCCAATGGCAAGTACCTGATCCTGGCCGGCACGGACAACGACTACAGCGTGACGCAGAACGGCTCGAACACGCAGTTCGACGTCTACATGAACTTCTCGAACGCCGATCCGATGGCCAGCTCGATCCAGTGCCCGATCGGGACGACCACGGGTTGTTTCAATACCTCGAACGGCCTGCCCGCGAACCTCACGAGCGCGCATGACCTGCTGCCGGGGATCCTGCACTCGTACACCGCCGACATCACCGGCTACGTCGCACCGGTGCCGGAACCGACGACCATCACGCTCATGGCGTTCGGCCTCGCGGGTCTGGGCGTCGTGACGCGCCGTCGCCGTCGCAACGTGTAGCGCACGCACGCAGGATCACGCGGGCGGGGGGCGCAGTCGGCGCCCCCCGCCCGTCGTGCGTTCGGGAGGGCGGTCCGTGACGCGCGCGACGATCAGGGCCGGTCTCGCGGATCACGCGAGGCCGGCGCCCTCGTCACATGGTCCGCACGGCTAGAGGAGTCCGAGCGTCCGACAGGTCGCGGTCGCCATCGCCACATCCTGCGCCGGAATGCCGGTCAGATCGACGATGGAAATGTCGCCGGGGCCGAGCGTCACGCGGTCCGGATTCGCGAGCAGTGCGCCGAGGCTCACGTCGACCGTGTCGGGGACCAGCCCTGCAGCGAGCGCATGCGCGAAGTCGCCGTGGTGCGCACACTGCGCATGGTCATCGGTCACGATCAGCGCGGCGCGGGCAAAGAGCGCCGGATCGAGTTCCTGCTTTCCGGGACTGTCGGCGCCCATGGCAATCACGTGCGTGCCCGGTCGGACCTGGTGCGCCGGGAACAACGGATGCGTGCCCGGCGTCGCGGTCACGACCACCTGCGCCTCGGCGAGCACGGCGTCGGTGGAGTCGCACGCGACGGCCTGCAGTCCCTGGGCAGCGAGCGCTCGTGCGAGCGCCACGGCTTGCTCCGCGCGCCGCGCCCAGATGCGTACGGCGGTGAGGCCGAGTTCACGCGCGATCCAGGTGGCCTGCAGTTCGGCTTGATGGCCGGCACCGAACACGCCGAGCACGGTGGGACGACGCGCGGCCACCAAGGAGGCGGCGAGTGCGCCCGCCGCCGCGGTACGCCACGAGGTGAGCCAGCCATCGTCCTGCACGAGCGCCACGGGGATGCCCGTGGTACGCGAGCAGACCAGCACGACGCCACTGTTAACCGGCAGGTTGCGCGCCGGATTCTCGTAAAAGCCGGATGCGACCTTGATGACGAACACCGGTCCGGCTTTCGCGTAGCCGTACTTGATGTGGCAGTCGCCCGGCGGCTGGTCGAACAGGAGCTGGCCGGGCGGTGCCACGACATAGGCACCTGCCGCGTGACCGATGAAGGCCTGACGCACCGCCTCGCGCACGGCGGCGTGATTGAAGGTCTGCCGGAGTTGGTCGAGCGTGACGAGCTGCATGTGCAGTGCGCGAAGGCCGGAGGGAGGACGCCGATCGCGCGGCGGGTCAGCCGCCGGCCATCGCGCCGACCACAAGATAGGGTTCTCGCCCGTCGACGACCGCGTCGGGCAGCTCGCGATCGGCCGATTCGTGCGTGAGGTCCCGCTCGCAGGCAAAGAAGCGGAGGAAGGGGCGACGCTCACGCGTCTGGTGGTCGCGAATCGTGCCCTCGAGTACCGGGAAGCGGGCTTCGAGTGCGTCCAGCAGGCGCGCACGCGTGACGGGCGGGGGCACGTCGAGCTGAACGTCGTCGGTGACGCGCGCCAGCGTGCGCAGGTGCTCGGGTAGCGCGACGCGAATCATGCGAGCGTCTGGACCTCGACGGAGAGGACCGGAGGCAGGTCACGCACGATGGCGGACCAGGTGTCACCCGCGTCGCTCGACGCATAGACCTGCCCGCCGGTGGTACCGACGTAGATGCCACAGCTGTCGAGTTGGTCGACGGCCATCGCGTCCCGCAGCACGTTCACGTAGCAGTCCTGCTGCGGCAGCCCCTTGGTCAGCGCCTCCCATTCGTGCCCGCCAGTGCGGCTGCGATACACGCGCAGCTTGCCTTCCGGTGGATAGTGCTCGGAGTCGCTCTTGATCGGCACGACATAAATCGTCTCGGGTTCGTGCGCGTGCACATCGATGGGAAAGCCGAAGTCGGAGGGCAGATTGCCGCTCACCTCCACCCACGATTCGCCCGCATCGTCACTGCGCATCACGTCCCAGTGCTTCTGCATGAAGAGCGTGTCGGGTCGCGAGGCATGCATGGCGATGCGATGCACACAGTGCCCGACTTCGGCCGTCTCCACGGGAATCCCCTTCGACTTGAGCCCCTTCGTGATCGGCTTCCAGGTGTGCCCGTCATCGTCACTGCGAAAGGCGCCGGCGGCTGAGATGGCGAGATAGAGCCGACCCGGCGTGACGGGGTCGAGGAGGATGGTGTGCAGGCACATGCCGCCCGCGCCCGGCTGCCAGTGCGACCCCGAGCCGTGGCCGCGAAGCCCCGAGAGTTCGCTCCAGTTGAGGCCACCATCCGTCGACTTGAAGAGTGCGGCGTCTTCGACCCCCGCGTACACCGTGTCGGGATCGGAGAGCGAGGGCTCGAGATGCCAGACGCGCTTGAACTCCCAAGGGTGCGGCGTGCCGTCGTACCACTGGTGCGTGCCGGGCATGCCATCGTACGCGAACTTGTTGCCGACCGGCTCCCACGTGACACCGCCATCGCTGGATCGCTGGATCAGTTGGCCGAACCAGCCGCTCGACTGCGACGCGTAGATCCGATCCGGATCGACCGGCGACGCCTTGAGGTGATACAGCTCCCATCCGGCGAAGTGTGGGCCGCTCACGGACCAGTCGCGGCGGGCGCCGTCCGCGCCCAGGATGAATGCCCCCTTGCGAGTGCCGACCAGAACGCGAACACGGCTCATCGATTCCTCCGCCGTCACATGGGGCGCTTCAGTGCGCTCGGGGTGCCGGTCGCTCGAAGTTGCCGTGATTCGGCGTCGACGGCAAGACAGATCACGCGAGAGCGACGCCGGATCGGCGCCTCGCGGCAGCTGACGCCGCTCGGTCGCCGCGCCCACTCACCACTCGTTGGCGCCGCTCCAGGCCCGCGCCGTCGCGAGCGACACCCCGCACGCCCGCACGCGCGCGACGGGAATCGTGACCACCCCTCCCGCCGTGCTGACCCGGACTTCCCTGGCGCCGACCGGCAGGCGCACGCGCAACAACGTGACGGACTGCGGCAGGAGGTTCCAGTTGCGTGTATCAGCGCGCTCGAGGAGTGCGCCCGTCGCGCTCGTGAGCAGTCCCGCGAGCCACCCCATGCGCTCCTTGTTCTTCTCGTCCTTGACCGAGCGCTTGGCCGCCTTCTCCGCTTCTTCCGCCGCAATCGCCTTGACCGCCACGCGGAGCACGGCCCGCGCGTAGGTCCAGGTGCGCACCCGATCGAAGTCGGCGACCTCGGCGTCGGACAGATCGGCGCTGGCCACGCGCGTACCTGCCGCGGGCAGCTCCGAGAGCGTCGGTGCAGACTGTGCGCGCGGCCGCTTGTACACCGGCACGCTCAGCTTGATGATGCGCTCCGGCGTGCTGACGATGCGGGCGGGGCGCCACCCCCAGCTGTTGTCGTACCGATAGCCGTAGGTGGTGCCGGGGCGGTACGTGAGATTGACGTCGCTCGCGGTTCCCGCCGTGACCGCCGCCCAGCGGTCGTCCGACCCAAGCGTCGCCGAGGGACCGGACCACCAGAGTCCGGCATCGCCGCCGAGCTGCATGGTGATCCGGTTTCCCATGCGCGCCGACATCCAGCCACCGCGAAACCGGTCGCTGCCCGATACATAGGCCCACTCGTGCTTGTAGATCGGCACGGTGAGGTCCCACGGCGTCGGAAAAGCCACGAACCCCTGCTCCACCACGACGAGCACGTCGCCGGAATCCGCGCCCGCGCCATCCGACGGCAGCGCCTCGAGACTATCGCCGGTCACGGCTTCGCCCAGGATCGCCTGGGCGTTGCGGTAGCTCACGAGGGCATCGTTGCGCTCGCCGGCCGCCTCGAAGACGGCTCCGGCAAAGACGCGCATCGCGTGCCGCAGCGAGCGGTCGCGCGCACTCGTGTCGGCCTGGTACTTCTGGAGCAGGTACGCGAGCTTCCGCGCTTCCACGGCCGCGCTCTCGACATCGTTGGCGCGCCAGTACGACAGCGCCCCGTAGTAGTGCATGAGCAGCCGCTCGTTGATGCCGGGCTCGTAGTCGATCTCGCGATCGTTGGTGAGCATCGCGAGCGCGTTCTGCGAGACACTCCTGGTGTACCGCGCCTCGGTCATCAGGTCGGCTTCGTCGAACTTGGCGCCGGCGTCGCGGTACTTGCCGCTGTAGTAGGCGAACGTCCCCTGATACAGCGTCCGGACGAGTGCGTCATCCGAGAGATCCTCGAGCCGCGGCGCGACGACCGAGTCAGCGCGCGCCCGCATGAGCGCCATGCGGAGCCGCTCCTCGCGTCGCTCGAGGCCGCTCGGCGCCACGTCGTACGACCGCAGCGTGGCCCCGATGGCGCAGCCCGCAAGCGCCACCAAGGCCACCGCCGCGACCCGCCCTGCCGGACGACGGGACGCGTTCATGCGTTGCTCAGGGCGACGACGGAACCTTCTGCTGCAGGATCACGATGCGCTGCTGTGCCATCGCAATCGCCTCGGCCTGCCGGGCCGACGCCTCGCCCTGGGCCTGGATCGTTTGCAGCTGCATCTGCTGCAGGAAGCGCTGATAGCGCATGAGCGCTTCCTGCGGGCGCAACTGCAGGTCGAGCAGGGTGGCGACCTTGTACTGGAGCATCGCGTTGCTGCCGTCCATGAGGAGCGCGCGATCGTAGCGGTCGAGCGCCTCGGCGCGCTTGCCGACGAGGTTGAAGTCGTCGCCCTCGCGGATGAGCGCCTCGGCCTGCGCCCTGGCGCGCCCCTCGCTCCCGGCGTCGGACGCGCTGGCGATCACGCGGAGCCCCTGCGGTTCGCGATAGCCGTAGCTCGACACCTTCCCATCCTCGAGCTGCACGAGGCCGAGTTCACCGTTCACGTCGCGCGGCAGCACGCTGGGCCGCGCCCCGACCATGACGGTCGCGCGCCCGGCATAGCGGACGGTCCACGCCTCGGCCGTCGTCTTGGTGGAGGCCATGACCTGCGCCGTGTTCATGCCGAGGACCACTTCGCCGCGGGTGAGGGCGGCACAGACATCACCGGTGCACGACGCGGCGGCCGCGGCGGCCACCGAGTCCCGGCGCTGGGCGTACATCGCGCGTTCGGCATCGCCGCGCACGCGCTGGCGAGCGGCGATCGAGTCGGGACTCTGCATCTTGTCGCCGTTGACCAGCAGGGGCTGTTCGCGCACGCGATTGCCCGCGCACGCGCCCAGCACGACGAGACCCGAGAGGAGGAAGCGGACGTTCATGGTCGTTGCTCCGGGTTAGAGGCCGATGCCACGGCGCTCGATGTACTTCTTGATCTTGTGCTGGCCGAGCCAGACCTTCGCGTTCGATTCGAGGTCAATGAGCGTCGCATCGATCTGGTAGTACACGATCTTCTCCTTCCCCTCGGAGTCTTCGATCGTCTGCACATCGCCTTGCAGCATGTACCGGGCGCCCTGCTCGCGCGCCAGGCGCGCCCTCGAGTCGGCGGTGGCGTTCTGCTGCTGGTCCGCGCGCTCGTCGCGAATGTCGCCGCGCTCTTCCTTGCTGGCGACAATCTGCACCGTGCCCGAATTCACGAAGGCGCGCTCGAGATCGCGGGTGAACGTGCCGACCGGGATGTGCTCCATCGAACGGTTGCGGAACGCACCGATGATCACGGCCGGCTGCTTGCCGCCATTGGCCGTGGCATAGTTGCGCGCCCACGGGGCATCGAGGCTCTGCTGGATGAGCGCGTTGGCCACGAGCCGGCTGTCGGCATCGTTCCAGCGCCCACTCAAATCGGTCAAGGAGTTGGGATCGACGCGCGAGACGCGCGTCGAGTTGCACGCGGCCGAGAGCACGAGGGCCGCGAGAGCAAGAAGGTGCCCCGTGCGGGGCAGGCGGAAGGCAGCGAGGGGCATGGGAGCTCCAAGGGGTCGGGACCGCATGTCATGGTGCTAATGCAATCTTCGCACCCAACGTCGGATGCGCCATAACTGCTTCTCTGGTAACGTATTGTGTGTCGGGGTCGTCTTGCCAGCGTCCTCTGGTGGGGACGCCCCTGTGTCCCCCTTTCGCCGCACCCTGCCCGTCCGCGAGCTTCCGTGGACGGTCGCGGTGCTTCCCCTGCGTTGCCCCCTCTTTTCGAGACTGCTGAGCATGCCGGCTGATGTGATCGACTATCAGATCATTGGTGACGACCTTCAGGGCGTCATCATTACCCTCGATCCGGGGGAGGCCGTGGTGGCCGAGGCGGGCGCATTCATGTACATGCAGGACGGCATCCGGATGGCCACCACGCTCGACCAGACGGGTCAAGGCGGGTCGCTGTTCAGCAAGCTGATGCAGGGTGGCAAGCGGTTGTTGTCCGGCGATTCGTTCTTCGTCACGATGTTTGCCAACCAGGGCACCGTCCGCCGTGACGTGGCCTTCGCGTCGCCCTTCCCCGGAAAGATCATGCCGATCGATCTGCCCCAGTGGAACGGGCGGATCATCTGCCAGAAGGATTCGTTCCTCTGCGGCGCGCGTGGCATCAACGTCACCATCGCGTTCACGAAGCGGTTTGGCGCCGGGATCTTCGGTGGCGAAGGGTTCATCCTCCAGCGCATCGAGGGTGATGGGCTGGCCTTCCTCCACGCGTCCGGCACGGTGCACACGATCGATCTCAAGCCGGGCGAGATCCTGCGCGTGGACACCGGCTGCATCGTGGCCATGCAGGAGACGGTCGACTACGACATCGAAATGGTGCCCGGCCTCAAGACCGCGTTGTTCGGCGGCGAAGGACTGTTCTTTGCCAAGCTGGTCGGCCCCGGCCGAGTGATATTGCAGACCATGCCGTTCTCGCGCTTGGCGGACCGGATCATTGCCGCATCCCCGCGCGCTGGCGGCCGACGCCGCGAAGAGGGCTCCATGCTCGGCGGTCTCGGCGGCCTGCTGGACGGCGACAACTAGCGCGTCGGCGACCTCGCCACCTTCCTCCGTCACGGAGTCCGCTCGTGCGCGTTTCGTCGTTGTTGTTCTTTGGAGTCGTCAGCGGTGGCCTGTGCTGGGTGGGCGCACGCGGTCTCGGCCCGTTGCCGCCGATGGGCCCCCTGCTCGACCCTGCGGGCGGCGCGCTCGCGCTCGCCCGCACGACCGAGCTACCGCGCAGCTGGAGCGGAAAGATTCCCGGGCTGTCGGCACCGGTCACCGTCACGTACGATGACCGCGCCGTGCCGCACATCAAGGCGACGACGGTCGATGACGCGTATCGCGCGCTGGGCTTCGTGGTGGCGCATGATCGGCTCTTCCAGATGGAACTGCAGGTGCGGGCCGCGGCCGGCACGGTATCGGAGTTCAACGAGAAGGCCATCGCGATTGATACCGTCGCGCGCCAGATCGGCATGGGGTGGGGAGCCGAGCGGCGTTTCGCCCTGCTCAAGCCCGGCTCGGCGGCCATGCAGTCGCTGGACGCGTACGCGTCCGGGGTCAACGCGTACATCGATCAAATGGGCCCGGCTGATCTGCCCATCGAGTACCGGCTGATCAACAAACGCCCCATGCGGTGGCAGGCCAAGAATGCCTTCTACTTTCTGGCTCGCATGAACCAGACGCTGTCCTTTGCGGTCACTGAGCTCAATGTGCTGCGGGCACAGCTGCTGGTTGGAAAGGACGCCGCGGAAGCGCTCTACGGGCCGAACGCCTCGATTCAGGAGCCGATCCAACCGAATGGTCAGACCGCTCCACGCTTTGACCTGACCCCGCTTCCGCCGCCAGGAGCGCCCGATTCGAGCGCGCTCTCGGCCACCAAGTTGGTCGCCCTTGCCACGTCGGCCTTTGGCGCGTTTGCGGCAACGGATGAGACCACGCGGCAGGCGAGCAACAACTGGGCGATCGCGCCGTCGCGCACCAAGGCCGGCTACGCGCTGCTCTCCGGCGATCCGCACCTGGAGCTGTCGCTCCCCTCGATCTGGTACGAGACACACCTGACGGTGCCGGGCCAGTTCGACACCTATGGGTTCACGTTCGCGGGGACGCCGAGCATCGTGCTGGGCCTCAACCGTGATGTGGCATGGTCGGCCACCAACACGGGGGCCGACGTGGTGGACTTCTACCGCGAGACGGTCGACGATCCGTCGCGTCCGACCAAGTACATGCTCGACGGCACGTGGCGCCCGCTCGAACTGCACGAGGAAGTGTACCGGAGCCCGTCGGGGTCCGTCCTGCGCACCGACACGATGCGCTACACGCACCGGGGGCCGATGCGCCGGGTGGCCGATACGTGGCTCTCGATGCGCTGGACCGCCCTCGATACGAACAACGTCGAGGCCTCGCTAGGGGCGTTCCAGGCCGCGCAGCGCGCAACGTCGGTCTCGTCGCTCATGGATGCGATGGCCGCGTATCCCGGTCCCGCGCAGAACTTCGTGATGGCCGATCGCGGCGGCAACATCGGCATTCGGTCGACGGGGCTCTATCCCGTACGCCCCGGCAATGGCTCCGGGCTTCTGTTCCGCGATGGCAGCGTCAGCGCGAGCGACTGGACCGGGTACTGGCCCGTCAAGGATTATCCGCAGGCGATCAACCCGGCGCAGGGCTATCTGGCGTCGGCCAATCAGCAGCCCGTCGATCCCAAGGTCAGGCCGGCGTACTTCGGCGCGGACTGGCCGGCTCCGTGGCGCGCGATGCGCATCAACCAGCGGTTGCGCGCGGAAGCGGCGTGGACCCCGACCACGGTGCGCCAGATGCAGGTGGATTCCGGGAGCGCGCGCGCCGACTTTTACGTGCCGCAGTACCTCGAGGCCGTCGCCCGGTTGGCCGGCGCGGGCCGCTCAAGTCCCGAGATCGCACGTGCTGCGTCGGCGCTCGCGGAGTGGACGCGGAGCTATTCGCCCAATGATCGTCGGGCGATCCTGTTCGAGAACGCCATGGACCGCCTGGGTCCCATGGTGTGGGACGAGTTGTCGACTTCGGATGCGAACGCTGCCATGCGCCCACGCCTGCCGGGCGGCATGGCGCTCGCGAAACTGATGCAGCAGCCCGACTCGAAGTGGTGGGATGACCGCCGCACGCCGGCGCTCGAGACGCGTGATGACGTGCTGGCGCGCGCCCTCACCCTGGCCTACGCCGAAGTGAGCGCGCGGCACGGTCGGGATTCGTCGAGCGACGAGTGGCGTTGGGGGAATACGTCGCCCATGAAGATCTACCACCTCTTGCGCCTGGAGCCGTTCAGCGAGCTGGAGGTTGAGACGCGGAGCGGTCCCGAAACGATTGCGCCGCGCGCATCGAACGGGACGCACTCCGCGAGCGAGCGGTTGATCGTCGAGCTCGGTCCCCAAGTGCGCGCGTGGACCACCTATCCGGGCGGCCAGTCCGGCAATCCGTTCTCGCGCTTCTACAAGAACCGGATCCCGAGCTGGTCGCGTGGCAAGTTGGACACGGCGATCTTTGCCGACGTGCCTGCGGCCAAGCTCATCTCGACGCTCACCCTGACGCCGGGGGACAAGTGACCGCCGCGATCCGGATTGTTCTGCTCGCCGCGGCCTTCGCGACAGGCGCGTTGGCCATGGGCTGGTGGTCGCTGCCCATCACGGCCTTCGCCTGGGGGATCGTCGGGACGAAGACGAACCGACCCGTGCTCATCGCAGCGGTGAGCGCCGCGCTCGGATGGGGCGCGTTGGTCGTGTGGGACGCCACTGGCGCGTCCTTCCGCCCAGTCGCCGGTGGCGTGGGTGCCGTGCTCAGGATCAACGGATCCGCGTTCGTCGAGCTGGCGCTGGTCTTTCCGTTTGTCCTGGCATTCTGCGCGGCGGGCGCCGGACACGCGCTCGCGCGGGACGACTGAGCCATGGCCACGAACACGCTGGATGCGCCGGGCGCCAAGGTCACTGCGGCATGGCGGCGGCTCAGCCCACTGCCGGGCGGCCGATGGCTCTTCTCCGTCCTGGTCGGTCGCACAGCACCGTACACCGGGACGATCGGTGCCCGCGTCGAGCAGTTCGGCGGTGGGCACTGCGTGGTGTCGCTCCGCGACCGTCGTGCGGTCCGCAATCACTTGCAGTCGGTCCATGCGGTCGCGCTGATCAACCTCGCCGAGATGGTGAGCGGCCTGGCGATGATGTCGGCGCTGCCGGCCGGCGTACGCGGCATCGTCTTCTCACTCTCGATCGACTATCTCAAGAAGGCGCGCGGCACGCTCACCGCGGAGACGCGCACCGTGTTGCCGATCATCACGGTGCCGTGCGATCACGAGTTGGTGGCGACGATCCGTGATGCCGCCGGCGATGAGGTCGCCCGCGCGCGCATCCAGTGGAGGCTCGCCCCGCCGCGGAGCGCCGCGCCCGCAGCGGCGCTCGTCGAGGCGGCGGTGACCGCCCCATGAGCGCGGACGTCGTCGCCCCCGGCCACGGCATCAGCACCCTGCTCACGCGTCAGCTCGGCATCGCCACACCGATCGTGTGCGGCCCGCTCTACCCATGCTCCAATCCTGAACTGGTCGCGGCGGTGTCACGCGCGGGTGGCATCGGCGTGGTGCAGCCCATCTCCCTGACCTACGTGCATGGCCACGAGTACCGGGCCGGCCTGCGACTCATCAAGGAACTGTCCGGCGGCAAGCCGTTCGGCCTCAACGCACTCATCGAGGCCTCCAGCAAGACGTACATGGACCGGATGCGGCGCTGGGTCGACATCGCGCTCGAAGAAGGCGTTCGCTTCTTCATCACGTCGCTCGGCAATCCGCGCTGGGTCGTGGACGCGGTCGCACCACACGGCGGTCTCGTGTATCACGACGTGACCGAGCTCAAGTGGGGGGCCAAGGGGCGCGACGGCGGTGCGCATGGACTCATTGCGGTCAATCGGCGCGCAGGCGGCCACACCGGATCGCGGACACCGCAGGCGCTGTTCGACGAGTTGGCGCCGCTCGGCCTCCCGATCATCTGCGCCGGCGGGATCGCCAACGGCACCGAGATCGCGCAGGCGCTCGGCATCGGCTACGTGGGGGTCCAGCTTGGCACGCGCTTCATCGCAACGCCGGAGTGCCGCGCAGCCGATGTCTACAAGCAGGCCATCGTGCAGGCGAAGGAGGACGACATCGTCCTCACCGACCGGATCAGCGGCGTTCCCGTGTCCGTCATCGGCACGCCATACATCCGGCGACTCGGGACCAAGGTCGGGCCGTTCGCACGCTGGATGTTCAAGGGGCGGAAGACCAAGCACTGGATGCGCACCTTCTACGGCTTGCGGTCGCTCTGGCAGCTCAAGCGATCCTCGCTCGATGAGACCGGCGAGAAGGACTACTGGCAGGCGGGGCGCAGCGTGGCGGGGATCCACGACGTGGAACCGGCGGGGTCGATCGTCGCGCGGCTCACCCGTGAGGCGCAGGCCGCGGCGGACTGAGCGCTGGCGTCAGCGCGGCCCTACGCGTGGGCCGCTGGCACGTACGCGCGCCCGCGCCACGTTCGGCGCTTGCGCATCGTGGACAGCAGAATGCGCGCCGCCGCCGGGGCATCGGCGAGCGGCGACAACCAGAACGGCAGACCGACGCGATCGTAGCTCTGCGTGAGGGCCGCGAGCAGCATCAGCCGAATGGCGAGCAGGATGCCGTTGACGATGAGCAGAGGTTGCCACGCCGGACCGATCGCGGTGCGCCCGACGCCGAGCAGGAGCAACACCATGGGCAACGGCATCGCCTGCGCCAGGAACAGGAAGACGACATCCGCCCATTGACGCGCGGGTGTGGTCGCGTCCTTGAGATCGAGCGAACGTCCCCATTCGCGCCAGGCCTCGCCCATCGAGCTGTAGGAGCGCACGCGATACAACGAGGACCCGTCGAGGAAGCCCACACGCACGCCGGCGCGCGCCATGTGCCGCGCGAGCGTGACGTCATCGGCGAACGAACGCTGCGCGGCCACGTACCCCCCGTGCGCCTGCAGCACGCTCCGCTTGGCGAGGAAACATTGCCCGTTGGCGAGCACGCGCTCGGGGTCCGGCGTGCCTTCGCCGGCGGCGCCACATCGATACACGAGCGTGACCAGCAACGCAGGCTGCAACCAGGCTTCGGCTGCCGTCGGAATCGTGAAGCGCGGGCTGAAGCTCACGACGTCGAAGCGCTGTTCGATCGCCGCGGCGACCACGGCGGCAGCCAGGCCGGGATCCGGCGTGATATCGGCATCGATGCCGAGCACCCACTCACCGGTGGCCTGCGCCAGGCCGTGCTGCAGCGCCCAGACCTTTCCCACCCAGTCGGCGGGGAGCGGATCGTCGGTCAGCAGCTGGATGCGAGGATCAACCACGGCGGCGGCGGTCACCAGCTCCCTCGTGCCGTCCGTGGAGCGCGAGTCGACCACGAGGATCTCGCGCACAATGGCGCCCTGCCGCGCCAAGCCGTCGAGACACGGCCCGATCCGCTTCGCCTCGTTCAACGTCGCCACCATGATGGTGAGCGTGGTGGCGGGAGCGTCGGCATCGCCCACCGGTTGCACGGGCGGACGACGGCGGCGCCCCGGGGCGAGCCGGGCCATGAGGACGAGAAGCGCGACGGCTTGGGTGGCCGCGAGAAGCCAGAAGGCGAACATGGGGGGGCAAGATACCGCGTCGCCGGCCTCGAAACCTCTTGGGGCCCCAGGTCGTATACTACGGCGAGCCCAGATCCGACCCGGCTCGCCGCTGCTCGGCGGAAGGCTGCGCACTGGCCCATACCACCCACCCGGAGTGCACATCATGTTCCGTCGTCTGTCCCCCGCCCTTGTCGCCCTCGCCGCCCTGCCGTTCACGGCCCGTGCGCAGGACGTCAAGCTCGCGTACGGACCCCAGAACGCGAAGTTCGTTGTCAGCAGCAAGACCAAGAGCGTGCAGGAAATGATGGGGCAGAAGCAGGAAGGCGAGATCGTGACGGAGCAGCGCTATTCGCTCGCCGCCACCCCCAAGGGCGCTGGCCAGCTCGACATGACGCTCGCGCTCGACAGCATGTCCTCGTCGAACACGATGGGTCAGCCCTCCGACGTCTCCAAGGCGATTGGCACCAAGTTCGTCGGTATCATCGCCACCAACGGTCGCGCCCTCTCGGGCGACGTCAGCGTCCCCACGGGCGGTGACCCGAAGTCGCAGCAGTCGATCGCGATGCGGACCTTCCTGCCCTACCTGCCGGCCTCGGCCAAGGTGGGAACGTCATGGTCGGACACCCTGACCATGGAGGTGGCGCAGGGCCCCATGCAGCTCAAGAACACGGTCGTCTACACGTACACCTTGACGGGCGACACCGCAGTCGAGGGCACCAAGGCGTGGAAGATCAACACCGCCGCCAACACGACGATTGCCGGCAAGGGCAATCAGCAAGGGCAGGATTTGACCATCGAAGGCACGAGCAAGGGCACCGGCTTCGCGGTCATCTCCAAGGACGGCCAGTACCTCGCGCGCGAGGGCGCCGAGGAGACCAGCCTGACCATCACCGTGGACGCGATGGGCCTCGTGATTCCGGTCACGCAGTCGAGCGTCATCAAGATGGCGCGTCAGAAGTAGCACGCTGCCTGAGCAGGTCCTGAAGGGGGCGCCATCATCCTGATGGCGCCCCCTTCTTTTTCATCGCCGCGCTTGCCGCTCCTCGTCGGCGGCGCGCGCTTCGGCGTCCGACGCGCGCTCGACGGCCGCCATGATCAGCGCGGAGACCCCCGGCGCTTCGCGCGCCTTCTCGGCGAACAGCAGATCGATGTTCTGGAAGAGCGCCGCCAGCAGCGTCGGATCCTCCAGCAGGCGTGTCACGCGGGCGTCGCGCTCGGCCGCGTGAGCCGGATCGCGCCCCGCCGCGTCGGCACTCGACGCTGCAATCAGGGCGCGCACCGATCGCTCGTCCTCGCCCGCCGCGCCGACGCCGCGCCACTGCACGAGCACGTGCGACACGAAGGGCGCGAGCGGATCTCGCGGCGCGCCCGTCACGCTCACGCGTCGATGGCGGGGCGCACGGTGCCGCGGCACTCGCCGAGCCCGATGCGACGACCGTCGCGCTCGCACCAGCCGCGCATGATGATCGTGTCGCCGTCGGCGAGGAAGGCGCGGGTCTCGCCACCCGGGAGCTCGAGCGGCTCCGTGCCTCGCCACGTGCGCTCCATCAGGCACCCGCGCGACTCGGGCGTCGCGCCGCTGACGGTGCCCGAGCCGATCAGGTCACCCGCGCGCAGGTTGCACCCGTTCATGGTGTGGTGCGCGATCATCTGCGCGAACGTCCAGTAGAGATCACGCGCATGGCCGAGGCTCACGCGCGCTGGCGGCAGCCGATGGTTTGCCATGGCTGCGGACTGGATCAACACCTCGAGGACAATGTCGAAGTTGCCCGCCGCCTGATCGTCGCCATCGGTGAGGTACGCGAGCGGCGCGGGATCGCCGCTGGCTCGAGCGAACGCAGGCGCGCGAAAGGGGGCGAGCGCCTCCTGCGTGACAACCCACGGCGAGATGCTGGTACCGAAGCTCTTCGACAGAAAGGGCCCGAGGGGCTGGTATTCCCAGCCTTGCACGTCGCGCGCGGACCAATCGTTGAGCAGGACGACACCGAAGAGCTGGGCAGCGGCCGCGCTGACTGGAATGGACGCGCCGTGCGCGTTGCCAGGGCCCACGATGGCGCCGAGTTCGAGCTCGTAGTCCAGCCGCTGCGAGGGGCCGACGGTGGGCGCACCACCCGCGGCGGCCGGCGCGACCTGACCGATCGGGCGACGCACGCTCGTGCCGCTCACCACGACGCTCGAGGCCCGACCGTGGTATCCGATCGGGATCCACTTGTAGTTGGGCAACAGCGGCTGATCGGGGCGCAGCATTGTCCCGATGTTGGTGGCGTGATGCACCGACGCGTAGAAGTCGGTGTAGTCGCCAATCTCGACCGGCAGCAGCATCTCGACTTCCGCCATTGGCACGAGAATCCGCGCGGCCGTCGGGCCATCGGGCCTCTGACTCTCGGCGCCGACGCGCAGCAGCCGGGAGAGCGCCAACCGCAACGCCTGCCACGCCGAGGGCCCGAGCGCGATGAGCGCATTGAGCGACGGAGCGCGACACGCCGCAGCGGCCACCTGCGCGTCTTCACCAGCCCTGGTGAAGCATCCGGCGTCGAGCGCCGTCGCGATGTCGACGACGCGATCACCGATGGCGACGCCGACCCGCGGTGCGTCCGCGGTACCGCGACGACGGAAGACACCGAATGGCAGGTTGTGGATCGGGAAGTCGGCGCCGCTCAGGTTGGCCGACTCGACCCAGGAATGGAGCCGGGCGTCGTGCGTTTCGTTCAGCGGCATCATGGCAGGCCGAGTGCCGCCAGCTCCGACACCGGCTCACGGAAGGAGCACGAGCCGATGGCCACGAGCGCAGCGCGCAGCGACCCGATCTGCGCGATGCCGATGGCCCGCTCGCGCCAACGCACACCGTCGCGATCAACGGCAAAGCTGGACGCATCGCGCTCTTCGAGGACGGCGCACGCCTCGGCCTCGTCGCCTCCGTGCAACACGACATCGGTGGCAAAGAGCAGATTGAGAAAGCCGTGCATCGTCGCACGCGGTGCGTTCGGCTCGTAAGTGAGCGGGTACGCACCACGCACCGCGTGATGCAGGCCGGCTGTCGCCTTGAACGCCACACCGGCCTCGCGGCATCGCACGAGAAAGCGCGCCACCAGCTCCGGACGCGGAATCGCGTCGGCCTGCACGCCGCCAAGCCGTGCCTTGGGCCGGAGCCCCAGCCGCGCGCAATCGGCGATCAAGGCCGCGGGATCAGGGTCCAGCGGGAGCTCCACGAACCCGTCCAACTCGCCGAGGAGCGCGGCGAACATGTCGATGTCACGCACGGACGTGGCGCGTCCCTCCGCCACATCGACGGCGGCGCGCCCCACGTGCGCGTCGTTGAACGCACGAACACGCGGGAAGTCGGCGGCCGGGTCCGGTGTCAGTGCGCTCACGCGCCACGGTGCGCCGAGCGATGCCCACGCGGGTGCGGCCACGGCCGCCAACTCATCGAGGCGCGCGGCCGGACAGACGAACCGTCCCAGCATGAACGCATCGGGTCCCGCGACGTCCTCCGCGTAGGCGGCCACCGCGTCAGACATCGCGAGGCCAGCCGGGGGGAAGAGCCCCGCGTAATCGACGAGGCCGGAGAGCAGTGTGGCAGCGGGCATGCGGGAATATATATGCGCCCGGACGGCGGCTGCGCGTCGCCTAGGAGCGCGCGCGGGCAGCGAGCGCGTTCGCCACGTTCTTGTCCATCCGGGCCTGCACCTCCTGCGCGAACGCGGTGTGGCTCGAAATCCACTCGGTGTTGTGCATCAACCGGGGCGACGACCGTTCGCGCATCGCCACGATGAACGGCTTCATCTTGGCGAACAGGTAGAGCCCCTCGGCCCCGGACTCCAGCATGTAGTCGCCATGCAGGATGCCATGCTTGACCATCCCGTAGGCCATCTCCCAATAGCTCGTCACCTGCCGGTAGGACGCGTTGAGCGGGTGGGACGGCGCGCTGAGCGCCAGCGCCTCATCCAGGGTCGTCGGCCAGTAGTCGCGACTGATCGCATCGCGCGATGCGCGCATCACCGCATCGGTGCGCAGCTCGTACAGCCGCATGACCAGCTCCGCGTCGTGATGGTCGGGGATGTCCTTGAGGCGAATCGACATGGGTCTCGGGATCCGGAAAGGGGGACGTTCAGCGCGCCGCGCCAAGCCGTTCGAACGGCGTGTTCAGGAGGGGCCAGCGCGCCCATCCAGCATAATCGAAGTGCCACCACTCGTAGTCGTACACGGTGAACCCTTCGCGCTCCATGGCGGCGCGCAGCAGGTCGCGCGCCCACCGTTCGCGCGACGTACCCCCCGGCCAGTCGGGATAGGCGCGGAGGGTGGTTTCGTCGTAGGTCGATGGCATGGGCACCGTGGCGCCGCTGGCGAGGTCGTACAGCGCAAGATCGACGGCAGCACCGCGATTGTGCTTGGAGCCCTTGCCCGGATCAGCGACGAACGGCTTCACCGAGGGGGCCGCCGCGTCCCAGAACATCCGCGTCACGTACCACGGCCGATATCCATCGTGCACCAGCAGCCCCACGCCCAACGGGCGCAGTGCCGCGCTCACGCGAGCCAGCGCCTCGGCTGCGGGCCGCTGGAGAAAGGCGCGGGCCTGCGTGTAGAACGGCGCGCCGTAGAGATTGTTCGACGTCGCGTAGCGTACCTCCAGCCGGATCGTGCTGTCGAGCCGCGAGAGCTCGACCAGTTCCACGGGCGCATCGCGGCCCGTTTCGACCGGCGGTGCGGCCGCGAGCGCCTCGCGCCGGAGCGCAGCGAGCGGTCGCACCGGTGACACCCGCAGCTGGTTCCCGCTCTCGGGACCGAGTCGACGGCGCACGAGTCGGAGTCCCCACGCGTGCACCGCGACCACCCGACCGCGCATGTCGCGCTCCGCCACGAAGGTCTCGCCGCGTCCGTGCGGACCAACCGTCGTGCGCAGCGTGTCGCCCGCAAGCGCAGCGTCGGCGATCCACCGGTCGGGAGTGGTGAGCCACACGCGTCCGTCGCGCTCGCCGATCAACAGCGCCATCAATCCGTTCTCGTAGAGCCCCAGCAGCGATGCGATCGCGGCGGAGGGCAGCGCCGGTCGGCCGGCGATCACGACAGCGGCGGATGCGGCGCCGTTGCCCGGTTCACCGCCGATGACGCCCGCGACGACCGCGTGCCCCGCGTGCGCATCGCGGGCCAGGCGGAGCGCTTCGCGCGCGATGCGTTCGACTGCGGCAGCGCCAGCCGAGTTGTTCAGCACGACGACGACACCCACGGAATCGCCGGGATCGATGATCAGGTGCGCGGCGAACCCCGGCACGACGCCCGACTGCTCCAACCGGCGCCCGGTGCCGTCGACGATCGCTCGAAGCCCGAGTTCCACGCCGCCGGATGGCATTGTCATCTGCGCGAGCGCCGTGGGGTCCAGCCATGCCGCGCCCGCGGTGTCGCGCCCCCCGCGTACGAGTGCCAGCAGCATGCGCGCGAGATCACGGACCGTCGTGCGCAACCCGACCGCGGGGCGAAGTCCCAACAGTGCGTGCGATGCCGGCTCGGGCGGCCCCGCGATGGTCCACCCTTCCCCGATGGTCTCTGCATCGCCCGGACGTTCGGCGAAGTCGGAGGACCGCATCGCGAGCGGACCGAACAGCTCGCGCTCCGCCACGGCGTCGTAGGCGATGCCAGCCGCCACCTCGAGCGCCCGTGCGGCAACGGCGACTCCCGCGTTCGAGTACGCGACGTTGGCACCAGGCGACGCCAGCATGCGGGTGGTACGCATGCTTGCCACGGCCCGCTCGAGCGACACGACCGTCGTATCGAAGCTGTGACCGACCGGCGATTCCTGCACGAGTCCGGCGCGGTGGCTCAAGAGCTGGCGCAGGGTGACATTCGCGCCAGTCGGAAGCGCACGCCGCACGTTGGCAGCGAGCGGCGCGTCGAGGTCGAGCTGGCCACGCGCTACGAGCCGCAGCACGGCGAGCGCGGTGACCGTCTGCGTCACTGCGCCGACGCGCAGACGGTCGTCGGTGGTGGCCGCGCGATCCGTACCGCGTGCACGGCGCCCGCCCGCCCCCAGACGCACGATGCCGCGGGCGTCGACCACGGCCCACCAACTGCCGGCTGTTCCGGTCGCGCCGCGTTCGTAGGTGGCGACACGCTCCACGCCCGCCGCCACGGCGTCCCACGCAGCATCGCGGCTCGGCTGGGCTGCCACCGTGCTCGAGGGCGGCAGGCAGGCCGCCGCGAGGGCGCCAGCGGTGGCCGCCCACCGCGAGCGGCGGCGCACGCCGCGCCCAAAGCACATCAACGACATCCTCATCCGGGAAGGGTTGCCTGTCGCTCGCACTCGCCGCAAGGCGTTACGCGCACATCACGCATTCTCCCTTGTGGCCGCGCGGCCCGAGTTCACCTTTCGACTCGACGCGCCTTACGATCTCGCACGCCTCCCCTGCATGCTCCGCTACCTGCCCCGCTGCCCGCTCCTGTTGCTGGCCGTGCTGCTGCTCTCGACGACGTCCGTCGCCGCCCAGCTCCCACCGTCGACCGATCCGGCGCAGCGCTGGCAGTCGTTCCGCTCCGCGAACTTTCGGGTGCACTTCCGGGCGGAGCACACGGACTGGGCTCGCCATGTCGCCGAGCGACTCGAGGGGATCCGCGTGGCCGTCGGCCGCGAAGTTGGCTACGTGCCCCCCACGGTGACCGACGTCGTGATCGACGATCCGCTCAACCTGCCGAACGGGTCCGCGATGCCGTTCATGGACGGACCGGTGATGTTCTTCTGGCCCACCCCTCCCGATCCCGCGTCAGGGCTGTCGCAGCAATCGACCTGGGGCGAGCTGCTCGCGATCCACGAGTTCGCGCACATCGCACACCTCTCGCGACCCGCCCGCGATCCGTGGGAGCGCATCGAGCTCCTCTTCCCGCTCCTGCCGCGCATCGGTCCCATACCTCGGCGCGTCCCGACCTGGGTCACCGAGGGGTACGCCACGCTGGTTGAAGGACGGCTCTCGGCGAGCGGGCGGCCCAACTCCGTCTGGCGCGCGGCGGTGCTGCGCACGTGGGCGCTCGAGGGGACGCTGCCGGCCTACGCGTCGCTCGACGAGGGCGGCGCCTTTCTTGGCGGCTCCACCCCGTATCTCACCGGCTCGGCGTATCTCGAATGGCTCGCGCGTGCTCGCGGCGACTCGGCGCTTCCGCAGCTCTGGCGCCGGCTCACGGCGCGCGTGGCGCGCGATTTTCCGGAGGCCTTCACGGGTACGTTCGGCGACTCGCCAGCGGCCTTGTATGGTCGCTTCACGGCGGAGGTGAGCGCGCGCGCCTTCGCGGTCCGCGCGACGCGCACCAGCGCCGGGCTCGTCGAGGGCGAACGGATCGCGAGGTTGGAGCGCGGAGCCGGAGCGCCGGCGGTCTCGCCCGACGGATCGCGGATGGCACTGCTCCTGTCAGGTGCAGCCGGCAGCCCTTCGCGCATCGAGATCTGGAGCACGCGCGCGCAGCCCGCCGACTCGGCAGAGCTGCGAGAAACGCAGCGCATGCTCGACGATGATCCGGACGACGTGGCGGCGTACATGCCCTATCCGCGTCGTCCGCGCGCGATCTCGACGCTCTGGCCCGTGCGGGGACGCGGACACAGCGAGCCACGGTTCCTGCCGGACGGCCGCCGCCTGCTGGTCACGCGCATGGAGCCACTGCCATCCGGCGCTCTGCGGCCCGACCTGTTCATCTGGGACCCGAGACTCAATGCCGTCACGCGCGTCACGAACGGTGCCGGGATTCGCCTCGCCGATCCTACCCCGGACGGCGCACACGCTGCCGGCATTCGTTGCGGCGCCGGCAGCTGCGACCTCGTCGAGATCGTGCTCGAGACCGGCGCGGTACGCGTGCTCACTGCCGGATCGCCGACACGCACCTTCGGCGGTGCTCGCGTCTCACCCGATGGGCGCACCGTGGCCACCGCGCTTCACGAGGCGGGCCGATGGCGCATCGCCCTCGTGCAGCGCGCCGACGGCGCCATGACGATCATCGACCCGCGCGACCAGGCGAGCCGATACGCGCCGGCGTGGATGCCCGACGGACGCGCGCTGGCGGTGGTGTCCGAGGCCGGCGGCATTGCCGACATCGAACGACTCGCGCTCGACGGCACGACGACGCCGCTCACCCGCGTGCTCACGGCAACGCAGGCGCCGGACGCGAGTGCGACCGGCGACCGCGTCTGGTACCTGGCGCTCCATGCGCGCGGATGGGATCTGCGCGCGCTGTCGCTGGGCGGACCGCCGCTCGCTCGCGCTGGTGACATCACGGCAGACGCCGCGGTGATCGGCGCACGCGCGGATCCGGCGCTCACCAACCCACCCGCGCCAGCCGCGGTGTTGCCCGTGTGGCCCGTCGGCGACGTGGAGCAGGCCGCCTACGGACTCGGGCCGCGCGGATGGCGGCTGCTCCCCACCAGCACCTCGTCGGCCTCCGGCACCAATGGCGGACTCGCCCTGTATCTCGTCGATCCGGTTGGTCGTCTGGGCCTGCTGGCGCAGGGCGCGGGTGGTGATCGCAGCGCGTGGCAGGGCGGATCGTTGGCCATCTCGTGGCGCGGCACGCGACCGACGTTCGAACTCGCCGGCTACTGGGCCCGCGAGGAAGGATCCCGCGGCACCACGACGCGCGCGGGAAGCCCCACGCTGGATCTCGAGCAGTCAGGCGGCGCGCTCACGGTCGCACTCGATCGCGCGAGCACGCTCGGCGGGCATCACTACGCGGGCGGCGTGCTCGCCGGCCGCGTGAGCGGGATTGGCGCCAGCGCGACGCCCCGCGGCGCCACACGGGCGTTCGCGTGGTTGGAAGCCGGTCATCGCTACCTGTGGGTGCGAGGCGGCGATCTCGTCTTCCAACTCGAGAGCAGTGCGCAGCTGGCGCAGGGGACCACCAATGCCGTACCGTGGACGCGCGCGGTGGCGTCGCTCCTGCTCCGCACGGGTGGACGACGGCTGCAGCTCGAAGCAAGCGGCACGTACGGACGCGTGAACGGCGGCGCACCCGCCACCGAGCAGCTGCAGCTCGGCGGCATGACGACCTCGCTGCTGCCCACGGCGGCGCAGTCGCAGCGATTCGATCAGCCGGCGTTCGCTCCGGGCGCCCTCATCGGGCGCGAAGCGGCGCGCACGCGACTCGGACTCGTGAGTGGTCCGATCACGGTCTTCTGGGACGCACTCGCGGCGGGCGGCCAGTTCGCGCATGCCGGGCAGTGGTGGCGGGTGGCGGGCATCGACGCGCGCGTCCCGCTCGATCCGGCGCCCCTGCTTCGTCTGCCCGCGGTCGAGCTGCGTGCAGGCGCAGGTTACGCGTTTGACGACGTCGTGCCTGCCTCGTGGCGGGCGTGGTTCATGCTCAGCGCGCGCCCGTAGCGCGGATGTAGTCGCCCCACGAGCTCGACGACGCGCT
>JANMLN010000140.1:0-17819 GCA_031372565.1 Gemmatimonadota bacterium | reverse complement strand
CTATCACGGCGCCCAGCTCCTCCTCAACACGACCGACATGGGCAAGTCGTGGACGGAAGTCTCGCCCGACTTGACGCGGAACGAGAAGGAGAAGCAGGGCAAGGCCGGCGTCCCCTACACCAATGAAGGAGTGGGCGCCGAGAACTACGGCACCCTGTCGTACGTGGTGGAGTCGCCGCACGAGCGCGGCGTGATCTGGACGGGGAGCGACGACGGACTCGTGCACCTGACGCGCGATGGCGGCGTCAGCTGGAAGAACGTGACGCCCAAGGGACTCGCCGAGTGCCTCATCAATGCGATCGAGGTGTCACCGTTCGACAAGGGCACGGCGTACATCGCGACCACGCGGTACAAGCTCAACGATCAGACGCCCGGGCTCTACAAGACCATCGACTACGGCCAGACGTGGACGCGCATCAACACGGGGATCGCGCCGAACGCGTTCACCCGAGTGATCCGCGAAGACGACGTGCGGCGCGACCTGCTCTTCGCGGGCACCGAGCTGGGGCTGTACATCTCCTGGAACGGGGGGAAGGACTGGTCGCCGTTCCAGCGCAACCTGGCCGTCACGCCGATCACCGACTTGCGTGTCCATCGCGGCAACCTGATCGCGTCCACTGCGGGCCGCGGGCTCTGGGTGCTCGACGACCTGACGCTGCTCCGGCAGTATCGCGCCGATGGTCCCGACCTGGCGCTCTATCGGCCCGCGGACGCGTGGCTGACGAACAGTGGCAGCGAACTGGATCAGTCGAATGAGTCGTTCACTGGTGCCGACCTGACCCGGGGGGTCAACCCGGCGACCGGCATCGTGCTGTACTACCGGCTGCCGAAGCGCGACACGACCGAGCGCGTGACCCTCGAGGTCCGCGACGCCGCGGGCACGCTGGTCCGGCGCTATTCGTCAGTGCAGGACACGACCGTGAAGACGTGGGGCAGCGCCCCGCCGGCCGACCCGGTGCTCCCCACCGCCACGGGGCTCAACCGGATCGTCTGGGATCTCCGGCATGCGACCATGCCGGGGGTGCCCGGCGTCCACATGGAGGCGAACTACCGCGGACACAAGGCGTCGCCGGGGTCGTATCGGTTCACCCTGACGCTGGGAAGCCGGACCGTCACGACCGAGGCCGCGATCCTCGCCAACCCGCTCTATGCGATGGATGCCGCCGGCTACGCGGAGTACGATGCCTTCATGTCCGCGATGGAGCGCGAGCTCACGCAGATGCACGAGACCGTCAACAAGCTGCTGCCGATGCAGGAACGGCTCACGTCGGTGCTCGCGGAGCTGCCGGCCGACGCCGCATACGCCGGCCTCAAGCGCGACGGCACAGCGCTCCTCGCCAAGCTCAAGGCGTGGGATGAGGAGATGATCCAGCGCCGGACGAAGGTGTACGACGACGTGGAGAACTTCCCGCAGAAGTTCACCGCGCACTACATCTTCCTGCTCAACCAGACCGAGAGTGAGCGGCCGCAGGTGAACCAGCCCGCGAAGGAGCGCCGGACGGAACTCGACAAGGCGTGGGCTGCGCTCAAGGCACGGTCTGACGCCATCGTCAACGAAGAGATTCCGGCGCTCAACCGGAAGCTGTCGGACGCCGGGATCGGAGCGGTCGGGAAGGAGCCACCGAAGACGCGGGTGGTTCCGTAACGCCCAAGCGGCGTGGTGCGGGATGCCGCCGTCAACGCGCGCGATCTGCGCGTTGACGGGCATCGGCGGCCGCTCAGTGTCCCACCTTCACCTTGACCTTGCCAAGCGGAAGACTGGAACTCGGACGCACATCGAATACGCCGTTCAGGAAGTCCAGGTGCAGGCGCGAGGAGAGCGCGACGTCACTTCCGATCACCCCATCAAGCACGACGAAGGTGAAGCGTCGCTCCGGCGTGACGGGCACATTTTCCAGCGTGAGCGCGTAGTCGCCATCGCTCAGCGAAAGCTCGCGGGCGACCCACTCCGTCTTCAGCTCCTCGGCGCCCAATCCCCTGATCGTGCGGCGACGCATGGCCACCGGCGTGCGGGGCAGCTTTTGCAGGAGGCCCGTGGTGACATACGAGCCCTCGGCACCGGTGTCCAGACCAAGGAGCACGGGGCTCCCATCGACCGTGACGAGGCGAACGACCGGATAGCCCACCCAATAGAGGTTTCTCGCCACGCGAGCATCCGCGCGCGGGCGACGGACGGTGATCGTACCCGCCTCGGCATCCAATACGAGGTCGAGGTGCCTGAGGAGATCGGTGCCGATCACGCCGTCGATCTTGATTGATTCCATCGATCCATTCACGATGCGGTGATCCAACCGCAATTCACCTGGATTGACGAGCGCCGCACTGATGCCGCGTGCCACGACGGGCCCGAACCCCAGGGAATCAATCAGCACCGCTCGAGCAGGGATGTGGCCCGTCACCACACCGAGCGCGAGGGGATCCTGAGAGGCGAGGAGGACACCGGCGTCGCGTGCCACGTCCACTGAGAGTACGGTCAGGCTCGCGCCCGTATCGAGCCAGAATTCGTGCGAACGCCCGTTGATGCGCACGGTGATGACCGGAGTACCGAAGGCGCTGCGGCGCAGCGGAAAGGTGACCGGAATGTCCGGCACGTCGATCTCCGGCACGGGAAACCTTGCCAGCGCTCGCGCCCACCGGTCCACGCTCGCCTGCGTCGTCAGCGAATCCGCCACATCGGCGGTATCCGGGTCCACCGCAATGCGCGCGAGTGCTGGCCAGTCGCTGTACCAGGAGAGGGCCACCGTCAGACCGATACGCGCGCGCGCTCGGACCAATGCATCGGTTGTGCTGCTCTGCGCGGCGACAAATGCGACGGCGGCCTTCTTCGGTTCACTCGCCATCAATTCTCGCAACGCCAGAACGAATGCACGCTGATCCATCGTGCGCGCACTCTGCTCCGCGTTCGGCACATCGAGTGCCGACACATCCGTCCAGAAGTCGCGCGCCTCGGCATTGTGCTGCCGCAGACTCCAGTGCGCCCTCTTGAGGCCGACGGCGGTACCGTCGTTGATCGTGTCCACCACGAAGGTGCTGTCCACGCGGCCTGCCACAATCGCGTCGGCGGCCGGCCGACGCACGCCACCACTCTGGCACGCCGCAAGCACGGTGGCGATGCCGATCGCGAAAGCGAAACGGGGAGACGCGCGTTGCATACCGTCGAGTGGGCCTACTGAAACAGATGACCGCGAACGCAGGACTCAGCGTACGCCGGACGATGCCCGATCGAGTGCGATGCGGACCAGCAGGGACCGCCCGGGCACAGGTTCAGTATACCTCGCACCCGTCGCGACGGTGATCACGTACGGTCCGGCGCACAGCAGAGAGACGATGGCGCGGCGCGATGCGTGGGGGAATCGCATGGCGGCGCCGTTGGGGGCAACACGCGCCCGGGGAATCGCGAAGGCCGTTGACGCCTTCGCGATTCCCCGGATGACGCAGTCGGCCCGCGATCGAGCGTCCCGCTGGTTGCCGAACTATCCGTGGCGCGGGCGCCGCCGCAGGAGGCCGACGAGGCCAAGTCCGGTCGCGACCAGCGCCAGCGAGGCAGGTTCGGGGACCGTGGAGGTCGGCTCGCCCATCAGACGGATGTTGTCCACTCCCGCGTCCTGGATCTGCCCGTTGACGGCGGTGAACAGCACCGAGGTGATGTCCGAGGTTGCCGAGATGCCCACAAACCCGTAGCTGTTGGGCGCCTGCGTCATGGTGTAGCTCCCGAGCAACAGGTTGCCGGCGCCATAGACATCAATGGACGCGGGGGCGTAGCGGTTGGAGGTCACGTCGAAGCCGATCCCCCGGATGCCGCTGCCGAAGCTCATCAGGATGATGTCGGGGCCATTGCCGACGAGATACGGCGAGGTCGGCAGGGGATTGGAGTCGGTGGACCCGATGGGCACGATGTAGAGCTGGCTGCCCGGCGAGGAGAAGGTGATGCCGCCCTCGCTGAAGCTGCCAGTTCCGCCGATGGGACGCGCGTTGAAGTCGGCCACGATCCCGGCCGAGGAGGCGGGGTCCCACACGAGGCGGGAGGTGAAGAAGCTGGTCTGGGCCGCGCCGGTGGCGGGCAGGAGTGCAGCGAGCGTCAGAGCAGCGGCGAGGCGCATGGGATGGGAGGGCAGGAGGAGGGTGGGAGTCGCGACGCGGGTCGCCAAGCGCGCGCTCGAAGTCGCGGCTCGGCGCGGTTTTGGCCGCAGCGAAGGGTCGTAGAAGCAAGATTCGTTCCAAGTGTGGTGAACTCGCCGACCATCGGGCGAGTGGGGCGGCGGCGAGGCGTGGCGCCGCCACTCCCGCGCTTCGCGCTGAACCCCAGCCAGGGTATCCCGAGCCCGACCGCCGACCGGTCGCGGTTGACGAACGCGATGTCCAGGCGCAGCTCCTTGGCGAGCGGCCGCGGGCCGAACGAGCGCATCACGCCGTCCATGCCGCGACTCAGTTCGTCCTCCTAAATGAACGCCAACTGGCGCGTCATCCGGCGTTATACAGACACCACATTGCTCCTAGCTGTATGTCGCGCTACCTTCCGCGCAGACCCAACGGGAGAGAGGGATGGCCAAAGTTCGCGGGGTGATCCGCCGCAAGAACATGCTGATGGATCAGCGAAAGCTGGATGCGGCCAAGGCCGCGTTGGGCGCGCACACGGAAACCGCAGCAGTGGACGCCGCCCTCGACCTCGTCGTCTTCCGCACGGAAGTCTTCCGCGGCCTCGATGCCTTGGCGGCCGTGGGCGCGTTCGGCGCCCCTGCCCGCAATGGCGGGTGATTTATACCCTCGACAGCAACGTCCTCATTGACGCCGCCTGGCAACCCGCCGAGCTCGATCGCTTGAAGGCGTTCCTCAGCTGGGCGCTTCCCTCCACCGTCGTATCGAGCGTCGTCGCGGCGGAGCTGATTGCCGGCACCCGCAGCGGGAAGGCGCTCGACGTGCTGAACCGGCTGTTCCTGTCCCCCTTCGATCGCCGCGGGCGCGTGCTGGCGCCGACCGATGGCGCCTGGCGTCGCGCTGCTCAGCTTCGGGAGACCGCGAGCGGTAGCGGGTTCAACGATGCACTCTTGGCCTGTCAGGCGCGCGAGTTTGGCTGGACGCTTGTGACGCGCGATCAGGGGTTCGCCGCGCTCCGCCGTGCCGTCAGCGGCCTGAAGGTCGCCGCTCCGTTTCCGGCGCGCACGTAGGATGGTCGCCCCGCTGGCGGGGCCTTCCTTCACCGCAGGCAGCTTCTTGAGCACGAGTGCGCCGAGCGAGACCCTTTCCAGGGCACGCACGTTGATGATCCTCGTCGTGCTCTCGTAGCCATCGGCGCTGATTCGAATCGAGTGCTTCCCTGGCGCCAGCAACCAGTTGGCCACGCGTCCCTTGAAGCGCCACACGTCGTCGATGACGATCTCTGCAGCATCGGGCGTGACCGACAACGAGATCATGCCTCCCAATGTTGGGGAGGGAGCGTGCTGTCCGCTGTCGCCGACCGGTGTCTTGGCAGCTCCCTTGGGCTTCCCTTTCGCGGCGACCGGTCCGTCGGAGAACCCCAGGTCGGCCGGACCTGAACCGGCAGCTGTCGCGCGTGCGGCGCAGCGTGAGCGCGCGCGGCACCGTCATCTCGCGGCACGCGGCGCGGCCTCGAGGAAGCGGCGGATCGTCTCGCACGCGACGTCGGCGACCGCTGCGGGCGGCCGTACGTTCGACGAGTAGTCGACCGACTCCAATTGACAGTCCAACCCCAGGCCGCATAGTTCCCCGCGAGGTGTTCACGACGACGTGACCCGCTCCCAACCACACTCGTGCTTCCGGAGGGCCCCATGCGGCTTCCGTGCTGTCTCGCCGCGGCTGTTGTCTCGTTCAGCGTCAGCGTCGCCAAGGTTGGCGCGCAGGACTCGAGCAGGAATGTCTCCCCTGCCGTGCTGACGCCCGGCGCCATCGTGCGCATCCTGCATGTGAACGCCGACCCGCTCACGCCCGCGATCGAGGGGCGCGTTGAGCATGCGGATGGCGAGGGGCTACGGTTCCGCATCGGCGACGTGAAGGGACGTGGCAGCGCGCTCGCCCTGTCGCTCAGGATGCGATTGCTGGACACGGCCTGGACCGATTCCGTCCGCGCGTTCGTGTCTTGGAGCGAGGCGCGCGAGGTGCGCACGCGGCCGGTGCAGTCGGACGCAGTGATGCGGAGCGCCGGCATTGGTGCACTGGCGGCCGATGATAGCGACGCCTGGGTCGTAGTCGCGCGTCCTCCGCAAACGGAGGGACGCGAATGAATTGACCGACGTTGGCGCGCTGCCTGCTGCTCTCCATGGTCGCGCTCGGCGCGAAGACGTCCGGGGCCCAGCAGACGCGCGCGACGTAGCCCGCGGGTTGCGGCTCAGCACCGGTCGGCGCATCGTATCGGTCGCGGAGTTCACGATGACGTGAACCGTTTGCCCCCACCCCATCCGTGTGGTGAGCCTCATGCCGCTTTCTCGTGACGTCGTCATCGCGGTGCTCGCGGTCGCTGGATTCTCGTCCGTCGTGTGCGCGCAGAAGGCGGGTGGCGCGCCCGCTGCGGTGTCTCTCGGGGCCACGGTGCGCATCACGCACGCGCGGGCCGTCTCTGCGAGCGAGCCGCTCGAGGGCCGCGTGACCAACGTCGACGACCGTGGGCTGACGGTTCGCATTCCCGCTCGCGGAGGCCGAGGCGAGGCGCTCGCCTGGTTTCTCAAGACGCCGGTCGTGGATTCCCTGCGCAACGACTCACTCGGCGTGCAGGTGCCGTGGCCCGACGTGCGCGAGGTGCGCGTGCCGGTGCTGCAGCCGCGATCGGCGGCAAGCGGTGCCGGGCGAGGCGCGAAGTGGGGACTCCTGCTGGGCGCGGTCGTTGGGGGAGCCGTGGCGGCCATCACCGAGAGCAACTACAAACAGTCACCCAACTGCCTCGTCTTCTGCCAGCAGAACGTCGGGATCGCGGTTGTGGGTGGCATTCTCGGTGGTGGCGTGGCTGGCGTCGTTGCTGGTGGCGTGACGGGAGCGCTTATCGGCCGAGAGGACGAGGCATGGCTGCTCGTTCACGATCCGCGGCTGGTACCGACCGGCACTCCGTAGCGCACGACGCGGGGCCCCGCGTTCACCGGCGACGTGGACACCCTGACGGACGCCCTCGAGCGCGGTTGCGCGGAGAAGTCGGACTGGATGTACACTGTCGGCATGCAGCCCTGCTTCCACCCGTATCATGCGCATCCGCGTTGTCGCGCGCTGCTCGAGCGGGTGACGCTGACCCTCGCGGTAGCACCGCCATGAGTCCC
The DNA here is from genome assembly GCA_031372565.1 of Gemmatimonadota bacterium. Taxonomy (GTDB): domain Bacteria; phylum Gemmatimonadota; class Gemmatimonadetes; order Gemmatimonadales; family Gemmatimonadaceae; genus JACPPC01. The sequence goes on along the minus strand of JANMLN010000140.1, from coordinate 10,560 downwards.
GCCGTGGTGGACGGGGCGCTGCGCGCGCGGCTCTCGGCGCTCTGCGACGAGGGGTGGGCCATCTTCGAGAAGTTCGAGCACGACGTGCGCGACCACCGGTTCCACTCGTTCGTGGCGGCCAACTACGAGGCCGTCCAGGCGGCGCTCGTCCAGGTCTATCACCCTGAGCGCCGGTTCCTCGAGTGGGGATCGGCGTCAGGAGTGATCGCGATCATGGCCGACCTGCTCGGCTACGACGCCTGCGGCATCGAGATCGACGCGAGCCTCGTGCGGACTGCCGAGGCGCTCGCGACGCGACATGCGTCCAACGCGCGCTTCATCACCGGGAGCTTCCTTCCCGAGGGGTACCGGTGGGCCTCGCGAGAGCGCGACGGCCGCACGGGGAGGGTGGACTCAGGCCGCTCGGGCTACCTCGCGCTCGGCTGTGCGCTGGAGGAGTTCGACGTGGTGTTCGCATACCCATGGCCCGGCGACGAGGCGATGATGCTCGACGTCATGCGACAGTACGGACGGCCGGACGCGCTCATGCTGCTCTATGGCGTGACCGATGGCGTGCGGGCCTATCGCGGCGGGCGCGAGGAACGGCTCGGCACCTAGCGCCCACCGTCCGACCGGTCCCATACTCTCCCCCACACGCAACACGACATTCTCACGGGAGCGCGCATGGCCGGCATCGCACCAGGTGGCAGGGGACGACGTCTCCTCGGGATCGCGATCATCGTGGTCCCGTGGCTCCTTCGCGACCAGATCGCGGTCGGGCTCGAGAGCGCGTCCACGGCCTCGCAGCAGATCCAGGTGGCGCTCGACGACGAGGAGGCGCGCCAGCAGCAGGAGCGGGACCAGCGCGCCACCCTGAGCCGTTTGGTCAAGCTGGAGCACCAGGTCAACAACGTCGCCACACCCGTCGATAAGGACGCAGCCTTCGAAGCGGAGATCGACTCGGCCGGCACCGAGCTCAAGGAGCGCGTCGCCGGCTTCACCGCCCATCTGAAGGCGCTCGGCATCGATGATACGGAATCGGCCAAGGTGCATCAGGCGGGGGACAGTGCAACCGCCGCGGCCAACCTCCTTGTCGCGGAATACGGCAACCCCGAAACCACCGTCGAGCAGGACAGTGTCGTGCTGGCCCACTTCGACTCGGCCGGCGAGCATTTCTTCAAGGAGCTCAAGGCGCTCTCCGCGCAGGCGACGCTCGACGCGGAGCAGTACTCCACATGGGCCACGTTGTCGCGGTTTGGCGCATGGATCATGACCGCGATCGGCGTCGTGATGCTCGGCGGCTGGAAGGCCTTGATGCGCGACGTCGTCGGTGAAGGAGCGACCAAGGCCGACGACGAGACGTGACCGCCAACAAGTAGCGCGACTAGACTTCCCCGCATGGACGACCTGATCACCGCCCAGGAGGCCGCCACGCTGCTGCACCTGCACGTGAAGCGCGTGCAGCATCTGGCCCGCTCGGGCGAGCTGCCCGCGGTGCGTTTCGGCCGGAAGTGGCTGTTCTCGCGGGGGGCGCTCATGGCGGCGCAGCGACCATCGGGCGGCGGGGCTCACCCCGCCTCCGAGGCCCCGGCCGATGGCGCGCTCGAGATCAGCGCGCGCAACCGGCTGCGCGGGCGCATCACCGCCATTGTCGCCGATGGCGTGATGGCCGAGGTCCGGCTCGCGATCGGTGGGCAGGAACTGGTCTCCATCATCACGCGGTCGTCGGCTGAGCGCTTGCGCCTGGCGGTGGGGCTGGAAGTGCTGGCGGTCATCAAGAGCACGGAGATCATGATCGCGCGGGAGCCGGGGTCGACCTGAGCTGGCGTTCAAGGGACTTTATATTCCCTTAAGTGCCTTAAATGTGTACCTTGTAGGGCCTCAAATACCCACTGGCCCTGCTTGCGGACGCCCCCGTCGATCTCCGTCGCAGCGCGACTCGCGCTGCTCTTCCTCCTTCTCGCGCCCGCCGTCTCGGCCCAAGGCACCGACGCGAGCATCGAGGGACGCGTCGCGCGAGGCGATGGCACCCCGATCGCCGACGCGATGGTGCGCGCCGTCCATGGCGGAACCGGCGTCGCCATCACCACGCGCACCGGCGCCTCGGGAGCCTGGCGGCTGGGTGACCTGCCGCTCGGCGGGCCGTACACGGTGACGGTTCGCCGCCTGGGCTTCGCGCCCGCCCAGCGCGACGGCCTCATGCTCACCCTCGGAGCGCGGCTTCGCGTGGACCTGACGCTCGAGGAACGCGCGGTCGCGGTCGAGGACATGGTTATCCGCGCGGCCCTCCGTGACAGCGCCCGCGAGCGCGACGGCGGCACAACGCGCATTGGCGCGCGCACCATCGCCACCGTGCCGGCCGCCAACCGCAACTTCACCGACCTGGCCGCGCTCGCGCCGCTCGCCGGCGCCGACCTCTCGCTGGGCGGCGCTCGCGCCACGAGCACCGACATCCGCATCGACGGACTCGCCGCTCGCAACCGACTCCGCGGCGGCGAGCTCGGGCGCGGGCCGTACACCCTCTCGCTCGAGGCGATCCGCGAGTTCGAGGTGGCGACGAACGTCTACGACGTGACGCAGGGGCGCCAAGGCGGCGGGGCGATCCTCGCCGTCACCCGTGCGGGAAGCAACGCACGCGAGGCCTCCGCGTTCGGTTACCTGCGCAACGAGCAGCTGAGCGCGGCCTCGGACTTCCAGGGGCGCGACCGGTCGGCGCGGCCGAGCACCGTGTGGCAGTATGGCGCGAGCGCCGGGGGGGCGATCGTGCCCGACAGGCTGCACTACTTCGTGGCGCTCGACCGGCAGGACGCCAACGTGCCGCTCGCGATCGCGGACCTCCGCACCAGCGCGGACGAGACCGCGGCGCAGCTCGCACGCGATTCGCTGGTGCGATTCGTCAACATCCTGCAGGCCAAGTATGGGCTGGGCAGCGCGCCGCAGGTGGGGGTGTTCAATCGCAGCGCGCAGGCAACGACCCTGTTCGCGCGGCTCGACTGGGCGATCTCCGACCGCCACCTGCTCACCGTGCGCCACAACTTCACGGCATCCGACAGCCCGAACGACGGCGTGGGCGACCAACTCGTCGCGCTGCTGGAATCGCGTTCGAGCAGCCGGTCGAGCGACAACCAGTTCCTCGTGTCGCTCCGATCGCAGCTGGCCGCCACCGTGCAGAACGAGCTCAAGCTGGGGGTGAGCGTGGGGGGACGCACCCTCGTGCCCAACACCACGATTCCGCGCGGCTTCGTGCGCGTGCGCTCGGCGCTCCCCGACGGCACCACGGGCGACGTGCAGCTCCAGTTCGGGGGCAACCGGCTCTCCCCCGAGGAGAGCGGCGAGCGGCAGTTCCAGCTGGCGAACACGCTCGCCTGGCAGGCCGGGAGTGCCGTAATCACGGCGGGAATCGATCAGTCGCTCACCTGGCTCTCGACGTACGTGCCGACCGACCAAGGCGGACTCTTTCAGTTCGATTCGCTGCTTGCCCTCGACAACCTCCGGCCCTCCCGGTTCAGCCGGCAGGTGCCGCTGGGTGGCACCACGTACGCGCGGCAGTGGGTGCTCGACGCGGGGGCGTATGCGCAGGTGGAGTGGCAGCCATTCTCGCGTGTGCGCGCGCAGGCCGGTGTTCGCTGGGACGTGACGCAGTATCGCACGCCAGCGGTGCGGAATACGGCGGTCGAGGCAGCGTTCAGCGGCCTGCGCACCGATGAGGCCCCGACCGATTGGGGCAAGGTGCTGCCGAGGGTCTCGCTCACCTGGGACGTGGGGGGCGATGGGCGCGACGTGGTGCAGCTGGGGGCGGGCGCCTTCGCGGCGCAGCCGCACGACTACCTCCACGCCAACGACCTCTTCTTCAACGGCACGCAACTCGCCGACCTGACGCTGCAGGGGGCGGCCGTGCCGGCGCCCAACTTCGCGGCGTACCGGGGGTCACTCGCCGCGGTCCCCGGCGTGCCCGCCGGTACAACGGCGCCCGCCTACGTGAACCTCATCTCGGCGTCGTTCGTCACGCCGCTCACCTGGAAGGGGAGCGTGAGCTGGACGCGCCGCGTGGGCGAGCGCCTGCGCCTCGGGGCCACGCTGCTCGCGTCGGAGACGTGGGAGAACTATCAGTACGCCGATCGCAACCTTGCCCAGCCCGCGTTCACCCTCGACAACGAGGGGAGCCGCCCCGTGTTCGTGCCGGCCGCCACGATCGCGGCGAGCGGCCGGACGACGGCGCGCTTCGCCTTCGTGAACCCCGCCTTCACGCACGTGCTCGAACTGGTGAACACGGGGCGCTCGCGCAGCCAAGCGTTCGTGCTCGACGCAGCGCTCGCCCTGCCGCGCGGGGGCTCGGTCCGCGCGTCGTATGCCTGGAGCCGAGCGGAGGACAACTCGACCTTCAACTGCTGCATCGCGCGCACCAGTTCGCTCTTCACGCCGGTGGTGGGCGATCCGCGCGACCTCACCGGGAGCTGGGGGCCCTCGGACGTCGCCGTGCCCCACAAGGTGGTGGTGTACGGCGAACTGCCGTCCTGGGCCGGGTTCGTGCTCGGCGGGCGCTACGTGGGGAGCTCGGGGCGGCCGTTCTCGCTGGTGGTCAACGGCGACATCAACGGCGACGACTACTCAGGCAACGACCTCGCGTTCATCCCGAATCCGGATGACCCCGCGACGCCGGCCGCCGTCGCGGCGTCGATGCGGCGGCTGCTGGCGAACAGCGGCAGCGTCGCGCGCGACTACCTGACAGCACATCTCGGACGGATGGCTACCCGCAATGGTGCGCGCGCGCCATGGAACGGCCGCGTGGACGTGCGACTGTCGCGCGCCTTCACGACGCTCGCCGCGCAGCGGGCCACGCTGTTCGTGGACGTGTTCAACTTCGCGAACCTGCTCAACCCCGACTGGGGGGGCCAGTACCTGTTGCCCCAGGGGATCTCGGCGTCGAACCCGATCTCGCAGCAGCTGCCGCTGCTCAACGTGACGGGCTTCAACCAGGTGACGCGGCGCTACTCGTATACGGTGAACGAGAGCGTGGGGGTGCTGGCGAAGCGCGGCGACCCGTACCAGGTGCAGCTGGGGGTGCGGTACGCGTTTTAGGGGGTGCGTGAGCGGGGGGCGGATCCGATCCCGGGCAGGCGGATCACGGCTCGCCGAACGTTTGCGTTCAGTTGCAAGCGAATCAATGAGAGCGAGCGCAGCGAGCGTTCGTTGAATCGCTTGTCAGCTGCAACACGTTGTTCGGCGTCCTCATGGGATGCTGATCTCGATGAACCGCTTCGTCGCACACTGGATCACGGCAGCCGCGATCGCGGCCGACGCCGTGCGGATGCGAGGCCAGCTCGTCGTGTTCAATACGATGATGGCGATGCGCCGTTCGGCCAAGTTCTGCTGATACTGCAGGTTCTGATCGGTGGTGATCAGCACGTCGAAGCCCGCATCCTCGGCCGCCTGCAGGAGGTCACCGTTGCGCGTCGTGGCCCAGCCGCGCTCATGGGCGGTCTCGACCGAATGCAGCGGCAGCTCATGGCGCAGCGGCGCCGGCGTGCCCTGATCGAACAGGACGCGCACTTACGCGGCGCTCAGTCCGCTGCGCGCCGCATGCTCGAGTACCGCCCGTACCTGCGCCAGCGTGACGCCAGGAAACCAGCCGACGAAGTCGTGAGCCGAGGCGTCGTCCTCGAGGTTCTCGAAGAGGGCGGCGATCGGCACGCGAGTACCGCGGAACACCCAGGCTCCGCTGTACCGCTCTGGGTCGCGCTCGACCGCTTCGCAGGAGGACCAGTCCATCATGGCTGAAAAGATAGCGGGGAACAGGAGTTTCGGTACGCCGAAATTTTGCTTCTACTGCACACACTCCAGCAGCTGCGGGCGCGCAGCGCCCGCTTCAGTAGCGTGGCTGTCGGCAGCAAGCGGCGGCGTAGCGCCCGCACGAGACCGCTCTACGGAAGCGGAGACAGTCTGGCGGTGAGGGTCACCGTGTTGACATGGCAGACGTTCCGCGTCACGCGCACCCCCGCCGTGTCCCACGACGCGTAATTGGCCCGGCGGACGGTGACGGCATAGGTGCCCGCCCGCTCGAACGTGTTTGGCGTGATGAGCGCCCCCTGGTTGTCACTGGGGTTATAGAACGGGGAGGTGATGGAATCCGCGAAGGGCCCATCCCGTAACACGAGGGTGGCGCCGGTGGCAATGGATGCGTTGGAGGCAGCATCCCGCACGTAGACGGCGACCGCCTCGCGCAGGTCCGCGGTGCAGCCGATCGGGTCCGACGGGAAAAGACAGCCGCTCACTCCCGATACGAGCGTCAGCACTGCGCAGCGAACGGTTGTCCGTCGGTGAAAGGCGGGCATCGCGGAGGCGTGGAGGGTCCGGAGAGAGGTACTCCGCTCGCGTCGCGGGTGTCACTGGCGACTTCGGGCACACACGCGCATGTAGTAGCCGGTGATCGCCAGTCGATCTCGAGGATCTCATGTTGTCGCTCTAACATCAAATAGACATCAACATGCCATTATAGCCGGACAATCATCTTCTGACTGGTAGGCGCATCGACAGTTCGCTCGATCGGGCGAGCTACGGCGAGCGCGTGGCACCGACTGCGTGGCCGCACCGTGACCGAGGTAGCGCCCCTGCGGGACCGCGGGTCGCCTACGGCTTGGCATCCTCCAGCGGTCGCGCGAACTCGATCTAGCGGTCGAGCCACCACTCGGGTCCGCTCGGTTGTTCCCCCGCGAGGAGCTTCCAGAGGATGCGGCTGACGCCCAAGGCCGATGCAATCGCGAGCCGATCGTTGTGCGTCAGGAATGCGTTGAGGGACACCGCGGCCGACGGATCGCGCCCGCCCGAGCGGCCGGGGACGCCGAGCTGGTGCGCGCGTACGTGGTGCGGCAGGCGACGATGGCGTATGAGCAGCAGGGGGCGGCCGCGTCCAAGGAGTGACGGCGCGGGCGGCCGCCAGCCGGACGCTCGGCATCCGCTTCATGCACCTGCCACCGCTCAGCGCTTCGGCCGTGCCTCGTAGCGCATGCCAAGGGACCCGATGTCGCCGGCGACATTGACGGAACGCATCCCGGATCGGTGGAGATGGTGCTCGTCAGCGACGCGCACGCCGCCATGAACGGGACGAGGCCGAGCAGACGACGGATGGACCGGTTGGGCATGGGTGACGTCCCTGGCTGAGTGGCAGCGCGCACGATGCGGGCGGCATGCAAAGGAAGCCGCGCCAAGGGCGCACCGGGATGCCCAGGAAATCCGCGGTCAGAAAACAGTCCGCCCGTCGCCTTGGCCACCTGCGCGACTCAGTGCTGAGACGCCGGTCCCTCGCTATTCTACTTTAATCAATTAAATAGAATAACTATCGCTCCCATTCTACTTTCGCCATACATGCGTCGTCCGCCCACCGGCCACTACATCAGCGTCTCGGCACCCGGGGAGAAATTCCGTGCGTTCGTGCCGGCGCCGCTGCCGCCCACGCCCGTCGTCAGCTGGACGCCGGCGCTGCGTGCGCGCTTTGACGCCGCTCACGTCGCGCTCGGACGTCTCGACGCGATATCGGGCATGCTGCCCAACGCCGCGCTGCTGCTGTACAGCTTCGTGCGAAAGGAGGCCGTGCTCTCGTCGCAGATCGAGGGCACTCAGTCTTCGCTCGCCGACCTCCTGTTGTTCGAGATCGACGAGCAGCCTGGGGTGCCGCTTGACGATGCGCGCGAGGTCAGCCACGTAGTGGCCGCGCTCGACCACGGGCTCGCGCTGCTGCGGCGAGGCATCCCGGTGAGTCATCGGTTGCTGCGGGAGGTGCATGCGGTGCTCCTCGACCACCCGCGCGGTCGGGACAAGGCGCCCGGCGAGCTCCGGCGATCGCAGGTGTGGGTCGGCGGGACGCGCCCCGGCAATGCCGTGTTCGTGCCGCCGCCGGCCAGCGAAGTGCCCGTGTGCCTCGCCGCCCTCGAACGCTTCATGAACGACGTGCCAGAGCCGATCTCGCCGCTGCTCAAGGCTGCGCTCGCGCACGTCCAGTTCGAGACCATTCACCCGTTCCTCGACGGCAACGGCCGCGTGGGCCGACTGCTCATCGTGTTGCAGCTCGTGGCGGATGGCGTGTTGCGCGAGCCGCTGCTCATGCTCAGTCTCTTCTTCAAGACGCACCGTGCGCTCTACTACGAACTGCTCGGGGAGGTGCGGGTCCACGGTGACTGGGAGCGGTGGCTCGACTTCTTCGCCGAGGGGGTGGAGGCGAGTGCGACGCAAGCGGTGGCCATGGCGCAGGCGCTCCTGGCGCTCGTGACGAAGGATCGTGCGCGACTGATGGCGCTGGGACGAGCAGCCCCCGCGGCAGCGCGCGTGCACGATGCCCTGCAGCACCAGCCGATCATCACCTCGCCGGCGCTGGTGCGGAGCACGGGGCTCACGGCCATCACCGTGAACAAGTCGCTCGCTCGTCTGGAGGAACTCGGCATCGTGCGCGAGCTGACGCACCGGGCGCGCGGCCGGGTGTTCAGCTATCACCGGTATGTGCGGCTGCTCGAGGCGGAGTTGCCGCTGGCGACGCCGACCACCGCCACGCGGAAGACTCGCCGACGCGACTGACCATGAAGAACCCGCGCGTCATTCGGAATCTTCATGGTGCCGAGATGAACCTGATCTTGCGACGTGGCGATCGGCTGTTCGGCGAGGAGTGCAAGCACACGGTTCGTTCACGGTTCATGAACCGTGAACATCGGTTCTACGCCGCCGAGCGTCCCCGCCGCCGCTTCGGTGTGGACTGGGCCACCGACAGCAGCGCCTCCGGATGCGCTGCCGCCACACGCAATAGCACGCGCGCCGGCCCCTCCGGCTTCCGCCGTCCCTGCTCCCAGTTCTGCAGCGTGTCCACGCTGATGCCGAGCAGTGCGGCGAACTTGACCTGGCTGAGCTTGAAGTGGGCGCGAAGCAGGCCGACGTCAGGGGTGCCGGTCGCGAGCAGGTCCTTGACGGTCGTGACGCGTGCGGGGCGTCGCTCGCCGCGCAGAATGCTGCCGGCCTCGCGGACGCTCTCCAACAGGTCTTCGAAGTCCTTTCCCTTCATGGGAGCTCCCTAGACTCGGAAGCGATCAACTTCCGAGTGCTTCCGAGTTCGCTAGCCGCGCCGCACAGCTTTGCGCTTGCCAGTCGACCGCGTAGTCCGCCTCGCCACATCCATCAGCGCCTCCGGATGCGCGCTCGCCACCCGCAACAACACACGCGCCGGTCCGTCGGGACTGCGCCGTCCCTGCTCCCAGTTCTGCAGCGTGTCCACGCTGATGCCGAGGAGCGTCGCGAACTTCGCTTGACTCAGTTTGAGCGACTTCCGGATGCGAGCGGCGTCGGGGACAAACGACGCGAGGATGTCCTCGCCTCGATAGACCCGGGACGGCTTCAGCGTGCCCGCCTCGATCGCCTTCATCTCGGCGACGCCCTGAAGCAGCGCGTCGAAGTCTGTCTTTCGCATCAGGATCTCGTGGCGGGTTCACCGGGCACGATACCGTTCGGATCAGCTATACGTCAATGGCGTACCAAATCCTTGCACGGCAGACTTCCCACAGGCCCCGGAACCGCCTCAGGCCGCCGTCCGCCGCGTCGTCTTGATCGTCACCGACACGCCCAGGCTCGCCAGCATGTCCACCAGCGTGTCGATGCTGAACTTCTCGATCCGTCCCCGGGTCAGGTTCGACACGCGCGGCTGCGTGACCCCCATCGCCTTGGCCGCTTGGGCCTGCGTGAGGCCGCGACGCTTGATGATGCGAGAGAGCTGCACCATCAGGTCCGCGCGCACGAGCAGGTGCGCGGCTTCTTCGCGGGAGAAACCGACATCGCGGAAGACGTTGCCCGAAGAGCGCTTGATCCGGATCTTCATCGGTCAGTCCTCATGGTGGCCGCGCCGCACGGCGGCCAGCCTGCTTCGCGCGACGGCGATGTCGAGCGGATTGGTCTTGCGGCTCTTCTTCTGGAATACGTGCAACACGTAGATAGCCTCCGCAAATTTGGCCACATACATCAAGCGGAACGCGCCGCCTGCGCGGACCCGAATCTCGATGACGCCAGCCCCGACAGCGCTCATCGGCTTCCAATCGCGCGCCTCTTCGCCCTGCTGGACCCGCCAGAGTCCGATGCCCAATGCACGCCGCGCCTCATCGGGCAGCCGCCGCAAGTCATCGAGCGAAGTTCCAACCCAGTACAATGCCTTCGGTGGCATGGAGTATATAAACTCCGATATAGCGTCGCAATAGGGCGACGGAAATGATGAGGGAGTCTTCGCGGCGGACCATCCCAACCGCGAGGACTTGCCCCCAACTGTGCGCGCGACAGCGGCAAAGTGCATAACCAAAGAATTGCGCCCGCCATCCGCGTCACGCCTACGCCCGCGCCTCCACCTCCTCCAACGCCGCATCCACCGCCTCCGCCCCCGCATCCCCCAGCGCGATGCGCGCCAGCGGCACGCCCAGCTGTCAATGCTCGCGTGAAATTCCCCACCCAGTGATCATCTGAAAGTCCCCACCCCGAGTGACCTCACGACTCAGAGGGAGTCGTCAGGGTGGAGCCGACGAGCCCCGCCTTCCGCTTCTCGCGGAGTCGGTAGGAGTCGCC
>JANMLN010000131.1:0-4372 GCA_031372565.1 Gemmatimonadota bacterium | reverse complement strand
AGCCACCGGTTCGGCCGATGGCGGCGAGGTAGCGGCGGGCGGCTTGGTTCATGCTTTTAGCTTAGCCAGCTTATGATGCTAAGTCAATTGATGACAATGTGTCAGTTTGATCCTTGATGCTGCTCGAACTGAAAGGTGCCGGTCGTATGGCGCCTATCGGTCCTTGCCCGTCCGGCTCTTGGTCCAGAACAGCACCACACCGCAGAGCGACCGGCCCGTCGAGTACCGCCCCGGCACCTGCGACGCTTGATAGACCTCGACGGCCGTGATGTCGTTCGTAGAGTAGTTCCGGCCGATGTCCTCGATGTCCGTCTGGATGCCGTCAACGAAAAGCGCCGGTTCGCACACACCGAGCCCACTCGCGCGCGTCGAGAGGATCCGCTGGATCGGCATGCCCGGCTGTGAGGCGTCGGTCACGACCTGAACGCCGGGTACGCCGTACACGAGCTCCGGCGCACGCTGGAATCCGCGCCGGGCGATCTCCTCCGGTCCCACGAAGTACCCGATCCCCTTCTTACGACGCTCATCGAAGCCAGTCGTGAAGTCGAGCCCCGCACGCGCTCCCTCGACCTTGAGCGTCTGCATCACCTGCGCGATGCGCTCCATGCGCACCAGCAGCTCGAACGTGTCGCGCGAGGCCACGCGCAGGTCGCCGACGGTACCGCCGAAGAAACCGACCTTGCGGCTGATGAGCTGATACGTGCCCGTGTCTCGGACCGGCACGAGAAAGAGCCCGGTCGAATCGGTGTGCACGGTGGATAGCGGCACCTCCGCGCGCCAGATGGCGACCTCGGCGTTGGGGATGCCGGCGCCGGTGGCGAGGTCGTAGACACGACCGCGGACGGCCTGCGCGCCGAGCGGACCGGCACCCGCAAGGCTGCCGAGGGCAAGTCCGACGATGAGATGTGTGGCGCGAACCGGGCCAGGAATGCGCAAGTGAGACCTCGGGTGACTTGACGACCAAAGACGGCGATTCGCTCCAGCGTGGGCAGTACGCAGAAGCCTGTGTGGCACGGCCGCGCTGCGTCGGCGGACACTCACCGGTCCCGCTTCCCCGCACTGCTACGGGTCCAGAAAAAGATGGCGCCGCAGAGCGAGGTCTGCTTCTGGAATCGTACCGGGACCTGGGATGCCTGGTACATCTCGACCGCCTCCATGTCGGCGGACGAATAGTTCAGCGTGAGTTGCTCGCCGTCCACCTCGAAGCCGTCCACGTACAGCGCTGGCTCGCATTGGCTCAACCCCGAAGCGCGCGATGAGAAGATGCGCCGAATCTGGATTCCCGAGGGAGTTGGTATGACTCTCACCTCCCAGCCAGGCTTGCCCCAGAGCAGATCAGGGGCGCGATGAAATCCCATCTTCTCGATGTCCTCCGGACCCAGAAAGGTCCCGAGTCCGCGCTTGCGGCGCTCCTCGAAGCCCTGCGTGAAGTCGAGGCCGGCCTTCTTCCCCTCCACCTTGAGGACGTCGATGACCTGCGCGATGCGCTCCATGCGGATGATCAGCTCGAACGTGTCCCGGGTCATCATGCGCAGGCCATCGATGCCGCCGCCGTAGTATCCGACCCTGCGACTCAGCACGCGGAAGGTACCGGTGTCGGATGTGCCCATGACAAAAAGTCCGGTCGAGTCGGTGCGCACCGCAGCGAGGGCGCTCTGCCCTCGCCAGAGCATGACCTCAACGCCCGTCACACCTTCACCTGACACGAGATCGTGGACGCGCCCGCGCAAAGTCTGCGCGTCCGCGCTCCGAACTTGGAGCAGCAAGGCGCCGACGGTCACGAGAGTGGTCAGCGAGGGGAGCACAACGAAATGTGCTGAGCCGAGCGAGCGGGCATCGCGCGAAGTAAGCGTCGCGAACTCCGTCCTTTCGACCCGACCGTCCCCGAAGTGGTGACCGCGGCCACCAGTCACCAACACGTGACAAGGCCGGGCGAGAGAACGTTCGACCCGCCTTACGCGCAGAACTTCCGTGCGTGCGTCGGCCGGCTCGCAGGCCTTGGCTCGCGAGTGCATCGTGTCCATGCGATCTCCACGGTGATCGTGGGACGGCAACTGGCGATGGCTCACAGGCGGCGCTGCCCGATCACCGGAGGAAACGATCCTAGTGAGTCAGCCTAAAGGCGTGCTTGCGCGACTGTCAAGAGACGGTACACTGGCCCGCATTATCCGCGTGTTGGATCGCAACGATGCGCGACCAGGTCGGCGACTTGTAGTGATGTTGCGTCGCACTCGTGCATCGCCGGCACAGCTCACATAGGCGACAGCAGCCGCTTCAATAGGCGGACAGCAAACGGCCGGCCCAGGCATCTACCCGGACCGGCCGCCGCACCGAGACTGCTGCTCTCGCTACTTCGCGCTCAGCAGCGTCGTCTCGGCAAAGAAGAACGTGCTCTCGCGCTGGGCGTTTTCGTCGGAGTCGCTCGCGTGGATCGCGTTCGACTCCTTGCTCAGCGCGTACAGCTTGCGGATCGTGCCCTCGGCCGCGTCCTTCGGGTCGGTGCTCCCGATGATGTTGCGGAGTTCGGCGACGGCGTTCTCGCGCTCGAGCACCATCGGCATGCAGGGGCCCTGCGTCATGAAGGCGACGAGCGATCCGAAGAACGGACGTGCGCGGTGCACGTCGTAGAACATCTCGGCCTGCTGGGTGCTCAGATGCAGCACGCGCGCGGCGCGAATGGTGAAGCCCGCCTTCTCGAGGTGGGCGATGATCAGTCCGGCCTTGCCAGAGTTGAAGGCGTCGGGCTTGATGATGGTGAGTGTACGATGGCCAGCCATTACTTGAGTCGCTCCTGGATAAGCTGCACGAAGTCCTTCGGGCGCTGGGCGACGCCCATGCCGGCCGCCTTGAAGGCGTCGATCTTTTCCGCGGCGGTGCCGGCCGAGCCCGAGATGATGGCGCCCGCGTGTCCCATGCGGCGCCCCGGCGGGGCGGTCTGCCCCGCGATGAAGCCGACGACCGGCTTCTTCATGTGATGCTTGATGAAGTCGGCGGCTTCCTGCTCGTCGGTGCCGCCGATCTCGCCCATCATGGCGACCGCCTTGGTCGCCGGATCCTTCTCGAACGCTTCGAGCGCGTCGATGAAGTTGGTCCCGTTGATCGGGTCGCCGCCGATCCCGACACACGTGGTCTGGCCGATGCCGGCCCGCGTGAGTTGGTAGACGATCTCGTAGGTGAGCGTGCCCGAGCGGGACACGACACCCACGGGGCCCGGCATGCAGATGCGCCCCGGGATGATGCCGACCTTGGCCTTGTCTGCCGGGCTGATGAGTCCCGGGCAGTTCGGACCGACGAGACGGGCGCCCTTCTCGATCACGTACGGGCGCACGCGCGTCATGTCGAGCACGGGCACGCCTTCGGTGATGCAGACGATGAGCTGGATGCCGGCGTCCGCCGCTTCCATCATCGCGTCCGCCGCGAATGGCGGCGGCACGTAGATGACGCTCGTGTTCGCGCCCGTGGCCTTCACGGCCTCGGCCACCGTGTTGTAAATCGGCACCGTCGACTCGAACTTCTGGCCGCCCTTGCCGGGCGTGACGCCGGCGACGACCTGCGTGCCGTACTCCATCATCTGCTTGGCATGGAACGAGCCGTCACGGCCCGTGATCCCCTGCACCAGCAGCTTGGTCTGTGCATTCACGAAGACGCTCATGCGGCCTTCCCTCCCTTCGCGAGTGCCACGGCCTTCTGCACCGCCTCGTCCATGTCGCTCGATGCGGAGAAGCCGTTCTCGGTCAGGATCTTCATGGCGAGTTCTTCGTTGGTGCCGGTGAGGCGAATGACGATGGGCACCTTGAGCGGGTTCGCCTTGGTGGCCGTCACGATGCCATTGGCGACGTCGTCGGTGCGCGTGATGCCGCCGAAGATGTTGAACAGGATCGCCTTCACGCTGGGATCGCTGGTGATGATGCGGAGTGCGTTGACCACCTTCTCGGGATTCGACGATCCGCCGATGTCGAGGAAGTTGGCCGGCTCGCCGCCGTAGAACTTCACGAGGTCCATGGTCGCCATCGCGAGCCCGGCCCCGTTCACCACGCAACCGACGTCGCCGTCGAGCTTGATGAAGGTGAGGTTGGCCTTGCGCGCATCCACCTCGCTCGGCTCCTCGCTCGACTCGTCGCGCAGCGCGGCGACCTCCGGCAGGCGGTCGAGTTCGTTGTCGTCGATCACCATCTTGGCGTCGACCGCGATCACCTCGCCCGTGGGCGTGACCACGAGCGGATTGATCTCGGCCAGCGAGCAGCCCGTGGCGAGGAACGCCTGGTAGAGCTGCTGCATGATCTTCGCGGCCGCGCGCGCCTGCTTGGCATCCGCGTACAGGAAGAAGCCCATCTGCTGCGCTTCGAACGCCTGCAGGCCGTAGCGCGGGTCC
>JANMLN010000059.1:0-52922 GCA_031372565.1 Gemmatimonadota bacterium | reverse complement strand
GCTCTTGCATTCGCCGGACGGCCTCGCGCTTGAACTCCGCGCTATAGACCCGGCGCACTCGCTTGCTGGACATCGGACACCTCCGTGCCCCAACCTGTGGCGGGGGCGGTTAGGTGTCCACTAAACACGGGCAAGTCCAGGATGACAATGTTGTGCTCAGGATGACAATGGCGTGCCCAGGATGACAGCGGCGTGCCCAGGACGACGGTGCGCGCTGACTACAGCGCGATGTGCACCAACGCGAACCCCATGCCGAAACCGCCGACCCACGTCGCGATCTGGAGCAGCCGGTACTTCTTCACGTTGATGCCGGCCAAGTCGTAGATGCCCCGCAGCACGATCCGCTGCGTGTCCTCCTCGGTGAAGTCGGCCATCGCCTTCACCCACTCGTCCTGCGACTCGTACTTGCGGATCGCTTCCCAGTAGATCGCCCCCTTGGGGACGTTCCGTGCGATGCGCGGGATGATCACCCAGAGCGCCGTGAAGCCGGCCAGCGCGAGAAAGCCGATCGCCAGCTCCCCGCTCCACATGCTCACCGTCCATTCGGCCAACGACGTTTCGCGCGCATCACGCAGCCCCTTCGAGCGATCGAGAAACGACGCGAAGGCGTTGGCGCCGAACACGATGAACGTGGCCTTGCGGTCGGCGAACTCGATGCAACGGCGCTGATACTCGTGAATCAGCTTGAGGAGGTCGTTCTTGCGCCCTTCCTTCTTGTCCTTGTCCTTCTTGTCCTTCTTCTCGCCCTTGGCCGCCGCCTGCCGCTGCTGCTCCGCCATGACCTCGGCGATCCCCTGTTCGATCTGCGCGCTGATCGCAGGATCGTCCGTCAGTTCCCCGAGGTTGAGCAGGGGATCAGAAGCCCGTGGCGCCGTCATGCGGGAATTGTGATGCACACCACGCCCGAGTGCAACCTGTCCGGTGCCATCGACTTACTCTGGCAGAGGACCGGGCTGCCGCTTGAAAACCCGAAACAGGTACCAGAAGCTCGGCACCAGCACCACGAACCCCACCGAGAGCCCGATCAGGACGAGCCGGAGCGTTGCCTCGGGGGCCGCCGCGTCGGCGATGGTGATGCCGGGTGGCAGCAGGTACGGGAACTGTGCCCATGCCCATCCCCAGACGACGCAGGTCGCCTGCAGCGCGGCCGCGAAGCGCGCCGTGCGCCAGCGCCGCGTGATGAGGGCCCAGAACGCCGTGAGCGCCGCCAGCGCCGTGACGCCATGGATGGCCAGCGCCCACTGCTCCGACGCCAGCCGCGTCCACAGGAAGGGCGCGGATGACCGCGCGAGCACCAGCACGAGAAAGGCCAACACGCCAACGGCGCCGCCCGCACCGAGCGCCCGCGTCCGGAAGTCCTCGCGAAGCCCATCATCGAGCGCCTCGACGGTGAGGTACACGGCCGCCAGGAAGGCGAACAGCGCGAGCGTCAGGGCGCCCACCGCAAAGGCGAACGGCGTGCACCACGGTGCGACGTAGATGTCGTACGCGCTCGCGTCGATGCGGACCGCGCCGAGGTCCCCGGAAATCGTGGCCCCCACGCACACCCCGAGCATCACGGGGGTCAGCGTGCTGGCAATCGCGAAGGTGCGTCCCCAGCGGATCTGCACGTCATCACGCTGGCTGTCATACGTGCGGAAGGTGAACGCCGAACCGCGCAGCACGATCCCGACGAGCATGATCACGAGCGGAATGTGGAGCAGCGTGCTGAACCGGGCGAAGGCCGGCGGAAAGCACGAGAAGAGCATCACCACGACGAGAATCAACCAGACGTGATTCGCTTCCCAGATCGGCCCGATCGCATCGGCCACCAGCTCGCGTTGTGCGGCCTTTCGTGGGCCGCTCGCGAGCAGGTCCCACAAACCACCGCCGAAGTCGGCACCACCGAGCAGCACGTACATGGTGAGTGCCGCCACCATGAGTCCCGCGAGGACGTCGGCGAGGCCGAGGCCGCTCACGGGTCGCGTCCGGCGACGACCGACGCGTCGCGCACGGCGGGTCGCATCACTCGCCGAGCCCCTCGAAGGCACGCGAGCGCCGTGATGGCCGCACCGCGGCCGCGGACCCGGAGGGACGACCGTCGAGCGGCAGCACGCGGAACTCCGACGTCGCCATGAACTCCCCCATGGGGGACGTGCGCACGATCTGACGCCACAGCAACACGGCGACGACGACGCCCAGGAAGCAGTAGAGCAGCGTGAACACCGCGAACGGAATCACCAGACCCGGCATCGGCGTCACGGCCTGTGCGGTGCGGACCATCCCGTTCACGATCCACGGCTGCCGGCCGACTTCGGTCACCGTCCAGCCCGCTTCCACGGCAATGAACCCCATCGGCGAGCCGAGGACGAGCGCGCGCAGCAGCCACTTCGAGGTATGCACCGCGCGTCCGCGCAGCCGCAGCACCAGCGCCCACAGCGCCACCAGGGCGAGATAGCTGCCGAGCCCCACCATGATCTGGAACGCCACGTGGACCACGCGCACGTTGGGCCAGTCGGCGCGCGGCACGCGATCAAGGCCGGCGACTTCGGCGTTCACGTCCTCGAACGCGAGAAACGACAGTCCGCGCGGGATCTCGACGCCGAGCGAGACGGTGCGCGTCTCCGGGTCGGGCCAGCCTCCGATGCGGAGCGGCGCGCCCCGCTGCGTCGTGAAGAGCGCTTCCATGGCGGCGAGCTTTGCCGGCTGGTTGCGCGCCACGAACTCGGCACTCATGTGGCCCGAGAACGGTTGCAGCAGCCCGGCCGGGATCGCGATCCAGAGCGCAATCGGCAGCGCGCGGCGGTGGAACGGATTCTCCGGCTCCTTGAGCACGAACCAGGCGTGGATTCCCGCGACGGCGAACCCCGTGGCCACGAAGGCCGCGATCGTCATGTGCAGCGCCTCGGGGATCGCGGCCGGCGTCATCATGGCGGCGATCGGGTCGATGTTGATCGGTCGTCCCGCCAGCAGTTCGAACCCCACCGGCGCGTTCATCCACGCGTTGGCGATGACCACGAAGGCACCCGACGCAACGCCGGACACGGCCACGAGCACGCCCGAGAACAGGTGCGCCCCCTTCGAGATCCGGTTCCAGCCGTAGAGGTAGATGCCAAGGAAGATCGCTTCGGTGAAGAAGGCGAATCCCTCGAGCGAGAACGGCATGCCGATGATCGCGCCGGCAAACTCCATGAAGCCGGGCCAGAGCAACCCCAGCTCGAACGAGAGCACCGTGCCCGAGACCGCGCCCACGGCAAAGAGAATCGCCGTGCCCTTGGACCAGCGCTTGGCGAGCGCGAGCTGGATCGGGTCGCCCGTCCGCATCCACCGCCATTCGGCGATGACCATGAGGACCGGCATGGCGATGCCGATGCAGGCGAAGATGATGTGGAAGGCGAGCGACGTCGCCATCTGGGCGCGCGCCGCGAAGAGATCGGGCATTCGTGAGCGGGAGAGGCGAGGTGCAATCTAACCTGACGCTCGACCGCGCCCGGCAGGCTCAGCGCAGCAGCTGCAACCCGAGCGTCAGCGCGTGGAAGTTCACGCCGGGATTGCGACTCGCGGTGAAGCCGTTGGACAGGTGCTGGAACCGATAGCCGACCGCAAGCGCGCGCGTGTCGCTGAGCCCCACGCTCACCCCGGCGCCGACGCTCAGCAGGAAGTTGAGGCGGTTGGCATCGCGCACCGGGTACGGTCGGTCGAACGCCACGCCACCCGCCGTGGTCTCGGTCCACGCGTGGACCCGTGGCGCGAGCACCCCGCGCACGCGCAGCACGATGGGCGACAGCCCAGCGCCGACGGCCGGTGTCTCGTAGCTGTCGATGACCGGGCAGGGGCCGAGCGTGCAGCGCGCGCGCCCGGGCAACACCAGCTTGTTGGCGCGGGCCAGCACGAGGGGCAGCAGTTCGACGCCGGCCATGAGCGCGAGGTCGGCATCGCCCGCGATCACGCGCTCCCAGTGCCAGGCGACGGTGGACATCTGTGCGCCGCGTTGAAAGCCGATGAGCGGCGAGAAGGCACCCGCGCCAGCAGAGAGCACCCACCCCGTCGTGAAGGTGCCCGCCGAGTCGCGGGTGATGCGCGGGTACTGCGCGACGCTGGTGCGCGACAGCCCGAGTCGGACGCCCGACGTCTTCATCGCGCGATCGTCGAGAATGAAGTTCCCGTTGGCGATCGACGCGCGCACCCATTCGACGTTGAGGCTCATGGCATCGCTCACGCCCAGCCGCACGCCGAGCGACGCGTCCAGCATGTAGGTCGGCGCACCGAAGGCCGGCAACGGCGCGCGCTCGTCGAGAAGGAGCGCGCTCATGCGCGTGGAGGCGGTCACCGTCGCACGATCCGTGACGCGCCACGCGGCGCGGAGCGCGACCGGCGCCACGCCAATGCCGGTCGCGTCCGTGCGCACGACGTTGATGACGAGCGGAGGGCAGACGAGCTGGCAGATACCACCCTGCGTGCTCACCGACCGGACCGCGCCCCGGAGGCTCGCATACGGCATCACTTCGGGCGCAAAGCTGACGGACAGCCGCCCCGTGCGCACGATCGAGCGCTCCCAGCGCGCGCCGAGCAGGACGAGCGTGCCGTTGAGCGGCAGGTCGAGGTCATTGGGCGCCGAACCCGCGCCAACTTCGACCGACCATGCCAAGGCGCGCACCTGCATCGTGTCGGCTTGGGCATGCGCGTTCGTCGAGAGCCCGACGACGGGCAGACTCAGGGCGAGGCTCAAGAGGACGCGGCGCATCCCCGTGGCTACCCCTTACTCGAAGTCGAGTGCCAGATCGAGCGCCGGCGCAGAATGCGTGAGGGCCCCCACCGACACGAAGGTGACGCCAGTCTCCGCGATGGCGCGTACCGTCTCGAGGCGCACGCCCCCCGACGCTTCCGTCTGCGCTCGGCCGCCCACGCGCGCCACGGCCTCGCGCATCAGGTCGAGCGGCATGTTGTCGAGCAGCAGGATGTCGGCGCCCGCGGCAAGGCCGGCATCGACCTGCGCCAGCGTGTCGCACTCGAGCTCCACCGTGATACCGGCCGGTGCGAGCGCGCGCGCCCGATCGATGGCCGCCCTCACGTCGCCGTCCAGCGCCGCAAGATGGTTGTCCTTGATCAGGATCGCAGCGGCCAGGTCCATGCGGTGATTGGTGCCGCCACCGCAGCGCACGGCGTACTTCTCGAGATGGCGCCAGCCGGGGGTCGTCTTGCGCGTGTCGAGAATGCGCGTGCCCGTGCCGGTCACCGCGTCGACATACCTGGCGGTCAGGCTCGCCACGCCAGACAGTCGCTGCGCGAAGTTGAGCGCGACCCGCTCGGCGCCAAGGATGCCGCGCGCGTGTCCGCTGACATACAGGATGCTCGTGCCCGCTTCGAGCCGCGCGCCGTCCTCGGCGTCCACGCGCACGGTGACCTTGGCATCCAGCTGTCGAAAGGCCTCGATGGCGAGCGCCACGCCGCTCAGCACGCCGCTCCCGCGTGCGACGAGCCGCGCCCGCGCTCGCGCTTCTTTCGGGATCGTGGCGATCGACGTGAGGTCCTGATGCGCCTGATCCTCGTCGAGCGCGCCGCGCACCAGCGTGGCCATGGCCTCGGGCGAGAGCGGGAAGCGCAGTGGGCCCGGCGCTGCGACGGCCGGGGTCGAGAGCGGCGTGATCGTCCGCGAGGGGCGGCTCGGGGTATCGTCGCGCATGGGCATGCAGCGCTCCGCGCGGCTACTCGCCGGGGTCGCGCGGCGGCGGCGCGGCCTTGGACCCGCCCACCGATACCATGCGGTCGAGCGCCTGTCGCGCGCGCGCGGCCACGTCGGCGGGCACGGTGACCTGGTGCGTCATCGTCTCGAGCGAGCGCAGCACCTTGGGGAGCGTGGTGACCTTCATGAAGCCACAGACGGCTTGCTCACTCGCCGCGATGAACGTCTTGGTCGGATTCGCCTTGCGGAGGCGATGCAGGATGCCGACTTCGGTCGCGACGATGAAGGTGTCGTTGTCGGACCGCGCGGGCCGCTGGATCATCCCCTCGGTGGAGAGGATGTGCACGCCATCGGCCGACACGGCGCCTGCACTCACCGCATCGAGCGCGCTCGTGGCGCAGCCGCACTCCGGGTGAATGAGAAACTCCGCGCCCGGGTATGCCGCGCGCTGGCGATTGATATGCTCCGGATCGATGCCGGCATGCACATGGCACTCGCCCATCCAGACGTGGATGTTGTCGCGCCCGGTCACGCGTCGCACGTGCGCGCCAAGGAACATGTCGGGCAGAAAGAGGATCTCCTTCTCGGGCGGGATGGCGTTGATGACCTCGACCGCATTGCCCGACGTGCAGCACCAGTCGCTCTCGGCTTTCACCGCCGCGGTGGTGTTCACGTACGACACGACGACCGCGCCGGGATGCTCGGCTTTCCACGCCCTGAGTTGATCGGCCGTGACGGTGTCGGCGAGCGAGCAGCCGGCGGCGAGATCGGGAAGCAGGACCTTCTTGGTTGGCGACAGGATGGCCGCTGTTTCCGCCATGAAGTGCACGCCACAAAAGACGATCACGTCGGCTTCGGTCTTGGCGGCTTCGCGGGAGAGGCCGAGCGAGTCACCGACGTAATCGGCGACATCCTGGACCTCGGCGCGCTCGTAGTTGTGCGCGAGGACGACGGCGCGCTTGGTCTTGGCGAGCGCGCGGATGGCGTGCTGGAGCTCAGCGACGCTGGTGGGGGCGGCGGTGGTGGCCATGGGGGGAATGTAGCGGGGGCGGGGTGGGGGTACGGCGGGGGTGAGGGCGCCCTTCCACTCGCGCTCCACTCCACTACCACTCGATGTGCTTCCCCTTCCACTTGCGCTTCTGGTGCGGGAAGTCGCTCCGGTAGTGCCCTCCGCGACTCTCCTTCCGCATCAGCGCGCCGTTCACGATCAACCGCGACGTCTCCACCATGTTCGCCTCTTCCGTCGCGCCCACCGGCAGCCGGTCGTCGATCTCCTCCAGCTGCGCGAGCGCGTCACGCAGCCCGCGCGCCGTCCGGTCGATGCCGGCGTGCTCCCACATGAGCTGCCGCACGCGATCGGCCGCCACCTGCGCCGCGCCACGATCGGTGAGCACCGGCACGGTCCAGCTCCCCTTGCGCGGCAAGAGCGGGAGCTTGGGCGTGGTCACCAAGTCGCGCGCCACGCGCTCCGCGAACACCAAGCCCTCGAGCAGCGAGTTGCTCGCCAGCCGGTTGGCGCCATGCACCCCCGTGCGCGACACCTCGCCCACCGCGTACAACCGCGGCACACTCGACCGGCCCGTGAGGTCCACCATGACACCGCCCATCATGTAGTGCGCGGCGGGCGTCACCGGAATCAGATCGGTGGCGGGATCGATGCCGCGCGCGCGGCAGATGGTGAAGATCCCCGGGAAACGCCGCTGGAAGCCGCGCCCGAGCTTGCGCGCATCGAGATATACGCGACTTCCGGCCTGCCTCTGCCGGAAGATCTCCCGCGCCACGATGTCGCGCGGCGCCAGCTCGGCCAGCCGATGCTTGCTCGTCATGAAGCGCTGACCGCGATCGTTCACCAGGCGCGCCCCTTCACCACGCACCGCCTCTGAGATCAGGGCGAGCGGATTCTCCGTCGTCTCCAACGCGGTCGGGTGGAACTGGACAAACTCCATGTCGGCGAGCTTGGCCCCGGCCCGATGCGCGATGGCGTAGCCGTCGCCCGTGGCGACAACGGGATTGGTCGTGTAGCGGTAGAGCTGCCCGCACCCGCCCGCCGCCAGCACCGTGGCGTCGGCAATGATCTCCACCGCCTTGCCGCCCACCGACGCACGCACCCCCACACAGACGCCGTCCTGCATGATCAGCTCGAGCACGCGTGCGTACTCGAGCACCTCCACGCGCTTGGACTCGCGCACGCGCGCCATGAGAATGCGCTGCACTTCCGCGCCGGTCTGGTCGCCCTGCGCATGCACGATGCGCGAGCGCGAGTGCGCCGCTTCCTTGCCCAGCTTGAGGCGGCCGCGTGGATCGAGATCGAAGCGTGCGCCGGCCGCGTGCAGCTCGCGCACGCGCGCAGGGCCTTCCTCGACGAGCACTTCCACGGCCGCCGCGTCGCAGAGGGCGGCGCCAGCAGCGAGCGTGTCGTCACGATGCAGCTCGGGCGAGTCGCCCGCGCCCAAGGCGGCGGCAATGCCCCCCTGCGCCCACGCGGTCGCGCTATCGAACAGCGCGCGCTTGGTCAGCACCATCACGTCGCCGCTCTGCGAGGCGCGCCACGCGGAGTGGAGCCCGGCCACGCCGCTCCCGATGACGAGAAAGCGGGTACGAATGCGATCGGCCATGTGCGGAATCTATGGTGTCGTAATGAGCGCAGCGAAGGACCTGCTTGTTGCATGCAGAGGGCAGAAGCAGGTCCTTCGCTGCGCTCAGGACGACACCGAAGCAGGTCCTTCGCGCTGCTCACGTCGACGACGGGGTTAGCGTGCCGCTTTCGGCGCCTTCGCCATCAACCAGAACAGTCTCACGGCGTGCAACACGCTCACGAGCAGGATCGTTCCTGCCACCACACGACAGAACGCCGCGATCTTGAGGTCATCACCCAGATGGCCGACCTTCCCCAGCAGGTAGTTCCAGTCGTGCCCCGTGAACTCGCTCGATCCATCATCCTCGCCGAGCGAGACCAGGTCCATCTGCAAGGCACGCGAGTCGGCGATGTAGTGCGCGACCTCGCCGAGCGCCATCGCCAACCACGCGCCGCAGAACGACAGCGCGAACCAGTCCTTCTGCGTCAGGAAGAGCGCCAGCCCCGCGCCCGCGGGCACCAGCAGCTGCATCAGGCTGCCGCCGAGCACCGCCATGACCAGCGGGAAGCTGCCAAAGGCGATGTGGCCGAACTCGTGAATGCCGAAGTTGACGCCGCCCAGGATCGACTGGAATCCCTCGGTATCGCGAATCACCTGCGCCGCGGTCCAGCTGATCCACGCCATGATCAGCGCGCGCGGAATCCACGACTTGCCCTCGGCCCACTCCGCTGGTGTCGGCACCTCGATGTCCATGGCCGAAAAGAACCGGGGGACGCCTTGAGCGGCAACCCTCCCGGGGCGAGCTTTGGGGCTTCATGCGAAAGTTGCTGGCAGTCCTCGGGGCGCTCCTGCTGGTGCACGCCGCCCTGCTGTTCGTGCGCCCGGCCGGGGCCGCAGTCGCCTCGACGGCGAAGCGGGTCCGCGTCGGCATCGTGTTCGATCTGGGCGGCCGTGGCGACAAGTCGTTCAACGATGGGGCCTACGCGGGCGGCGAACGGGCGCGCGCGGAGCTTGGCGCCGACGTGACCTTCATCGAGCCCGGCGACGGCAGCGATCGCGAGCCGGGGCTCCGGCTGCTGGCCGCCGAGGGGATGGATCTCGTGATGGGGGTCGGATTCATCTTCACCGACGACCTGAACCAGCTGGCCGCCGAGTACCCGAACACGAACTTCGGTGGCATCGACTACGCCGTGGCCACCGCCAAGGATGGCACGCCGATTCCGCCACCGAAGAACCTCGCCGCGCTCAAGTTCCGCGAAGAGGAAGGCTCGTTTCTCGTGGGGGCATTGGCAGCGCTCGCGGGCGGCTCCAGGAAGATCGGCTTCGTGGGCGGCATGGACTCGCCGCTCATCCGGAAGTTCGAGGCCGGCTACACGGCGGGGGTCAAGCACGTCTGCCCCGAGTGCGAAGTGATTGCGCAGTACGCGGGCGTCACACCGCTCGCCTTTCGCAATCCGAGCCGCGGCAAGGAACTCGCGCTCGCGCAGTACCAGAACGGCGTGAGGGTCATCTTCCACGCGGCCGGCTCCACCGGGCTTGGCGTGTTCGAGGCGGCGCGCAGCATGAAGACGCTGGCGATCGGCGTGGATGCCGACCAGTACGCCGAAGCACCGGGGCATGTGCTCACGTCGATGATCAAGGGAATCGACGCCGCCGTGTTCGATGCCATCAAGCGGGCACAAGCGGGCACCTTCACGGGCGGCGTGATCGGCTTCGGCCTGGCCGAGGATGGCGTGGGCTACGTGTACGACGGCAACAACAAGGCGCTCATTCCCGACAGTGTGCGCGCGCACGTCGAGGCGCTCCGGCGCGAGATCATTGCGGGCACGATCAAGGTGCCGAGCACCACGTGACGGCCACCGCTGCCATCCAGCTCACGGGCATCGCCAAGGCGTTCGGCCCGGTGCACGCCATTCGCAGCGCGTCGTTGACCATTGCGCAGGGCGAGATCCATGCGCTCATGGGCGAGAACGGCGCGGGCAAGAGCACGCTGATGCGCGTGCTGGCCGGCATGTTCACCCCGGACGCCGGGACCGCTGCGGTCGAAGGGCGCGACGTGACGGGCTGGGATACGAAGGCGGCGATCGCGGCAGGGGTCGGCATGGTGCACCAGCATTTCATGCTCGTCCCGACACTGACGGTGGCCGAAAACGTGATGCTGGGCCGCGAGATGACCTCGGGGTGGTCGCTCGATCGCGCAGGGGCGGAGGCCGCGGTGCGCGCGCTGTGCGAGCGCACGGGGCTCGTGGTCGACCCCGCGCGCCTGGTGGCCGACCTGTCGGTGGGCGAGGCGCAGCGCGTCGAGATCCTCAAGGTGCTCTTCCGCGGCGCGCGCATCCTGATCCTCGATGAACCAACGGCGGTGCTCTCGCCACCCGAGGTGCAGGAACTGTGGCGCGTCTTGCGCACGCTGCGCGCGAACGGCGGCACGGTGGTGCTGATCACGCACAAGCTCGATGAAGTGATCGACATCTCGGACACGATCACCGTGATGCGCGCCGGCGAGACGGTGGGTCGCATGTCCACCGCGGGAACGACGCCGGCCGACATCGCGCGCGCCATGGTCGGCCGCGAGGTCGCGCTCGCCAAGCGGGTGCGGAGCGGCGTCGTGACACCCACGCGGGCGTCGCCGCGTCTCGAGGTCCGCGATCTCTGCGTGGGAAGCAACACACGCACCCACGCGGTCGATCGGGTCAGCTTCGCCGTTCAGGCGGGCGAGATCTTCGGGATCGCGGGGGTCGAGGGGAACGGGCAGACGGAGCTGATCGAGGCACTGGCGGGGCTCCGACGGTGCGAGAGCGGGAGCGTGCAGCTCGATGGACAGGAACTCTCCGGATGCACGGTGTCGGAGCGGATCGACCGCGGCCTCGCGCACATCCCCGAGGACCGGCAGGAACGCGGCCTCGTGCTCGACTACTCCCTTGCCGACAACCTGATCCTCGGCCGCCAGCATCGGTACGCGAGTACGTTCGCGCTCGATCGTGTGCGCGTGGCATCGAACGCGACCACACAGATTGCCGCGTTCGACATTCGCCCCCCGGACGGAACGCTCCCGGCCGGCGCCCTGTCGGGTGGCAACCAGCAGAAGATCGTCATCGCGCGCGAGCTGGGCGGTGCCGAGTGGCCGGCCGTGATCCTCGCAGCGCAGCCCACGCGCGGCGTCGACGTGGGTGCGATCGAGTTCATTCATGCCCGCCTGCGCGCCGCCCGTGATGCGGGCGCTGCCGTGGTGCTCGTCTCGGCCGATCTCGGCGAGGTCATCGCACTGTCGACGCGCGTGGCGGTCATGTACGGCGGCCGCATCGTGACGATCGTCGACGGTGATGCTGCCACGGCGGCGACGCTCGGGTCGTGGATGACGGGCGCCGCGCGCGCGGAGGGATCGTGAGCGATCGCGCCACGCGGTGGGACGAGGCGCTGCTGCCGCCTGCGATCGCGCTCGCCATCGCGATGGTGGTCGGCGACGTGCTCATTCTCGCGTTCGGTCAGGCACCCGGACATGTGTTCGGCATGCTGCTCGAGGGCACATGGGGCAACGCCTACGGCTTCGGTCAGACGTTGTACAAGGCCACGACGCTCATCTGCACGGGGCTCGCGGTGGCGATCCCGCTGCGTGCGGGGCTCTTCAACATCGGCGCCGAGTCGCAGCTGGCCGCGGGCGGGTTCGCTGCGGGTGTGGCGGGGATTCTGCTGCCTGCGTGGCTGCCGTGGCCGATCGGTGCCCTCGTCTGCGTGCTGGCGGCCGCCGTGGGCGGCGGCGCGATCGGCGCGGTGCCAGGGGCGCTCAAGGCAAGGTTCGGCGCGAGCGAAGTGATCGTGACGATCATGCTCAACTTCATCGTGCTCGCCTTCCTCAACTGGATCGTGGCGGCCAAACTGCATGCGCCCGACTCGCTGCACACGGTCGAGATCGCGAGCGGCGCGGTGCCGCGCTTCGCCGACGTCTCGTCGGCGTTCCGGGGCTCGGCGGCCAACCTCACGCTGGCGCTCGCGCTGTCGCTTGCCGCGGCCTGCTGGTGGTATCTGTTTCGCACACGGGGCGGGTATGAACTGCGCGCGGTCGGCTTGCAGCCCGGCGCCGCCGAGAATGGTGGCGTGGTGCTGGGCCGCACCTGGTTTCGCGCGCTCGTGCTGGGCGGCGCGCTGGCCGGCGTTGGCGGCGTGAACTACGTGCTGGGCTACAAGCACTACTACGAGGAAGGGTTCGGCGCGGGCACGGGGTACATGGGCATCGCCGTGGCGTTGGTGGGGCGCAACCATCCGGCCGGGATCATTCTCGCATCCCTCCTGTTCGCGACGCTGTCGCAGGGCGGGCTTGCGGTGAATGCGATCGTGCCGAAGCAGATGATGGAGATCCTGCAGGCCGTGGTGATCCTCGCGGTCGCGGTGAGTGTGCCTGAAGTCCAGCGCCTGCTGCGGGCCTCGACCAAGGCAGCCGCATGAGCGCCACGGTCATCCTGCTGCAGGTGCTGCGCATCGCGGTGCCGTATCTGTTCGCGGCGGCCGGTGGCGTGCTCTCGGAACGCGCCGGCATCATTGCGCTCACGCTCGAGGGCTACCTGATCGCGGGCGGCTTCGGCGCGGCCGTGGCCACGCACTACACCCAGAGTCCGTGGGTCGGACTGGTGGCGGCCGTTGCACTGGGCACCGTGGTGGCGCTGCTCCACGCCATGGCGACCATCCGGTACCGCGCCGATCAGGTGGTCACGGCGGTGGCGCTCAACCTGCTGATGGCGGGTGGAGGCGCGTTCTTCCTGCGGTTGATGTTCGATTCATCGGCCAATTCGCCGCGCATCCCCGCGATCGGTGACGGGTTGGGCAGTGGCGTCATGGGGACGCTGGGTCAGCCGTTGCTCTGGCTCGCCTTCCTGGCGCTGCCGGGGGTCTGGTGGCTGCTCGATCGGACGGCGTTCGGGTTGCGGGCGCGGGCGTGCGGCGAGCATCCGCAGGCGGCCACGTCGCTTGGCGTGTCGGTGCCCCGCATTCGCCTCACGGCCGTGTTGCTCTCTGGCGCCATCACGGCGCTCGGCGGAGCGTATCTTGCCTTCGACCAGCACAAGTTCACCGATGGCATGACGGCGGGGCGCGGCTTCATTGCGCTGGCAGCCGTGATCTTCGGGCGGTGGGAGGCGCCGCGCGCGCTGGTCGCCTGCCTGCTCTTCGCCGCGGCGGAAACGCTGCAGATCCGCCTGCAGGGCTCCACGCTGCTCCCTTCCCAGTTTGTCGAGATGATTCCGTACGCTCTCACGATCGTCGCGCTCGCCGGGTTCGTCGGCCGGTCGGCCGCGCCCGCGGCCCTGGGCCGGGTCGAGGCGTGATGCTGCAGGAGGGAGGCGCGAGCCTCGCACTCCCCGTGCTCGATTCGCTCGGCGCCAAGCTCGCCGTGGGCTCCGTGGCCTCGGTCGTGGTGTTCTTCCTGGTGCGCGAGCTCCGGAAGGTGCCGGCCAAGTTGCACGTGCTGATGTTCACCGCCTTTCTCGACATGGTCGGCGCGTTGATCATCGTGCCGCTGCTGCCGTTCTACACGAGCCGTCTGGGCGGCGACGCGGAGACGGTCGGCTTTCTGGTGAGTGCGTTTGCGGTGGCGCAGTTGGCATCGGCTCCCTTGTGGGGGAAGTTCTCCGACCGGTTCGGGCGTCGCCCCACGTTGCTGGTTGCACTGGCGGCGTCAGCCGTGGCGTTCGTGATCTTCGGGTATGCCGAATCGATCCTGACGCTGTTCCTCTCGCGCATCGTGCTCGGCGCGGGGGGCGGTACGGTCGGCGTGATCCAGGCCTATGTCGCCGACGCCACGGAGCCCAAGGATCGCGCGCGCGCGCTCGGCTGGCTCTCGGCGGCCACCAACCTCGGCGTCGCCATGGGACCGGTGATCGGCTCCTGGGCCGCTGCCATCGGCGAGAAGACGTTCACGGTCGGCAGCGTCAACCTCCACATCGGGCACGCCGCGCCGGGGTTGCTGGCCGCCTCGCTCTGCGTGCTCAACATCGGCTTTGCGTTTCGCTATCTCACCGAGTCGAAGGCGATGACGGGTGAGCACGCGGTGGCAACGCCGGAGGGCGCCGCGGCCGCGGCTCCGCAGAAGCGACCGGGAGCGATCACGGCGATTCGTCGCGTGATGTCGCACCCGGGTGAGCCGGCCGCGCGGCTGATCTGGATGTACGCGATCGCGATGGGCGCGTTCATGGGAGTGAATGCGGTGCTCGCGCTCTTCCTCGCGGCGGAGTTTCAGGTCACCGAGCAGACGATCGGCTACTTCTTCATGTACATCGGCGTGATCTCGGTGATCACGCGCGTGATGGCGCTCGGCCGGTTGGTCGACAAACTGGGCGAGGCGCGTCTGTCACGCGTCGGGTTGGTGCTGCTCGCCGCCGGGCTGGGCGGGCTGCCGCTCGCCCGCAATCTGCCCATGCTCGCCGTGTTCGTCGCCCTGATTCCGCTCGGCACCGCGTTCACCTTTCCCTGCGTGACCGCCATGCTGTCGCGCGTGACCGACGCACGCGATCGCGGCCTGTTCATGGGGGTGCAGCAGACCTTCGGCGGTGGCGCGCGCGTGATCTTCCCCGTGCTCATGGGCGCGCTGTTCAAGCGCATGGGTCACGGCTGGCCGTTTGCGGTCTCGGCGACGCTGGTCCTCGCGACCATCACGCTGGGCTTCGGCCTGGACAAGATCGTGCGACCGAAGGCTGCGGCGCCTGCCGCCAGCTGATCCCCCCTGCTGCTCGGAGCCCTGATGTCGATCGATACCCTGGCGGCGTGGCACAAGGTCGTCGCGTCACGCGACGTCCGTGCGCTGGACGCCCTGCTCGCGGAGGGCTGCACCTTCCACTCGCCCGTGGTGCACGCGCCCCAGGTCGGCAAGGCGAAGACGACGCTGTACCTCGGCGCGGCGTTTCATGTCTTCTTCAACCCCTCGTTCCGCTATGTCCGCGAGCTGAGCTCGGGCCAGGACGCCGTGCTCGAGTTCATCGTGGACATCGATGGCATCGTGGTGAATGGCGTGGACATGCTGCACTGGGACGATGCCGGCCGGATCACCGACTTCAAGGTGATGATCCGTCCGATGAAGGCGGTCCAGCTCATTCACCAGCGCATGGCGGCCATGCTGGAAGCGATCAAACCCGCGCCCTGAGCCACGTCGGGCCCCGAATCCAGTAGGTTGCGGGATGCCCACACGCCCAGACACTCACGACGCGGCCGAGTCGCCGCCCGAGGGCTTCGCTGCCCTCGGCCTGGATCCGCGCGTTCTCGCGGTCCTCACGGCCCTTGGATACGAGGAACCGACGCCCATCCAGCGTGCGGCCATCCCGCCGCTCATGGCCGGTCGCGACGTGCTGGCGCAGGCCGCGACGGGTACGGGCAAGACCGCCGCGTTCGCCCTGCCCCTGCTGCACCGGCTCCGTCCGGACGCTCCGCATCGTGAACGCACCACGGCCCTCGTGCTCGTCCCGACGCGCGAGCTGGCCATGCAGGTGGCCGAAGCGGTCTACCGCTACGGCAAGTCGATGGGGGCCGTGGCCGTGCCGATCTACGGCGGCGCGCCGATGGAAGGACAGATCCGTTCGCTCAAGCGCGGGGCGGACGTGGTGATTGCCACGCCGGGGCGTGCCCTAGACCACCTGCGCCGCAAGACGCTCGACGTGTCGCACGTGCGCACCGTGGTGCTCGATGAAGCCGACGAGATGCTCGACATGGGCTTCGCCGACGACCTCGAGGCGATTCTCTCGTCGACGCCTGCCGACAAGCAGGTCGCGCTCTTTTCCGCCACGCTCGCACCGCGCCTCGCGGCGATTGCGCGCTCCCACCTGCGCGATCCGCAGGTCGTCAAGATCGACGTCGAGGCACTCAAGGCGGGCCGCACCGCGAAGGTCCGCCAGGTGGCGTACATCGTGCCGCGCGCCCACAAGATGGTCGCCCTCGGCCGCATTCTCGATGTCGAGCAGCCCGCGAGCGCGATCGTCTTCTGCCGCACGCGTACCGAAGTCGACGCGCTCACCGAAACGCTGAACGGGCGTGGCTATCACGCGGAAGCGCTGCACGGCGGGCTCAGTCAGGACCAGCGCGATCGCGTGATGAAGCGCTTTCGCGCGCACACCTCCGAGTTGCTGATCGCCACCGACGTGGCCGCGCGTGGTCTCGACGTGAGCCACATCTCGCACGTGGTGAACTTCGACGTGCCCGCCGCCGCCGAAGCGTACGTGCATCGCATCGGTCGCACGGGGCGCGCGGGCCGCACGGGCGTGGCCATCACGCTGGCCGAGCCGCGCGAACACCGGATGCTGCGCAACATCGAGCGGGTCACCGGACAACCCATCGAAGTGGCGAGCGTGCCCACCGTCGCGGACCTGCGCGCGCGGCGGCTCGAACTCGCCCAAGGCGCACTCCGCGAGGCGATTCTTGCGGGCGATCTCGATCCGTGGCGCAGCGTCGTGAGCGCGCTCGCCGACGAGTTCGACCTGATCGACATTGCGGCTGCCGCGATCAAGCAGTCGTCGCTCGCAGGGGGCGATGACGCCGACGCTGCGGAGATTCCGACGGCCGCACCGGTGCGTGAGCGTCACCCCGCGCGTGAGCGCGAGGCGGACCGTGCCGAGCGCCGGGCTGCGCGGCCGGAGTCGGGCGGTGAGAAGCCCAAGGGAAAGAAGGCGCGTCCGACGCCGAACTGGGCCGTGGCCAAGCTCTACGTCGGCGCGGGGCGAAAGTCCAACCTGCGGCCGGGGGATCTGGTCGGCGCGATTGCCAACGAGATGGGGATCGATTCCGACGCGATCGGTGCGATCCAGATCTGGGAGCGCCACAGCGTGGTCGAAGTGCCCGAGACCATTGCCGACGACATCATCACGGCGCTCTCCGCCACGCGCATCAAGGGAAAGAAGGTGCTCGTGCGACGGGACGAAGCGCGCGCGTAGCTGCTTCCAGGCAGGGCCGGGGCAGGCGCCACGCGTCACGTGACAGCTGCGTCCGCCGGTCAGACGTCCCCGAGGAAATCCCAGGGCGGTGGTTCGTCGAGCATGCGCTTGGCGATCAGCAACATGGTCTGCCCGCGATTCTGCGCGCTCCGCTGCATGAGCCGGTACGCTTCGGCTTCATCGAGTCCCGAGCGCCGCATCAGCACCCCCTTGGCGCGCTCGAGGAGCTTGCGCTCTTCGAGACGACGGCGCGCAACCTCGGTCTCACCGCGTGCCAGCTTGAGTTGTCGCGCGCGATCGACCGACAGGCGAACCGCGGCATCGAGCACCGGCGCCGGCGAGGGCTTGGGCAGGAAGGCCACCACGGCGGTGGCGTGCACCTGCGCGTCGCTCAGGGCCGTACTCGCGTCACCCGTGAACAGGATGACGGCCGTCCCCGGCTGATCGCGCGTGATCGCCTCGGCGGCCTCGATGCCCGATCCGTCGGGCATGTGCACGTCGAGCAGCACGACGTCCGGCTTGAGCTCGACTGCGCGCGCGGCCGCTTCGCGACCTGTGCTCACTTGCGCGACCACGATGTGGCCGCACGCCACGAGTACCTGCGCCAGCAGGACACGCGCCTCCGCGTCGTCCTCCGCGATCAGAATCCGGATGTCCTTCATCTCGTCCTGGTGGACGCCTTACAACACAGTGATCCGCGCGATAACGCCGTTGTCGATCGCGCGCGATGAGTCATGACAGGACGAGCATATCCACCGTGTTGGCGACGCCGATCAATCCGCGAGGTGATCGAGCAACTCGGTGGCCACCAATGGCTTTCGCAATGTAAAGTCTGCGTGGACCGATGGGGGCGGTGCCAGCTCCCATCCGGTGATCAGACCGATCCGCATCGCGCCCGGCAGCTGCCGCACGTCCGGGACGAGTTCCCAGCCGTATCCGTCCGGCAGAAAGATGTCCGTCACGACGACATCGAACGATGGGGCATCTGCCCTGGCCCCCAGTGCCGCGCGCGCGCCCGCGAGGTCGCTCGCCTCGGTCACGGCGTGCCCCGCATTGGTGAGCACTTCGGCGACGGTGCGTCGCCCTTCGGGCTGATCCTCGACGAGCAAGACGCGGCGCGACCGCTGCGGTCGCGGGTCACGCACCCGTTCGGCACTGCTCCCCTGCGTGAGCGGAAAGCGCAGGCGCACGGTCGTACCTTGCCCCGATCCGGACGCCAGTTCGGCGGTCCCGCGATGACGACGCATGATCCCGTACACCTCCGCGAGGCCGAGCCCGGAACCGGCGGTCCCCTTGGTGGTGAAAAAGGGGTCGAAGGCCTGGTCACGAACCTCGTCGTTCATGCCGATGCCCGTGTCGACCACCTCGAGCCACGCCTCGGCGGCCACGGCGCGCACCCGGATGTGCAGGCTCCCGCCGGACGGCATCGCATCGAGCGCGTTCGCAACGAGATTCAGCACGGCCTCGCGCACTTCACCGGCAATCCCTTCGACGGTGAGTCCCGGATCCAGCTGTCCGTTGAACGCGATGCGCACGCTGCTGCCGCGCTGGGTCCAGGTCGGCTCGGCGATCGCGACGGCATCCGCGACCACCTGCGCGAGGTCGAAGCGCGTCTCGCGTCCATCAGAGACGGGCTCTTGCCGGATGAACCGCCCGACGCGCGACGCGGTCGTCGCTCCGGTATCGGCGGCCTTGTGGATGCGACCGGCGAGTTCGCGGACCTTCGCCGGATCGTCGGCGTGGCGCTCGAGCAGCCACGCGGCCAGCATCACGGGATTGAGTGCGTTGTTGACGTCATGCATGACGCCGGCGGCCAGCTGGCCCAATGCGGCCAGGCGCCGGTCGCGCGCGCGGGCCGCCTCGAGGCGCAGCAACTCACCCGAGCGCGCTGCCACCATCTTCTCGAGCCGGTCGGCCTCGGTGGCCACGTGCGTGTAGAGCGCACTCCCGATGCGCACCTGTTCCTCGAGCGCCTGTGCGAGGCGCACGCGGTCGGTCACGTCGCGCTCGATCGCCACGGCACCGCGCACGGCGCCGCCGGGGGCGCGCAGCGGCACCACATTCACCTCGATGACCGCCTCACCGGCGCCGCGGCGCACCAGATACGTCTCGCCGGTCACGGTCTCGCCGCTCAGCGCGCGACGCACGGGCGACTGGTCGATGGTGATCGGCGTGTGCGTCATGGTCCGCGGCAGCTCGCGTTGCCACTGGTCGCCGAGCGAGCCGAGTCCGCGACCGTTCGTCGTGCGTTCGGCCAGCGCATTGGCGCGCACCACGCGCCCCGTGGCATCATACACGCGCACCGCATCGGGCAGTGCGTCGAAGGCGCCGACCAGCGCGGACACGCTGTCGGCGAGATGTCTGCGGACCTCTTCGCGCTCGGTCACATCGGATCCCAGCAGCGCCACCCCGCGTCCACCGGCGAGCGGCACCGGCACGGCCTGGATCTCGACCGTGCGGTGGTGGTCGCCGTCGGTTGCATCGATCAGCACCGTCAGCGGCTCGCCCGACGTGCGCACCTGCGCGGCGATGTGGCCCAGATCGACCGACGTCCGCGGAAAGCGAAGCAGCCCCGTGTCGCCTGCGTGCCCCGAGAGCAACCGGTACCGGACGTTCATGAACCGCAGGCGCAGCGCACCATCGAAGATGCCGAGCGCGAGCGGCAACGCATCATGCGCCGCCTGGTCGGTGGCGATCTGCGCAAGAAACCAGTTGAGCTGCGTGGAGCCAGCCTCAACGTCGGCGGAAGTCAGCTCGGAGGCATCGGCCATGGCGATGCGTGGCAAGGTACCGCGCGCCGCACCCGCCCACGAGTGGCCGCTCAGCGCGTGGGGAGCTGGAACTCTCCGGTGTGCCGCAGGCGGGCTTCCTCCGCGCCACGCTCGCGACCCGTGATGAGCCGGGCGCCGCGCTGGAAGGTGAAGTAGGCGTACGCCCACTGGCCCAGCACGGCAACGCGATTGCGGAAGCCGACGAGATACATGATGTGCAGGAAGAGCCAGAACAGCCACGCGATCGTGCCGGTCAGTCGCACGGGGCCGATCTCCGCGATGGCGCTGCGACGACCGATCGTCGCCAGATTCCCCTTGTTCGTGTAGCGGAACGGGGTGCGCTGGGCGCCGCGGACCGAGGCCAGGATCTGTCGGCCGACGTGGTCGCCGCCCTGCATGGCCGCCGGTGCGACGGCGGGGACCATGGCGCCGGTCGCATCGGGCATTGCGGCGGCATCGCCAACCACGAACACCTCCGGGTGCCCCGGAATCGCGAAGTCGGGGCCAACCAGCGCGCGTCCGGCACGATCCGTGGGAGTGCCAAGCTTCCGCGCGATGGATGAGGCCCGGTTGCCGGCAGCCCAGAAGACGGTATGCGTCGCGATCCGTTCGTCGCCGATCCACACCGACTCGCCATCGACGCGCGTCACCACGGTGTTGAGCCGGATCTCGACGCCGCGCGCGGCGAGGTCGCGACGCGCACGTTCCGCGAGCGAGTCCGGAAAGGCCGCGAGCAGGCGCGGGCCACCCTCGAGCAGCAGCACGCGCGTCTGTCGCGTGTCGGTACGGCGGAAGTCGCGCACGAAGGCGTGCCGCGCCAGCTCGGGGAGCATGCCGGCCAGCTCGACCCCCGTGGGTCCGCCACCGACGATCACGAAGGTCTGGTACGCGGCGCGGTCCACGTCGCGCTCACACCGTTCCGCCAGTTCGAACGACAACAGGAACCGACTCCGGATCTCGAGCGCATCGTCGAGCGACTTGAGGCCGGGCGCGTGTGCCTCCCATTCATCGTGTCCGAAGTAGGCATGCCGGGCA
This sequence comes from Gemmatimonadota bacterium, assembly GCA_031372565.1. Lineage (GTDB taxonomy): Bacteria > Gemmatimonadota > Gemmatimonadetes > Gemmatimonadales > Gemmatimonadaceae > JACPPC01. The sequence goes on along the minus strand of JANMLN010000059.1, from coordinate 31,972 downwards.
CCGGTCGCGATCACGAGGTAGTCGTACGCAATCTCGTGTGCGGCCTCATCCATGATCACGACGCGCCGCGCAACATCGACGTCGCGAATCTCCCCCATCAGCACGGTCGCGTTGCGCATCGAGCGCAGGATCCACCGGATGGGCACGCTGATGTCGCTCGGCGCGAGCGTCGCCGTCGCCACCTGGTACAGCAACGGCTGGAACAGGTGATGATTGGTCCGGTCGATCACCGTCACGTCGACCGGGGCATTCCGCAGCGTGCGCGCGCAATGCATGCCGGCGAACCCGCCGCCGACGATCACGACATGCGGACGACGAGCGGCAGGAGCAGTCAACGGCATGAGCGGAAGCTATCGAGCGCGCGCAGGCACCGGGCGAAAGCGGTTGCGCACGCGCGCGTCCCACGCGGTCATCCAGGTCGCGAGCGAGTCGGCCATGAGCCGTCGGTCGAGGGCCATCGGCAGCATCGCCTTCTGCGCATCGCGAATCCACGCCGGCAGCGAGTCGACCGGCAGGTCACTGCGCGTCGGAATGCGCAGGTGCTCGCGCGCGGTGATGAGCATGATCGGCTTCGACACGACGAAGTCGAGGAAGGTGCGGGCGGCGGCCTCGTGCGCCGTTCCGTGCACGATCGCGATCCCGTCCACCAGCAGCGGCGTGCCACTCGACGGAATCACGACCTTGATCGGGATCCTGGTGCGGGCCTCGAGCGTCGCCAGGTCGGGCATGTTGTACATCGTCACGACGCCGTCGCGGCGGCCGAGCTTCTGGTAGAGCAGCGTGGGCGATGCGATGTACTCGCGCGTGTTGGCGTCGATGCGCTCGAGCCAGCGCCATCCTTGCGCCGTGCTGCCTGTCTGCGCAATCGACCGTTGCAGCATGGCACCGAAGATGGCCCGCATCGTCGCGCTCGGCACGGGATCGCGCATCACCAGCTTCCCCTTCCACTTGGGGTCGGCCAGATCGCTCCAGTCATGCGGCGCGTCGGCCGGCTTGACCGCCGCGCTGTTGTAGCCGATGACTTCGGGGGTCAGGTAGGTGCCGTACCAGAAGCCGGCGGTGTCCTTGGCATCCGCCGGGATCGCGTCCGCCCAGCTCGAGACATACGGCGCCAACAACCCTTCGCCGGCCGCTCGCTCGAACAGTTCCGACGGGGCCCCGAACCAGACATCGGCCTTCGGCGCACGCTGTTCCGCGCGCACCCGCTCGAGCGCCTCCTGCGACTCCAGCGGTACCCACTTCACCTCGATCGTCGAGTAGGCGCGCTCGAAGCGCGCCTTCACGTCCGACATGAGCTCCGTGCCATGCGGCGTGTAGACCGTGATCACCGTGCGCGTGTCTTTCGCGCAGGCGGCCAGCGCGATCGCGCCGACCGCACAGACCAGGCGACGGCCGACGGCGCGCATCGTCAGGGGGTGACCTTGGGCGCTTGCCCGGCGGCGATCAGGTTCGCGAAGAGCCGCGCCGCCCCCACATTGCCGGCGGGCAACTGCCGGAAGAGCGCGAGCGTCGTGTACACGTAGCTCCCCTTTCCCGTCCTGGCCACGAGCAGCCCGCCCCGATTGGCCGGCTCGTTCGGATCGTTCATCTCGAGCAGCGGCGTCCACGCCGGATCGAACGTGCTCGGCATGTACAACCCGCGCTCCTGCACCCAGCCGGCGAAATCGGCCACGCCAATCCTGTTCGGCTTGTTGAGCAGCGGGTGCGCCGCGTCGAGCACCGTGATCGGTGCCTCCTCGATGGTCACGCGCGCGGCCGGTCGCGTGAGCGTCACGCCGTACGGCAACACGCCGGGTCGCGCCATCTCGAACTGGCCGTACTGCGTGACGACCGTGCCGCCACGCGCGGCATAGGCATTGATGAGCGGAGCCTGCGCCAGCAACACGGCGCTCGCCTCGAAGGCGCGCGGGCCGATCACGACGGCGGCGTAGTCGTCGAGCTTGGTGCTCGCCAACTTCTCGGGCTCCACGATCGTGACGGCGAAGCCCAGCTGTGCCAGCGCCGGCGCGACGTTGTCGCCGACACCCGGCACGTAGGCGATGTTCGCACGACTGGGCAGCACGAGATCCACCGCCTGCAGCACCAGCATCGCGGGGCGGTACAGGTTCTGCGGACGGATGTGATCGTACTCGACCGCCGTGTATCCCGTTTCGTAGCGCGCCGAGCCGACGATCGCGGCGGCCTTCACCTCGTGACGCCCCGGCGCGAGTCGGCCGCGGATGGCGACGTCCACGCTCCGCTCAGCGCCGGGCGGGAGCGTGACCGTGCGCTCCGCACTGTCGGCCACGATGCCGACCGGCAGCGTGAGCGCGAGGCGCACCTGCTGCGTGTCGCGCGCGGCGGACCGCAGCGTCACGCGCACGCTGCGCGTGAAGGCGCGATTGGCCGGCGCGAACTCGGTGCGCGAGCCCAGCGTCAGTGTGACCGCGGGCGCGACCGTCGCCGGCCGCTGGATCTCGCCCTTGACCGGATCGGCGTAGCGGAAGGTGACCGGCGCGGTGAGGTCGATGCTGCTCGCACCCGCGCGTACCGTGACCGTCGCGCGCAGGGCGGCCGGGTGACGATCGTCGCCGCCGATGTCGGACGCGACGGAAAAGATGTCGCCGGCACGCGGCGTGGAGAGCCAGTACGGGGCGGTCAGCGTCGAGGTCCGTACGGTGAGCTGCGTCGTGAACGCCTTGCCCGCCTCCACCGTGGCGGGGGCGCGCGGCGCGCTGGCACCTGGCCCCGAGACGCCGGTCACCACGACGGCATCGGCGCCGCGGTTGTACAGCGTCACCGTGATCGCCACGCTGTCGTTGGCGGCCACCACACTGCGATTGACGACCGCCTCGAGCGCGAGGCCGCTGGCCAGCTCATGTGCGCGATCGAGCCGTTCGTCGAGCACGTCCAGGACGCGCGCGAGGTCGCCGTCCCCCGCGAGTCCCGCCGGCGTGCGACAGGCCGATGCGGCCTGCTCGGCACGCGGACAGAGCGCATCCGCGAGCCGTGCGATCGTGTCGAGCAGCGGCGTGACCGAGGCGGGGGCGAAGAGGTCGAGCTTCGTGCGCGCACGCGCAAGGAGCGGCGCCATGGAGTCGAGGAGTGCGCGCTGTCGCGCATCGCGCACGGCGCCCCGCAGGCGCGACCAGGTGGTGTCGACGCCGTCGAAGATCGACGCTTCCTTGTCGGCGGGGGTCGCCGCGTTCACGCGCGTCCCCTCGCGGCGCACCATGTCGATCAGTTCGCCACGCCGCTGCAGCACGCCAAAGCCCTGCGACTTGTGCTGACTGCGGCTCTCGCCCGAGAGTTCGCCGTACCCGCGCCCCATGAGCGGGTTGTACTCGCCGACATCGAACTTGAGCGTCGCGTCGGCCTGCGTGAACCGCGCCCCGCGATAGTACTTCTGGATGGTCCACGGGGCGCCGAACACCGCGCGCGGAAAGCGCGTCGTGTCCGCCGAGCGCTCGAACACCTCGCGTGCGAGCAGCCCCGACACCTGATGATGGCCGTGGCCATCGCGCGGTGTTCCGCTGAAGACCGCCACGATCACGTGCGGGCGGAAGGCGCGCACCACGCGCACGACGTCGTCCAGGATCGAGTCCTTGGGCCAATGCAGGTATGTCTCGTCGGCCGTCTTGCTGAAGCCGAAGTCGTAGGCGCGCGAGAAATACTGGTGGCCGCCATCCACTCGGCGCGCGGCCAGCAGTTCTTCGGTACGGATGGCACCGAGCGCTTCGCCAAGCTCGTTGCCGATCAGGTTCTGTCCGCCGTCGCCGCGCGTGAGACTCAGGTACGCGGTTTCGACCTGGCGACCGCGCGCGAGCCAGGTGATGAGTTGCGTGTCTTCATCGTCCGGGTGCGCCGCGATCACGAGCACGCGCGCGGTGGTCCCGAGGCCGCGGATCAGGTCGCCGAGCGCGGCCGCGCCACGGTCCTGAGCGCCGGCGCTCCGTGGCAGGAGCAGCGTGAGCGCCAGAAGACAGGTGACGCCGATCCACCGCATCCTCCCCAAGTCGTCCTGAGCGAAGCGAAGGACCTGCTTCTTGCCCTCGCCCCTGCCGCTCGCACCATGCTCCATCACGCGCGCCCCGCCACACCCTTTCGCCCGCGCGCGGTCGACCGCGCCTCGAGCGCCTCTGCCACGATGCGCGCCTGCTCGGTGGCATGATCCGAGGCATACCCTTCGGCCGGGCTCGCGCGCTCCGGACGCCCGATGTAGCGCAGCTCCATCGCATTGCCCGACGCCACGCGGAGCCGCGGCCACACGTACGTCCACGCGCCCATGTTCTTCGGCTCTTCCTGGACCCACGCCACTTCTTCGAGGGCCGGATACCGATCGACGACCGCCGCGATCTCGTCGCCGGGCCACGGATAGAGCTGTTCGACGCGCACCACCGCCACCTGTTCCGGCAGCGCCTTCGCGGTGATGTCGTAGTACACCTTGCCCGTGCAGAAGACGAGCCGACGAACCGTTTCGCGCTGCTTCGACGCGCGGGCATCGTCGATCACGGGCTGGAAGGCGCCCTGCGTGATCTGCTCGAGGCTGCTCGCGGCCTGCGGCATGCGCAGCAGCGACTTGGGCTGGATGCACACCAACGGACGCCGCACGCGCGCGTGCGCATGGCGGCGCAGCGCGTGGAAGTACTGCGCCGGTGTCGACGCGTAGATCACCGTCATGTTGTCGTCGGCGCAGAGCTGCAGGAACCGCTCGACACGCGCGCTCGAGTGCTCCGGCCCCTGCCCTTCATATCCGTGCGGCAGGAGCAGCACGAGCCCCGAGTCCTGGTGCCACTTGGCGCGGTCCGCCGCCATGAACTGGTCCATGATCGGCTGCGCCATGTTGCTGAAGTCGCCGAACTGCGCTTCCCACAGGGTGAGCGTGTCGGGCGCTTGCACCGAATAGCCATACTCGAAGCCCATGACGCCGAGTTCGGAGAGCGGCGAGTTGTAGATCTCGATCGCGCCCTTCACGCCGTCGATCGAGCCCAATGGACAGAACTTGGCGCCGGTCTCGACGTCGTTGAGCACCGCGTGGCGATGCGAGAACGTGCCGCGCTCGACATCCTGTCCCGTGAGGCGGACATTCATCCCGTCGAGGAGCAGCGAGCCGAACGCGAGCGCTTCGCCGTGCCCCCAGTCGATCTGTGACGCCAGCGCCTCCCGGCGACGCTCGAGCTGCTTGGCCAGTCGCGGGTGCGGCGTGAAGGTCGCGGGATAGCGGAGCAGATCCTCGTTGATGCGCGTGAGCACGTCGGCCGGCACGTTCGGCGCCGCTGTCGGCGCATCACCGAGGATCGGGCTCCCGTGCGACGGCGTGTGGTGACTGAGGTCGACGTCGGCTGGCGTCGCCTTCATTTCCGCGAGTTCGCGCTCGAAGGTCGCGAAGACCTCCTGCTCGATCGCGGTCGCGTCGCCGGGCGCAATGATCCCTTCCTGTTCGAGACGCGCGGCCCAGACCTTGGGCGGCGTCGGGTGCGCCTTGATGCGTGCGTAGAGTGCCGGCTGCGTGAAGGTGGGCTCGTCGGTCTCGTTGTGCCCCTGACGGCGGTAGCCCACGAGGTCGATGAGCACGTCGCGCTTGAAGCGGGCCCGATACGCGATGGCCACGCGCACGGCGATGATGCACGCCTCGGCGTTGTCGGCGTTGACGTGGATGATCGGGATCTCGAACCCCTTGGCCACGTCGGAGGCGTAGTACGTCGAGCGCGCATCGAGCGGGTCGGTGGTGAAGCCGACCTGGTTGTTGACGATGATGTGGAGCGTGCCGCCGACGCGGTACCCGCGCAGCTGCGACAGGTTGAGCGACTCCGGCACGATCCCCTCGCCCGGGAAGGCAGCGTCGCCGTGCACGCAGATCGGGAGCACCGTGGTTTCGTCGCGCGTGCCGTTCACGCGCTGATGCGCGCGCACGGCGCCGGTGAGCACCGGGTTCACGATCTCGAGGTGACTCGGATTCGGAAGCAGCCAGACCTTGAGCTCGCCGACGCCCGGAATCGTGCGCGTCCCGGTGTAGCCCATGTGATACTTCACGTCGCCGGTGGCGGCGTCGTCATCGGCGTGCGGGTGGCGGCCGTCGAACTCGCCGAAGATGGCGGCGCGCGGCTTGCCGAGGATATGCGCGAGCACGTTGACGCGTCCGCGGTGCGCCATGGCGATGCCGACTTCGCGTGCGCCGACCTTCGCCGCTTCCTCGATCGCGGCATCGAGCATCGGGACGAGCGCGTCGGTCCCCTCGATGCTGAACCGCTTGTAGCCCGTGAACGCTCGGCCGAGGAAGCGCTCGAGGCCATCGACTTCGATCAACCGGCGGAGAATCGCCTTCTTCTCGGTGGGTGCGAGCGGGCGCGTCAGCTCCTGAGCGGTCAGCGTCGCGCGGAACCAGGCGCGCTCCTCCTCTTCGCTCAGGTGCATGACCTCGAAGGCGAGCGCGGTCTGGTAGCGGAGGCGGAGCCGCTCGATGACCTGCGTGGCCGTGGCCATATGCGGGAAGCCGAGCGCAGAGCCCGGCACGTCGCCCAGTTCCGCCTCGGTGATCCCGTGGAACTCGGGCACCAGTTCGGCAGCGCCGAGCGGGTTGGTGCCGAGCGGGTCGAGATGCACGGCCAGATGGCCGTGCTGGCGAATCGACTGGGCGAGGTTGGCCGCGCCGGCGGCCTTGCGGGCCAAGTCGGGGTCCGGGGCACCGCCCACGGAGGCGCTGGTGCCGGTGGACGCGGAGGCCCCAAAGAGCAGGGCCGCGGACTGGAAGTACTGTCGCCACGAGGTGTCGACGGCGGCGGGATCGGCACGCCAGCGGTCGAACATCTCGGCGACGTAGCCGTCATTGAAGACGGACGTGATGGGATCGCCGGACATAGACCGGAAAGGTAGCGCGGGCGTCCGGTGACGGGGAGAACGGGGCGCCCGATTCCCGGGCGCTGGCTCAGTGCAGGTTTGGCGGTGGAGCCGTGCCTCAGCTTCGGAGCGGGCTCTGACAGCGGCAATGCTCTCCCTTGGCACGGACGGCCGTCTGACCATATTTATATGGTCACCTTGAAAGTGAGTTCTTGCATGCCACCGAAACGGCCGCCGAAGATCCGGACGGTATCCGCCACTGAGTTCAAGGCGCACTGCCTGGCGCTCATGGACGAGGTCGCGCGCACCGGGGACGAGATCGTGATCACCAAACACGGCAAGGTGGTGGCGAAGCTCGTTGCGCCGCCTCAGTCGCTGCCCTCGGCCTACGGGTGGATGCGCGGTACGCTCCAGCCTGGCGCAAACCTCATCGAGCCGGAGGACGTGTGGGATCTCGACGCGTCGATCTTTCCCGAGCGGTGACCGCTCGGCCGCGCGGCAGCCGGGTAGCCGAGATTGCCTTCGCCGAGTACGGGGCTGCGGTTGGTGAGGTGCTGCTCGACACGCATGTATGGGTAGGGTTGCTGGCGCCCGACGTGTTCGCGTTGCCGCCGACAACGCTGGCTCGGCTACTCGCGGTTCAGCAGGCCGGGGGGCTTCGCGTACCCGACGTGGCGATATGGGAGATCGCCCTCAAGTCCGGGAAAGGCTCCTTGTTGCGCTCCGGTTCTGCGCGTAGTTGGCTCGACCGGGCGCGCACGGCGCCAGGGACGCGGGCGGTTCCGTTTTCGGCGGAGATGATGATCCGGACCGCGGAGCTGGGGCCGGGTGCGCCGAGCGACCCGTTTGACCGGGCGATCATCGCGACGGCGCTGGTGGAAGGGATTCCGTTGGTGACGGCGGACCGGGCGATTATCTCGTGGGCGAAGGCAACGCACGGGCTGCAGGTGGTGGAGGCTCGGTGACGCGCGAGCGGTCACGCCACCGACTCGGCCAGGTCGGGCTTGAGCACCTTGATGGCGACGTCGCGATCGTGTCGCACGTCGCGCGCGCGGTACACGGTGGCCATGCCGCCCTGCCCCAGTTCGCGTTCGAGGCGATAGCGGTCGGCGAGTGCCGTGGACAGGGCGTCGTTCATGCGCCGGACGCCGGGTGCACGTACAGCTGCGTCGACGTGGGCAGGTTGAGCACGCGCATCCACTCGGGATACTCGGGGTGCGCGCGCAGCCGCTCGCTGGCGAGGATGCGCGCGGTTGGCCCGAAGGCATAGATCGTCGGATCGCGCCGACGCACGGCTTCGCGACCCCATCGCGCCGCCTCGTCGGTCAGGCCCAGCTCGGCCGCGAGGCACGCCAGGTTCCACGTCGCGCGCTCGCCATCGTTCGACAGGGCCCGAAGTTCGTCATACACCGACGCGGCGGCCGCTTCCCGGCCACTCCGGTTGAGCGCCTGCGCGTAGTTGATGAGCGGGACCGGTGTGCGACCCCCGATGGCGAACAGCGACTCGGACTCCGCGATCACGCGCGTCCAGTCGCGCACCGCGCCGCTCGCGATCTGCAGCGAGAAGCGCGACAGGAACGCGTCGGCGTCGAGCGCCACCGCACGCGTCGCCCACTCCACGCACTCCGGATCGTCGTCGGACGCCAGATCGATGGCCAACATCCCGGCGAGGTAGCTCGACAGCGGATCCTGCGCGAACAATCCCTTGAGCCCGGCCACGCCCTCGCGAAGGCGCCCGCCCGACCAGCTCACGTAGAAGTGCCAGTACCACGTGGCCCCCTGCGTGGAGCCCGCATTGAGCTGCATGCCGCGCTCGAACGCACGCGCGGTGCGGTCGCGCTGCTCCCACTCGAAGAGCAGCGTCGCCATGCCGAGCGCGCAGTGCGCCTCGGCCAGGTCGGGCGCGCAGCGCACCGCTTCTTCGGCCGCGTGCATCGCCTTGGCGCGCGCCAGTTCCGGCGTGATGAGCGAATAGTAGCCGAGCATCACGTGCCCCTCGGCGATGCCCGCCCACGCGGGTCCGTACTGCGGGTCGAGTGCCAGCGCGCGCTCCATGCACGCGATTCCCTCGACGATGGCCCTCCCACGCCGGGCGAGCAGCGCGCGCCCCTTCACGAACGCCTCATAGGCCTCGATCGAGCTCGTGGCGCGCTGCTGCCGGGCCGACGCGCCCGTGACGAGCGTCGCCTTGAGGCGCGTGGCGATCGTGCGGGCAATCTCGTCCTGCAGGTCGAACACGTCCTCGATCTCGCGGTCGTACCGGTCGGACCAGCGCTGGTAGCCGTCGGCGGTGTCGAGCAGTTGCGCCGTGATGCGCACGCGCTTGCCCGAGCGTCGCACCGAGCCGTCGAGCACGGTGCGGACCTTGAGCTGCTCGCCGATCGTGCGCAGATCCACGCGCTTCCCCTTGAAGGAGAAGCTCGAGGTGCGCCCCGCCACGCGCAGCCCGGGTACCTGGGAGAGTGCCGTGAGGATCTCCTCGGTCACGCCGTCACACAGGAACTCGTTCTCCGGATCGCTCGACAGGTTCGCGAACGGCAGCACGGCGAGCGATCCCTCCGGCGCCTCGCCTACGCCCACGCTCGCTGCGGTCTCCGGTTCGGCGAGCGCCGTCGCGAACTCGGCCGCCGTGTCGAACCGGTCAATCGGCGTGCGGGCGAGCGCTTTCTGCAACGCGCGCGCCACGGGGCGCGGAATGCCGTCGCGCAACGCGGTGACGTCGGCCGGTGTCTGCACGAACCGCTTGGCGATCACCGCCTGCGCCGTGGGGCCCGTGAACGGTGGCTCCCCCACCAGCATCTCGTAGAGCACGCAGCCGAGCGAGTAGAGATCGCTGCGCCCGTCCACCGCCTCGCCCACCGCCTGCTCGGGGCTCATGTACGTGGGGGTGCCCACGCTCATCCCCGCCTGCGTGACCGATTCACCCTCGATGGAAGAGAGCGCCTTGCCGATGCCGAAATCGGCGACGAGGGCGTGCCCATCCTGCAGCAGGATGTTCTCGGGCTTGATGTCGCGGTGGACGACTCCCTGCCGTGCCGCATGATCGAGCGCACCGGCCACCTCGGCCGCGATGCGCACCGCCTCGGCGACCGGCAGCTGCTTCGCGTCGTTCAGCCGGTCGCGGAGGGATCGGCCTTCCACGCGTGGCATCACGTAGTAGAGCTCGCCATCGGCCTCGCCGCTGTCGAACAGGGGGAGGATGTGCGGGTGCGAGAGTCGCGCGGCGAGCTGGATCTCGCGCAGGAAGCGGTCGGCGCCGACTGTCGCGTTGAGATCGGCCTTCATGACCTTGATGGCGACGTCGCGCTCGTGCTTGAGGTCGCGCGCGAGGTAGACGGTGGCCATGCCGCCGGCGCCCAGCTCGCGTTCGATGCGGTAGCGGTCGGCGAGCGCGACGGTGAGTGCCGTCGCGGTCATGGTGTGTCCGCCGCCGTTGCCAGCGCCCATTGCGGCTCAAGGGCGAGCGCGTCCACCCACGCGCGCAGGTACGCCGCATCGCACTCGCCCCCTCGGAGGCGAAGCAGCGCCCGCACATCCTCGATCTGCCGGAGCGACCCGCCCAGCTTTGCCCACTCGAGCTTGGACAACACCACGTCCTCCACCGACGCGACGTCGAGCGTCACGCCGAAGAAATCCACGGACTGGCGACGCGCGAACTCCGCCTCGCTGAACGCCCGGGCCTTCCGCACGATCAGGTCAGCCTTCCAGCCCGTTTGCGGATCCACGACATTGAACATGGTGCGATGGACCAGCGCCTCCCGGGCGGCCTCGGCGGACACATAGGCGCCGGACGCCGCCACGCGACCCACGAAGTCGTCGAGCTGGATGGCCGTGGGCTCCACCACGAGGTCCACGTCCATGGTCGCGCGCCCTGCTCCGTGCCAGGCCGCCGCCACCGATCCGGTGAGCATGAACGGAATGCCGGTCTCGCGCAGCGTCCCGGCGACCAGGCGCAACATGCCCTCGGCCGTCATGCGGGGCCCCGCGGCTGGGGAGCCGGCAGGAGGCGCTCGCCGAGCAACAGCTCGACCAGCGCGATCGTGGACTGATCGGGGAACTGCGCGCGCAGCCGCGACAGTGCCAGCTCGCGCATCGCGTCGCTATGCACCAACGCGCGCCGCATGCGCTCGGCCGGCTCGGTTCCGCGCACAGCCTCGCGCACGATCGCCTCGGCGGCCTCGCGGGTGTCGCTCATCGCGTCCCCTCCGCCCGCGGCGCCTGCGCGCGCGCGAACGCGCTCCACGGCCCCGCGCGGCAGGCGCGTGGGGGCGCCACGGTCACGGGCTTCGGACTGGCGGAGCTGAGTGGTTCGATCGTCGGCATGTCGGGAGCGCGAGCCCCGGCGATGGGGCCAAAGGGACGCCGAGGGGCCATGCACACGTGGCGCTCGGGCGCAAGCTACGGGCGGGGCGCTGTCGCCGCGAGCACCGGTGAGCGCGGCTCGCGCGGCCGCTGGTGTTCTCCTGTCGGGGGATCGCCCGTTGTCCACATCACGTGCGAAACCCAGCCGATCGCGTGATAGCGATCGCCAGCGGGTTTGCCTACCATGCCAGTGTCATCGCGACGACGCGATGACGCCTGCTGACGGAGCCCGCATGATCCTGCTCGCCACGCTGCTTTTCACGCTCGCCGCAGATACCGGCCGCGCCGATACGACCGCCAAGGCTCGCGGCGCAGCTCCGATCAGGACACCGGTGGACAGTGCCGCGAGGGTGATTGTCGACACGGCGGCAGCAGGTGCCGAGCCGCTGCTGACCGTGCAAGAAGCCGAGCGGCGTGCGGCACTGCCGACCGATACGACGCCCAAGCGGCGCACGCGCGTGCAGTCGGTGGAGTACAGCGACGCGTACGGCACGCGAGTCACGTGGCATCGGTGGTTCAGCTACGCGATCATCCCGCTCTTCGGGGCGCAGTATGTGCTCGGTGAGCAGCTGATGGAGAACCAGCGGGGCGCGTCGGACGGGGTCAAGATCGGGCACCGCGCGATCGCGACCGCCACCGCGGGGCTGTACACGTTCAACACCGTGACGGGGATCTGGAACCTGTGGGAGGGGCGCAACGATCCCAGCGGGCGGACCCGGAAGTGGGTCCATGCGGCGCTGTTCGCGGTGGCCGACGCCGGTTTCGTGTATGGGGCCACGCTGGCGCGCGATGCCCAGCTCTACGGTGCCGGAGCCCGCGAACGACATCGCAACGTCGAACTGGCCTCGATGGGGCTGTCCATCGCGAGCTGGGGCCTCATGCTCCTCTGGAAGGATTGATCATGTCGATCGTCGAGTCGCTGGCCTCGACCTGTGCGCCATTCGCCCACCTGTACAACACGTCGAAGGTGCTCTCGATCGGCACCACGTACGCGCACCTCGCCTCGATGCTGGCCGCGGGCGGCGTGGCGATCGCAGCCGACCGGCAGGCGCTGCGCCTGCCGACGGGCGATCCCGCAGCGGTGACGCGACTCGTGAACGAACAGGGCACGTTGCACCGCCTGGTGATCGCGGGGCTCGTCGTGAGCGCCGCGAGTGGCGCCATGATGTTCGCCAGCGACGTCGAGACGTTCTGGGGGAGCTGGCTGTACTGGGCCAAGATGGCCAGCGTGGCGCTGTTGCTCGGCAACGGGCTGTTCCTGCAGCGGGCCGAGCGCGGGCTGCTGGCCGACCCCGGGGATGCGCGGGCGCTCGGCCGTCTCCACCTGTCGGCGACCGCGAGCCTCGTGCTCTGGTTCACCGTGACGTTGCTCGGCACCGTGCTGAAGACGGAAGCCTGACCCTGACACACCGGCCGGAGGTGGTTGCGATGTCCACGATTCCCCGCTCGTCCCGCGATGACGGCGCCGCTGCAGGCGAGGCCACGCCGTGCGTGTTCGACGCGGCCAGCCCAGACCGCCGCGCGTTCGTGCGCGGTGCCGCCGCGGCCTTGGGGGCGCTGGTGGCGCTCGGGCTGACCAGCGAGGCGGCCATGGCGCTGCCGGTGCACATCGTGCGAGGTCGACGCGACCCGAGCGGCGGCAAGCGCTACCCCGTTCCGCCCGCGGACGGCGTGGTGTTCGATGACGTCGAGGGGATCGTCATCGTGCGTCGCGGGGAGCTGGCGTGGGCCCTGCTGGCCACCTGTCCGCACAAGGCCGTGGTGAAGATCAAGTGGCAGGGGGGCGAGAACCGGTTCCAATGCCCCAAGCACGAGTCACGCTACGAGGCCGACGGCACGTTCATCGAGGGGAAGGCCACGCGCAACCTCGACCGGCTGCCAGTGAAGAAGGACGGGAAGGAGTTGCTCGTCGACGTGGAGACGGCGATCGAGAGCGACAGGGACGCGAGCGGTTGGGCGGCGGCTGCCGCGCATCTCTAAGGAGACGACCTCATGACGACCCAAGCGACGGACAACGACGCGGCCTGCGCGGGCGAATGCCCGCTGGGCCAGGCGATGCAGCGACGCGCGTTCATGGAGCGGACCGCCTTGGCGGCCCTCGGTGCGATGCTGGCCGGCTGCGGAGACGGCATCTTCGGACCGGAGCCGATCACGGCCACGATCCTGCCGGGGACCAACTTCGCGATCCGCATCGCGGACTATCCCGCCCTCGCGGCGGTGGGCGGCGTGGCCGTGACCAGCGTGGGCGGGGTGCCGGTGGCGATCGGGCGGACGGGCAGCACGACGTTCAACATCTACTCCCTCGTCTGTCCGCACCAGAGCAATGCGGTGTCACCGTCCGGCAGCGGCTTCCTCTGTGCCGGTCACAATGCCACCTGGAACGCGAGCGGCACGTGGACCGGAGGTCAGTCCACCGGGAACCTGACCGTGTACCCCTCCGTGTTCGACCCGGCCACCGGGTTGCTCACCCTCAACGGCGGGGCGCCGCCGGCGTTCGAGCAGGACTTCACGATCGACCTCTCCACCGTCCCGGCGCTCGCACCGGTGGGTGGCTACACGAGCGTCACTCGGCCGATCCCCAACACGACGGCCACAACCCGGATCTACATCGTGCACTCGGCGACGCTCGGCTACATCGCGTACGGCGCGGCGTGCGGCCACCAGGGCAAGTATCTGGCTTACAACACGACGCTTCGGCACTGGCGCTGCCCGGAGCACCATGCGGAGTACGACATGGACGGGCAGAAGCTCAGGACCGCGGATGACAACACGAACATCCCGACGTCGGCGTCGCTCGTGATGATGAAGGTGACGCAGACGGGGAACACGCTGCAGATCCAGGGGAACAGTCCGCCGGAGGGGACCAACTTCTAGCGGCGCGATGCGGATCGTCGCGGTCATCACGCAGGCGTCAGTGATCGACGAGCTCCTCGAGCAGCGACGACACGGACCCTGATCACCGGCGGAAGGCGGAAACCACGCGCCTTCGGGGCCGTACGGTATCACCAGCGTCACATGCCCACCGCTGGTGAGTCGCGCGTGTGCCGTCTCCCTCTGAGACAGGATACCGCCGTGATCCGTCCGATTGTCCGTGCTGTCGTCATGCTTCTCGCGGCACCGGCGTGTCTTGTCGCGCAGCGTCCGCTCAATGCGCGCACCACCGCCGGCCTGGACTCGATCGCCAGAGCGACACTCGCGACGGATCGGGTGGCTGGCCTCACCATCGCCGTCTCCCGCGGCACGCAGCCGCCCGTGATCCGCCCCTACGGCAAGGCGGACCTCGCCCTCAACGTGGCGACCCCCGAGAACGCCGTCTACGAAATTGGCTCGGTCACCAAGCAGTTCACCGCCGTGGCCATCCTGCAGCTCGTGGAGCGCGGCCGTCTCTCGCTCGACGCCGAGCTCTCGGCGCTCCTCCCGAACGTCCGCTTCACGGGCCCAACCGTCACCCTGCGCCGCTTGCTCGACCATACGTCGGGCATCCCGGGCTACACGGAGATGGCCGAGTTCGGCGCGCTCATGCCGCAGGCGCTGCCCCGCGATTCGCTGGTGCGACTCATCGCCTCGAAGCCACGCGACTTCGCACCCGGCGACGAGATGCGCTACAACAATTCGGCGTACTTCCTGCTCGGGCTCATCATCGAGCGTGCCAGCGGCATGCCCTACGAGCAGTACGTGGCCAGCGAGCTGTTCAAGCGCGCGGGGATGACCCGCTCGCGCTACTGCAGCAACACCGCCGTGGTGCCCGGCACGGTGCAGGGCTACGACCTGGTGGGGACCGCACTGCAGCGCGCCCGCTATCTCGACCAGCGCTGGCCGTACGCCGGCGGTTCGCTCTGCTCCACCGCGCGCGACCTGCTCGCGTGGAATGCCGCGCTGCACGGCGGGCGACTGCTCACCGCGGCCAGCTATCGCGAGTTGCTGACTCCCGGCACGCTCACCGACGGCGCCACCACGCGCTATGCCACCGGCCTCGTGGTGAACGACTCCCTCGCGGGACGTCTCGCCATCCACCACGGCGGTGCCATCCCCGGTTTCGCCAGTGCAGCGGCGTACGTGCCCGGCGACTCACTCACCGTCGTCGTCCTCATCAACACGCTGGGCGCGCTCAATCCCACCGACCTGGTGGAGGCGGTGATCCGGCACGTGGCGGGCGGGCAGACGCTGCCGCCGCGCGCGTTCGCAGGCAACGTGGGTGTGTTCACCGGCCGCTACTTGGGCGTCAGTCGCGCGGGGCGTCCGGGCGTGCTGCAGGTGCGTGCGCATCCGGCGGGCGGGCTGAGCGTGCAGGTGGGGGGCGACAGCGTGCAGCGCGCCGAGTGGCGCGGCGGCGACACCTTCGCGCTGAGCAGCACGCGCGTGACCTTCACGCGCGCGCAGGGCCGGGTGACCGGGGCGCGCGTGGACGACGTGCTCAACAGCCATCGCTACGCGCGCGAGGCGATGGGGTCGACCGCCAGCGCCGAGTCGAAGGCGCCCGCGCTGCCGTCGGGGGGCGCGTCTCGCTACGTGGGGCGTTACGAACTGCGCGATGCACCCGACAAGCCCGCACTGGCGCTCCGCGTCTTCGAGGAGGACGGACAGCTGGCGGGACAGGTGCGCACGAACACGCCGAGCCGTCTGGAGTTTCTGGGAGACGATCGCTTCCGCCCGGTGGACTCGCCGGAGTTCACCGTCACCTTCGTGGTCACCAACGGGCGCGCCACCGGCATTGCCATGGAGGCGCCGGGACTGCGCATGACGGGCACGCGCGTCGACGGCGACGGGGCGGCGGCGGCGGCCGTGGCACCGAGCGCCCCGGCCGCACCGAGCGCATCCACGCGCAGCCCGCTCGACGTGGAACTCGCGCGCATGGACAGCCTGCTGTTCGATGCCGCATTCGTGGCATGCGACACTGCGCGCGTCTTCGCCCTGCTCACTCCCGACATCGAGTTCTACCACGACCTGACGGGCGCGAAGCAGGGGCCGGACGTGCGCGCCGACTTCGTGCGCCTCACGTCGGCGTGCCCGCGGGGCCAAGGCGTCACGCGCGTGCTCACGCCGGGGTCGCTGCAGAGCTTCCCGATCAAGGACTTCGGGGCGATGCAGACGGGGGAACACCGGTTCGTGCAAGCGAACGGCACCGCGCCCACGGGAGCGCGGTTCGTCCATCTGTGGACCAATCGGGGCGGCGCGTGGCGGGTGAGCCGGATCTACAGCGTGGATCACGCGGTGCAGAAGTAGGGCCCCTACCGCCGGCTCGCTGCCGCCGGATCCTCCCGCCACCACCACTGCACCCCCAGCGGCTTCGCCCGCGGCCATACCTCGTCGAGTGTGTTGCCGTCGTAGAGCCGCCCGTTCTTCATCACGTGCGTGATGCTGTTGGTGTGCTGGATGTTCTCCAGCGGGTTCCGATCCAGCACCTGCAGGTCGGCGAGCTTCCCCACCTCGAGCGATCCCAGGTCGCGCGCCATGCCAATGGCATCGGCCCCATGCAGCGTGGCGGCGCGCAGTGCCTGGTGCGTGGTGAGCCCACCCGACTGCATCATCCACAGCTCCCAGTGCACGCCCAGCCCCTGCAGCTCACCATGTGAGCCGAGCCCCACGCGCCCGCCGGCGTTCACGATCCGCGCCAGCTGTTCGGCGTGCCCCTTGTAGATGTACTGGTCCTCGCGATAGAACGTCTCGACTTTCCACGAGTCGAGCTCCTCGTGCGGCGTGAAGCGGCGGAGCTTGGTGATGGTGTCGATGTTTCCGTGCGTGAGCCAGTAGTTGAGCCCGATAGGGCCACCGTACCCCACCACGAGCGTCGGGGTGTAGGTGATGCCGCTCTGCGCCGCCAGCTGTGCCACGTCGTTCATCAGCGGAAAGACCGGCATGGCATGCTCGAGCCCCGGGTAGCCGTCCTGCATGAGGGTGAGGTTCATGCTCAGGTTCGATCCCCCCTCGGTGGTGGCCGTGAGCCCCAGCTCGCGAGCGGCCGTGATCACCCACTGCCGCACCTTCCGGTCGCCGGCCAGGTACTGCTTGATCGTCTTCGTGTTGTAGTGATCAGCGTAGCGGCGCAGGACGTCGCGGGCTTCGTCGAGGCTCTTGATGTTGTCGTTCGAGAAGATGCCCGGACCGGTGGAGTACAGGCGCGGGCCAATGAGCGCGCCGGTCTCCATCAGGTCGGTATACGTGAGAATGTCGGTGGACGACGTCTGCGGATCGCGCTGCGTCGTGACCCCGTACGCGAGGTTGGCGAGCAGCTGCGTCACCTGGTCGCGGTGCACCCCCCAGCCGAACCAGTTGTGCGCATGGATGTCCACGAAGCCGGGGATGATCGTCTTCCCCGACAGGTCGATCACGCGGGCGCCCGCGGGAGCGGCGACGGCGCCGGTGGCACCGACCGCGACGATCCGGTTGTCGGTGACGACAATGTCACCGCGCTCGATGACCTCGTCGCCCTTCATGGTCACCAGGCGCGCGCCACGCAGCACCACGCTCCCGCGCGGACGATCCTTCGCGGCCACGATCTCCACGTCGTGACGCTGCGCCTCGTACGCATTGGTGGGCTTCCTCGTCGAGTCCTTGGTCGCGGCTGCCGGGCTCACGCCGGTGGCCACGCCAGCGGGTGGCGCTACCGGAGCGGCACTGGCCGCGCCCGCCGCGCCCGCACCGCCCGTCCCCGCACCACCACTCGGCGCCGCGGCCAACACGGAATCCGCACGCGTCACGGAATCTCGGACCGCCTGCTCCGCCGTCCGTACATCCCACTGGAAAAAGGAGCGACCAATGGAGTAGAACGCCGAACGTCCATCGGTGCTCCATCCAATGAAGTCGCCCCCCACCTTCGAGAGTCGCGTGGTCGGCACCGACGACCCTGACGTCACCGACACCGCCGGCGCCTGCCCCGCGACCGGCGGCACGGTGATCAGGTAGACGTTGTTTCCCGCATACACGAGGGCGCGCTTGCCATCGGGGGCCAACAGCACTTCATCCGGCGTGGGCGGCGGTGGCGGCGTGGCCCCCGGCGGCAGCGGCACGCTCGGCGGCGGCGGTGCCGCCACGCGCACCACCACCTTGCGATCCGTTCCATCCATGCGCATCGAGACCAACCCTTCCGTGTTCGCCCACACGTACAATCGCGTGCTGTCGGGTCCCACGTGTGGCACGTTGCGCCCCTGCTGCGACGCACCGCCGCCCACCCACGTGATGCGGGTGGGCTCGCCACCGGCGGCACTCAACCACACGTACTCCAGCTCCGCCGCATTCGACAGGCTGCCAAAGTCCTCGAACATGCGCGTGCGGCTGAACCGCGAGCCGCGCACCGCGAACAACCGCGTGCCATCCTTGGTGTACGCGATCTTGTCATAGTAGGCGGCGGAACGCGTGAGGCGCTCAGGTTGGCCCGCGCCGTCAGCGCGCACGCGGTAGATGTTGCCACCCGCGGTGTCGGTCCAAGTCACGTACGCAATCCAGCGTCCATCGGGCGACCAGACTGGCGCATGCTCCACCATGCCGCCGCGCGTGAGGCGACGCGGATTGCGCACCTGTCGCGCGGCGCTCCCCGTGCCGCCCACCCCCGAGGTCAACTCGCCCACGTACAGTCCATCGAGTGCCGTGAACACCAGCTTGGTGCCATCGGGCGACGTTCGCGCGCCACGGATCTGCGTGACCACGAGCGAGGTGTCGTTGTACGGATACTCGAACTTGGCCAGCGGCCCCATCGGCTGGTCCACGTCCACCGAGAACGGGATGCCCACCACGCGTCCGCTCGGGATCTCCACGCGCCACAGCTTGCCGTTGTAGCTGGTGATGAGCGCGCGCGAGTCGGGGGTGAAAGCCGATCCGGGATACAGGTCGCGGTCGTTGGTGCCCCCTCCCTGCGAGTTGTCGCGCTGCACGTCCATTACGAGCCACCGTTCCTCGCCCGTGGCCAGCTCGCGCAACTTGAGTACCTCGCGCCCGTCGTAACGCACCGCGTACACCAGCCACTTGCCGTCGGGGCTTGCCACGGGACGAAAGGCGCCGTCGGCTTCGTGGGTGCGCACGTACGTGCGCCCCGTCTCGCGGTCGAACTGTCCCACTTGGTACTGCCCGAGGCGGCGCGGGTTGCTGCGCGAGACCGGCGCATTGTGCGGCGCGGGCCCATCGGGGTCGGGTTCAAGGCCCACCGCCAGTGTGGGCGCCACCTGTCCGCTGACGTTCACCCACAGGTAGCGCGGGTCGTTGCTCGGCGCCGCGCCATAGTGCGACGGCGTGGGCGGCGTGCCCGGTGGTGGCGCTGGTGCCCCCTCGAGACGCAGCCCGGTGAGTTGCACCCCCGAGCCACCGCTGGTGTTGAACATCCACAGTTGGCCCGTGCGCGAGGCAATCACGTACTGTCCATCGGGCGACCAGATGGGGGACGCGAAGTTGGTGCGCTCCGACTTGGTGAGCGCGCGCGCCTTGCTGCCGTCGGCGTTGGCGACCCAGAGGTTCTTGGCGCCGTTGCGATCGCTGATGAAGGTGATCTGGCTCCCGTCGGGGGAGTAGCGCGGCTGCTGGTCCCACCCCATGCCACTGGTGATGCGCGCGGCCTTGCCGCCCGCAATCGGGAGCGTGTACAGGTCACCGAGCACGTCGAAGACGATGGTCTTCCCGTCGGGCGACACGTCCAACGAGACCCAGGTGGCCTCGTCGGTGGTGAAGGTGAGCGCGCGCGTGGTGATGAGGGGCAACGCGCTTGTCCTGGCGGCGGCCTTGACGGCGCTGTCGCTCTGCGCCGGGGTCTGGGCGCCAAGGGAGGCCGCCAGCAGGGTGACGACGGACAAGGCGCGCGCGGTGGTGCGATGCATCCGTGGAGCTCCGGATCGGGACGTGGCAGGCCAAGCAGGAAGTGGCCGTAGGATACGCCCCGCGCGGTCACTCCGTGAGAGCGTGTGCTACTTCCGCAGGCCCTTGAACCACGTATCGCCCGCGGAAGCCCCCGCCACCGTGAACTGCACCGCGCGCCCGTTCACCATGCGCGACGTGATCGGCGAGTTCGCCGTACATGACCATGGTGTAGCTGCCCACGTAGGGCGCGGCGGTGACCGTCGTCAGGGTGCCGGGACGGCGGAAACTCCGGCCGCCCCGTCATCCCGAGCGCAACGAAGGACCTGCTTGAATTCTCAAAAGCAGGTCCCTCACTTCGCTTCGCTCCGTTCAGGATGACACCACGCGCAGCGAGGGACCTGCTTCTCCTCCTACCGCTCCCAGAACTGCGGCGGCGTGATGCCGAGTGCGCGGAGGTAGGTGTAGCCCTGCGCGCGGTGGTGGATCTCGTTGTCGAGCAGGTAGAGCAGGTGGCTGCTCACTTTGCCCGGCCACTGACCGTAGAGCACCACCTCGCGATCAAACCCCCGGTCCACCAGCCCCGCCCAGTGCTGGTCAATCAGCGCGGTTCCTTCGTCCCACTGGGCCAGCGCGTCGGCCTGGCTCACCGGTGTGGTGTCGTTGTCCCACACGCCCCACTCATCGGTGGCGAACGCCTTGATCATGGGGCCGCCCATGGCGAGCATCTCCTTCACGATGCCCCCATACGGCCGCATGCCGCCCACCGAAAAGGTGGTGAACTGATCGGCCGGGAAGAGCGCGATCGTCTTGCGCGTGAGGCGCCGATGCCCCTGGTAGTGGGCGAGGAACTGGTCGGCGGTGAGCATGGTGACGGCGGGCATCGGAGACTCCGTGGAGCGCTGGGGTTGAATGTTCGGTTTTTGTTCGGCCTCTGAAATACTACCCTTCCTGGCCCAGCGCGCAAGCGTTCCCCGCCGCTACCGCGACGGCTTGTCCCGCACGCCTCCGCAGCGCTGCTGGCCGGAAGCCCCAGGTGCATCGATCGCGACCGTGACGTCCATCTCGCGCCGCCACCCACCGACCCGTCAGTCCTCGCGCCCCGAGTGGCCACGCCGTAGACTCGACCACGACGCAACCGCTCCGACCCGAACTCCTGTCCCGCTCGCCCCCTCGCCTTCATGGATGCTGTGGCGTCGTTGAACGCGGCCCTCGCCGGCCGGTACGAGATCGAGCGCGAGATCGGCGAAGGCGGGATGGCCAACGTCTACCTCGCCCGCGACGTGAAGCACAACCGTCGCGTGGCCCTCAAGGTGCTCAAGGCCGAGCTCGGTGCCGTCCTCGGCACCGAACGGTTCCTCGCCGAAATCCAGGTCACGGCCAACCTGCAGCATCCCAACCTGCTGCCCTTGTTCGATAGTGGCGAGGCGGCGGGGCTGCTCTTCTATGTCATGCCGTTCGTCGAGGGGGAGTCGCTGCGCGCGCGGCTCGACCGCGAGAAACAGCTGCCGGTGGACGAGGCGGTGCGGATCGGCGTGGCGATTGCGGGTGCGCTCGAGTACGCGCACAAGGCCGGCGTCATCCACCGCGACATGAAGCCGGAGAACATCCTGCTGCAGGCGGGGCAGCCCGTGATCGCCGACTTCGGCATCGCGCTGGCGGTGAGCAAGGCCGGCGGCGCGCGCGTCACGCAGACCGGGCTCTCGCTCGGCACGCCACAGTACATGAGTCCCGAGCAGGCCACGGGGGATCGCGCGATCGACAGCCGCACCGACATCTATTCACTCGGCGCGATCGTGTACGAGATGCTCGCGGGGGAGCCGCCCCATGTGGGCGGGAGCGCGCAGGCGATCATCGCCAAGCTGATGACGGAGGAGGTGCGGCCCGTGACGGTGCTCCGCCGCACCGTGCCGCCGCACGTGGACGCCGCCGTGCGGCACGCGTTGCAGAAGCTCGCAGCCGACCGGTTCGCGACGGCGGGGGACTTCGCGGCGGCGTTGAACGGCACGCGCGTGGTGGCGCTGCCCACGGGCTCGCTCGGCGCGAGCGGCGCCGGGGGCACGTATGCCGGCGCGATGACGGGCAGCGGCCCCCTGTCCGCGCGCATGCGCCTGCTCGTGGGGACGCTGGCGCTCGCCGCCGTGGGCGGCGTCGGCACGGCCACCTGGCTCGCCACCCGGCCAGCGCCCTCGGCGACGCCGATGCAGTTCGTGGTGCCGCTCCCCGACAGCGTGACGCTCTTCGGGGGAGGCGGGCGCAAGGTGGCGCTGTCGCGCGACGGATCGCGCATGGTCGTCTACGGCGTCATCAACGGCACGCGGGCGTTGTTCGTGCGCCGCCTGAGCGATCCGGAACTGACGCGCGTGCCCGGAACCCCCGCGGAGATCCAGACGCCGCCGTCGGGCTCCACGCCGAGTTTCTCTCCTGACGGCGCGTGGATCCTGTACACCGACGGGACGCGCCTCATGCGCATTCCCTTCGGCGGTGGTACCCCCGTCGTGGTTGCCGACTCAGCCGCCAACGGGTCCTGGGGCGATGGCGACATCGTCGCCTTTTCGCGCCGGAGCGGGCTCTGGGTCACATCGGCCCTGGAGCCACGCCCGCGGCTTGTGGCGCGTCCCGACACCGCCGCAGGCGTCTGGGCGCTCAAGTGGCCCCACGTGCTGCCGGGCGGAACGCACGCGCTGATCACGACCGACCGCATGCGCCAGGGGAACATCGTGGATTCGTTGCAACTGGCCGTCGTGTCGCTCACGGACGGCGCCGTGACCATGCTCGGCGTGCGTGGCACCAACGCCACCTACGTGGCCCCCGGGTACCTGATGTTCGGACAGGCCGGTGGCATCGTGGCGGTGGCACCGTTCTCCCTCAAAACGATGTCGGTCTCCGGCCAGGCGGCGTCGCTGCTCGCCGGAGTGTGGCAAGGCTCGGGCGGGGCCACGGGTTACGCCGCGTCGAACACTGGCCTGGTGACGTTCCAGCCGATCGCAGGAAGCTCCACCGATTCCTACGTCGTGGTGGATCGCGCTGGCGTGGTCCGACGTCGCTTCGGCGACCGGATGCCCAACCCGTTCGGCGACATCTCTCCGGATGGGCGCCGCGTCCTCGGGTACGCCGCCAACCAGAGCTACCCGGAGGCGTGGATGTTCGATCTCGTGACGGGTTCACGGGAGCGGGTCATGAACCTGAACGAGGGGTTCTCTCCGCGATGGTCCTATGATGGCCGACGCATCCTGTTCCTCCGCCGGCAGGGCAAGGTCACGTCCATCGTGTCGCGCGCGTGGGACCGGAGTGGCCCCGACTCGGTGGTGCTCGCGGACTCCACGCACACCTTCTGGGCAGTCGCCCCGGGGCCGCCGAAGGGGTGGACGCTGTTTCGCGGGGCCATCACGCGCGACGGCCTGGAGGCGATTCTCATGACGCCGACAGACTCTCTGACTGCCGTGCGCCCGTTCGTGTCCAGCCCCGTGGCACGCGCGCAGGCCCCCGCCCTCTCCCCCGACGGCTCGCTCGTGGCGTATCAGTCCGACGAGTCCGGCATCTACCAGGTGTACGTGCAGCCCGTTCCCGGACCCGGTCCGCGGCTGCTCATCTCGCCGCGCAACGGGTACGACCCGGTCTGGTCGCGCGAGGGACGCACGCTCCTGTACCGCGACGGGCGACGGTTCCAGAGCGCGACCCTGGGCGGCACGCCGCTGTCGGTCATCTCCCGCGACTCCCTCTTCTACGATACCTACGACACGCAGCCGGCCGCGGGTCGGCGCTTCTGGGACGTGTTCCCTGGAGGAAAGGAGTTCCTGCTGGTGCGGTCGTCTCCCTCGTCGGGCAGCCTGCGCATCCTCCTCAACTGGCAAGAGGCGCTCGGCGCGGGTACCGCCCAGACCAAGCCCACTCCCTGAGGGTCCGCGCATCAAACCCCGGCCCCCGGATGGAACTACGGCCAGACGCCCGACGACCTCGCGGAGCGAATCGTGAGTCCGTCCGCGGCGAACGACGGACGTCGCGGCCGATCGCCACTCGCAGCGTGGACGAGCCAGTAGATCGGGAAGGCGGGGTCGAGCGGCACGATCCCGGACAATCCCGGAACGCCATCCAAGTCCGGGAGGGTGATCTCTTAGGTGGCGGGGGTGCGTCTCAGGTATGCCTTCGATAGAGGGTTGCGGTGTGTATAACATATGTTATACTCTCACAAGACACCGTCATCAGCCCGTGCTAGGTACGACCGACCTCCCCTTCGCCTGTGGAGTCCCCCATGGTGCAGACCATCACGCTCAAGAAGATCGGCGGCTCGGTCGGCGCGATCCTGCCCAAGGACATGCTGGACCGTCAGCACTTCCGGGCGGACGATGAGATCTTCGTCGTCGAGACGCCGCAGGGCATCCTGTTGACGGCCGTGGACCCGGCGACGACGGAAGCCCTCGCGGCGTACGTCCTGCTGGCCAAGGAGAATCGGGCCGCGATGGCCGCGCTCGCCAAGCTGTAACGCATGGAGCCCCGCTGGCTCACCCGACAGATCGTGGACTTGATCCACAATGCGCAGCTACAAGTCCATGGCGGAAATGTCGGGGTTGTGAACGAAGGGAGCATCGAGTCGGCCATCGCGCGGCCGCGGAACCGACATGCCTGCGAGCAAGCGTCGCTGTTCGAGAGCGCCGCGGCCTACGTCTTCGGACTCGCCCGGAACCACGCATACCAGGACGCGAACAAACGGACCGCGTACATGGCGGGCATCACCTTCTTGTTCGTGAACGGCTGGCACGTGCAGGCGCCCGACCACGAGAAGCTCCTGCTCATGGTGGATGTGGCGATCGGCACGCGAACGGAGACGGACATCGCGGTGTGGTTCGAGCAGCACGCCGCTGCCCGCGAGTAGTGCGCGGCGATCGCGAAGCATCTCTCCTGCCGCCCGTACCCCGTTGAGCATTGCCCTCGGCACTGTCAGATGACGTGGCACAAATTCTGTCTACTTGTTAGATACAATTAGATGCTCACGCTCGCCCAACTCGCCGTCCTCGTCGACGCACCACCCAAGTGGGTGCTCAACGCGATCGGCATCCTGGGCGGGTCGCCGCGGTACTCCATCCCGTTTGCCCGCCGGTTAGCCATCACGCGGGCGCTGCACCAGGAGCTGGCCATCCCGCTCCAGTTCGCGCACGCGCTCGCCGCGCGGTCGCTCGCGGCTGACGAGACGACGCCCACGGTGCGACTCGCGCCGGACGCTGCCGGCGCCATCGAACTGCGCGTGGACGTCGCACGCCTGCACGCTGCATTCGCCATGCGGCAGGCGCTCCTGAAGACGACGATCAAAGCTCGTCATCGTGGCCGTCCGTCAAAGCGGCGCAAGGATTTGATCGCCCGTGCAAGAGAATGGGGTCTCGACATCTCGCTGCTTCGTGCAAACTTGAGACTGACGCCGGCAGAGCGACTCCGTCAACTCGACGGGATGGCGGCGTTCGCGCGCGATGTGCGGCGCGTGACCCCACGATCTGGTTAGGCCATGTTCGAAGAGATCCTCGCTGCGCTCACGGCTCGCGGTATCCGCTTCGTCGTGATCGGTGGCGTGGCGGCCACGATCCACGGATCGGCCCGGTTCACCAACGACCTCGATCTCTGCTACGACACGGCGCAGGACAACATCCGGCTGCTGGTCGCCCTGCTGATCGAATGGCATGCGTACATGCGCGGCGTCGAGCCAGGACTCCCATTCTTCATGGATGAGCGTGCCTTCCGCATGACGCCGGTCATGACGCTCACGACCGACAAGGGCGCACTCGACCTGCTCGATCGGGTACCGGGCGTGGGCGTCTACACCGATGCGATGGCAAAGTCGGAGGTGGTCACGATCGGCAAGACCGAGTTCCGCGCACTCACGCTTGACGCACTCATCGACTCCAAGCGTGCCGTGCGACGCAAGAAGGACCTGGAGCAGCTGATCGAGCTCGACGCGATTCGCGCGCTACGGAAGCGTGATTGATCGCCGAGCTCGGGTAAAGGCCCCCTACTTCACCGTCCCCACCATCTTCGGCGTCACCGCATCACCCGCCAGCCGAATCGCCCCCGACGGCCGGCGGCCGTGCTCGACGTCCCCACCAACATCGGTCAACAGCTCCGCGAACTCGGCCGCGCTCTGCGGCCGCTCGTTCACGTCGCGCGACATCGCGCGCATCACGAGCGCGCCGAGTGCCATCGGAACATCACTGACCATCAGGTGCGGCGCGGTCGGCGTCATCTCCAGCTTCCGCGTGATCAGCGTGAGCACATTGTCCGCCGTGATCGGCGGCTCGCCCACCAGGCACTCGTACATCACGACGCCGAGAGCGAAGATGTCGGCGCGTGCGTCGACGTCATCGCCCAGCAGCTGCTCCGGCGCCATGTATTCCGGCGTGCCGACCACCATGCCAGCCTGCGTGGCGCCGGGCTCGGTGCGCTGCGCGAGGCGTGCGATGCCGAAATCCATGATCTTGACCACACCGCTTGGATCAACCGCAATGTTCTGCGGCTTGATGTCGCGGTGGATGATCCCCTGCTCGTGCGCGACCTCGAGACCGCGACAGATCTGGCGCGCGATGGTGATGGTCGCCTGCGCCGGGAGCTTGCCGCGCGAGCGGATCAGGTCCTTGAGCGTCTTGCCCTCGACATACTCCATGGTGATGAAGTAGACGCCGTTTTCCTCGCCGATATCGTGTGTGCGCACCACGTTCCGGTGGCTGATGCGACGCGCCAGCTTGATCTCGCTGCGGAACCGCTCGAGCGCACTCGGATCCTTGCTCAACATGTCGGACTTGAGCGTCTTGATGGCGACCGGCTCGTTCAACTCCTGGTCGATGGCCTTGAACACCATCCCCATGCCACCGACGCCGAGGACCTCCTTGACCATGTACCGGCGCACGAAGAGCTGGCCGGGTTCGATGATCGGCGCGCCGCCCGCCTGCATGCGCATGGTCGGCGTGATCACCATCGGTTGCGTGGCCCCCATGCCGCCCTGTTGCAGCAGCTCCACCAGACTCTGCTTGTCGCGCAAATCGGCCAGCAGGCCACGGAACGCGCCGGCCAGCACGCCGATCTCGTCCTTGCCCGAGATCGGGATCTGCACGTTGTAGTTGCCCTCGGTCGCCGCCTTGGTTGCCGCCACAAGCGCGCCCACCGGCTTGGTGGTCTGCTTGGCAATGACGAACGAGAAGATCATGGCCAGCAAAAGCCCGATGGCGCCGCCGGCCAGAATCGTGGTGCGCAGCGCGCTGAACCCTGCGAGTTCCACGGCGCGCGACCGGAGCGCGAGGTAGCCACCCAGGATCGAGCCGCCGGCGCTCTTGAGCGTGCCACCGGAGCCCAGATACGCGACGTCGCCCACACCGAACTCTTCGCGCATGGTCGCGTGCGAGCTGTCGGCCGCGGCTTGTCCCGCCATGCCGGTCGCCAGCTTGAGCTGCTCACCGCGTCGCACGAGCACCGCATCCATGGCCTTGCTCTGCGGCAACGTGCTGGTCACCACGTGCGGGACATTCGCGGTATCGAGTGCAAAGAAGACGACCTCGACGTCGCCCTGCGAGCTGCGCTTGATCTCGGCGGCCAGCGCGGGGTCAATCGTGCGCGTGGCCATGAGGACCCCCGCCACACTGCCGCCCGCGCCCATGATGGGGACAGCCACCGCCTGGAAGAGCTCGTTCCGCCCCTGCCCCACGCCACTCATCCGGTTGCCCTCGAGCGCACCGCCGATCAGCGCCGACTGCGCGAGCGTGTCGGCCGCCGCGGTTGGATCGTTGCTGCGCGCGAGCAGAATCCCTTCGGCATCGGTGATCTGCACCATCGTCGCACCAATCACCTCGGCCGCCTCGTTGGCCTGATCCCCGGCGCTGGGCCGATTCTTCTGCTCGACGATCGCACGGAATGGGGCGCTCTTCACGAAGACCTCGGCCGACCGGGCGAGCGCCGAGTCGCGCGAGGCGAGGACGGCGTTCACCTGTTCGCGCGTGGTGGCGAGTGATCGCGTGACCGCAGCCTCGGAGGCGCGCGAGGCGGAGCGATCGGTGAGCGCCAGCGTCACGAGGAGGACGGCGGTGACGACGGCCGCGTTACCGGCGAAGATCTTCCAGGTGAGCGTCACGGATTAGCGGGGGGGGAGGGGAAAAAGCAGGTCCTTCGCTTCGCTCAGGACGACAACTCAGTAGCGCACATCACTCGTCTTGTAGTCCTGCCCGAACTTGTTCTTGTGCTGCGCCACCTTGTAGCCGCGAGCATCGAGCGACACATCGACCCCCGACGCACCACTCGGCGCGACCGTGAGGTCACGGGTGAGTTCCGGCGCCCGCTCATGCCAGATGTGCAGCACATAACGGCCGGCCGGCACGCGGTCGAGCTCGAACCGCCCGTCGGCGCCGGCCTGCGCGACCAACAGGGTCGGCACCACCACGATCCACCCGGTCATGCGGGAGTGAATGTTGCAGTA
The DNA here is from genome assembly GCA_031372565.1 of Gemmatimonadota bacterium. Taxonomy (GTDB): domain Bacteria; phylum Gemmatimonadota; class Gemmatimonadetes; order Gemmatimonadales; family Gemmatimonadaceae; genus JACPPC01. Next base: position 3,570 of record JANMLN010000059.1, on the reverse strand, counting down.
GAACGGGTAGGCCCCCGGCTTCGCGAACGTCGCGCTCTTGGTCTCGCCACGGCCGTAGAGCCCCAGGTCGAACTGGCCGCCCTCCGCGTTCGAGAAGATGTTGTGGTTGAACGGATCCTGATTTGGAAAGTCGATCTTGCTCCCCGGCGTGACGACGCGCACTCTTGGCACGAACTTTCGTCCGTCCATCGCGATCGATGTCGTCGTCGCGACCGGGCGGGAACGCACGCCAGCGGCAGGCTCTACCCACACCACGGCTGTGCCGAGGTCGGTGGTGGTCTCGCCAGGCTTCTCCTGAATGGTGACCTGCCCGGTCACGCTCCCCTGCGCCGAGAGCGCAAGCGGAGTTGCAAGCAGCACCAGCGCGGCGCTCCAGCGTCGCACCGTTGACCATGAGGTCGCCGTCATGCCGGTTCTTTGTGTATTCAGCATCCTGCACGGTAGGGATTCGCTCAGGCACCCGTCAAGGTTGACACCTTCGCGCCGGACGGCCGAGTGGGGTGGAAGGTGGCGGCGCGCAGGTGCGATCATCGCCGCCGGTGCCCTCATGATCGCGGCGCCGCTGGCGCGAGCCGACGGGCAGGATACGACCGCCAAGCCCACGGTGGATTCCCTCGCCGCACGGCTCGAGTCGCTGGAACGCTCGGTCACGCTGCTCCGTGAGCAGCTCGCCGCGCAGGCGGCATCCGGTGCCGGCACGCGGTCCCGCTCGGCGCTCGAGTTCAGCGGGCGGGTCTTGCTCAACAGCTTCATCAATTACGGGCGGAGCAACAATCTGGACGTGCCGACCGTCGCGGTCGCGTCCGCGTCGAGCTATCAGGACAAGTCGGCCGGGGCCACCGTTCGACAGACCATCCTCTCCGTCACGGCGCAGGGGAGCAAGCTCTGGGGCGCCGACGCCTCCGGCTTCGTCGAGGTGGACTTTTTTGGTGGGCAGCAGACCGGTGCCGGTGGGCGGAAGCTCTTCCCCGAGCCGCGCCTGCGCTTCATGCGCGCCACGCTCGCCTGGGCGAACGCCGAACTCATGGTCGGGCAGGACGTGCCACTCCTCACGCCGATCGAGCCCGTCGGCATCGCATCACTCGGCAGCCCGGGCTTTGCCGTGGCCGGCAACCTCTGGTTCTGGCTGCCGCAGGTGCGGGCCACGGTGAACCTCGGTGAATCGGGACCGGTCCATTGGGCGCTACAGGGGGCAGTGGTGGCCCCATGGAGCGGCGGCGACGTGATCGCGGGCGACGCGGACGCGGCGGATATCGGTGAACGGCAGCGCACGCCAACCCTGCAGGCCCGACTGCGTGCCCGCTGGGGCGAGGACGAGATGCGGGGCGAGGTGGGACTCGCCGGACACTACGGCCGCATGGGCACGAGCGGCGATAGCGCGCTGACCTCGAGCGCGGTCGCGCTCTCGTGGCAACTCCCGGTCGCAGGTTGGCTCGACATACGCGGCGAAGCGTACACCGGTCAGATGCTGCGCGGGTTGGGCGGCGGTGGCGCGGGACAGAACTTCGGTGTGGATGCCGGTGGCGCACCGATTCCGCTGCGTGACACGGGTGGTTGGCTTCAGTTCAACGTGAAGCCCGATGCGTCGTGGACGATCGGCGCCGGGTGCGGCCGCTCGGAACCGAACATCGACGACCGCCCGTCGCGCACGCGCAACGACGCCTGCGAGTCGCACGTGATCTGGCGTCCGGGAGGCTTGCCCGTGATCGGGCTCGAGTACCGCCAGATCCAATCCACCTATCGCACCGCGGGGTTCGCCCGTACACAGCAGCTCAACCTGACCGTGGGGGTGGAGTTCTGAGCGCCGCGCCCAAGCCCACGAAGGTGTGCCTGCGCTGCGGCCGACCGTTCACGTGGCGCAAGAAGTGGGCGCGCGACTGGGAGACGGTCAAATACTGTTCGGACAAGTGTCGCATGGGGCGCGCGGCGCCCGCGCGCTAGCTTTCCCGCGCCTTCCCTTCGCATCCGATGACGCAACCTCCGCATCCCTTCCGTGACGTTCTCACCCCGCGCTTCCGGCGCATGCTGGTGAGCGTGCTGGCCGTCGAGCTGCTCGCGTGGCTCGCGCTCGGGCTGCTGCAAGGCCGCTACAACTAGTCGCGCCGCATGCATTGGCTGAATTGGGCGGTCGTGGTCACCTACCTCGTGTATGTCGTGGGTGACGGCGTGCGCCGCGCCAAGGGGACGACCGAGATCGAGGGATACTTTCTCGCGAACCGGAACCTGCCGTGGTGGGCAGTTGGACTGAGCGTGATGGCCACGCAGCTCTCTGCCATCACCATGATCGGCACCACCGGCCAAGGCGCCGTGGACGGCATGAAGTTCGTGCAGTTCTACTTCGGGCTGCCGATCGCGATGGTGCTGCTGGGCGTCACGATCGTGCCGTATCTGCACCGCGCCAAGGTGTTCACGGCGTACGAGTTTCTCGAACGCCGCTTCGACGCGCGCACGCGCACCTTCACCGCGTTCCTCTTCCTGTGTGGCCGCGGCCTGTCGTGCGGCACGATCATCTCCGCCCCCGCCGTTGTCTTCTCGGCCGTCTTCGGCTGGGACATGACCTACTCCGTGGCGCTCATCGGCGTGCCGACCGTCATCTACACCATGATCGGCGGCGTGCAGGCCGTCACGTGGGCCGACGTGAAGCAGATGGTGGTGATCGTCACCGCACTGGTGGCCATGGTGATCACTCTGCTGGTGCGCATCCCGGTCGACCCCGACTCGGCGCTCCGCATTGCCGGCGCCGCCGGGCGGCTCCAGGTGTTCGACTTCTCGTTCGACCTGTCCAAGACGTACACCTTCTGGTCCGGGATCATCGGCGGCACCTTCCTGATGCTGTCGTACTTCGGCACCGATCAGTCGCAGGTGCAGCGCTACCTGACGGCGCGCAACGTGGACGAGGCGCGCAGCTCGCAACTGATCAGCGCGTACTGGAAGATTCCGCTGCAAGCGCTCATCCTGCTCGTCGGCGTGCTGGTGTTCGTGTACTACCTGTTCACGCCGCAGCCATTGCTCTGGAACCCGGCCCATGCGCGTGCCGTCGCGGCGGCTGAGCCGGCGGTGTTCGAGTCACTGACCGGACGGTTCGAGCGGGCCGTTGCGACGCGTCGAGAGAGCGCGCGTCAGCTGGGCGAGACGCCACGCGGTCAGGATGCGTCCGCGAAGGCTGCATTTCGTGGCGCCGATGCCGAGGTGCAACAGCTGCGAACCGAGGCGCTGGCCGAAGCGAAGAAGGTGACCGGCGAGAATCCGCGCGACGTGAACTACATCATTCCGCGCTTCGTGGTGAATGAACTGCCGATCGGCCTCGCGGGGTTGTTCATCGCGGCCGTGATCGCGGCGGCGATGAGCGCGGTCGCGGGCGAGCTGAGCTCGCTGTCGACGGCCACCGTGATCGACTTCTATCGTCGGTGGTACAAGCCCGAAGCGAGCGATGCGCACTTCCTGTTCGTGTCGCGCGCGGCCACCGGGGTGTGGGGACTCATCGCGTGCGGCGTGGCGCTCTTTGCCGCTCGACTCGGTTCACTGATCGAAGTGGTGAACCGGTTCGGATCGTTCTTCTATGGATCGATT
>JANMLN010000135.1:0-14251 GCA_031372565.1 Gemmatimonadota bacterium | reverse complement strand
CTCCGGATGCCACTGCACCCCCACCAGGAAGTGGTCGTCCGCGCTCTCGACCCCCTCGATGAGCCCGTCGGGCGCGATGGCCGACGCCACCAGCGCCGGGGCCAGCAGCTTGATCCCCTGGTGATGCATCGAGTTGACCCGGACGTCGTGCTCCTCGAGCAGCGAGTGCAACCGGCTCCCCGCCGCAATCTCGACCGTGTGCGCGAGGTGATCGCGCTCGAAACCCATCGTCGGGAAATAGTCGTGCTTCATCGCGCCGGGATACTGCGCCTCGAGGTCCTGGTAGAGCGTCCCACCCATGGCCACATTGATCACCTGCAGCCCCCGGCACAGGCCCAGCACCGGCTTCTTGTCGGCGACCGCCCACCGCACGAGCTGCAACTCGACCCGGTCGCGCGCCGGATCGAGTGCGCCGCACAGCTCGGACTTGTGCTCCCCGTACGAGGTCGGGTTCATGTCCACCCCGCCCGGTACCAGCACGCCGTCCAGCCGATCGTAGATCTCGCGCAGCGTATCGAGATCGTCATCGTACAGCGGAATCATCAGCGGGACGCCGCCGACCACCGACACCGCCATCAGGTATCGCTGGTTCATGACCCACGACTGCGGCAAGCCCGCCGGAATGTGGTCGATCGAGTGCAGCGTCTGCGTGGAGACGCCAATGCTCGGCCGTCGAAAGTGCGCGCTCATCGTGGCTCGACTATGAAAGTGGGAACCGTGGATCCGCCACCCGCCGTGACATTCACCAGCGCGGCCGTGGAGATCCGGGACAAACAGCCATCCGTGTACGTGCCCTGAAAGCAGAAGGGGGCCGTATCCACGATCCGACCGGCGATCTCCAGACGGCCGTCGACGGCGCTGGGGAACGGTTCGCTCGGGAGATGAATGCGCTCCTGCACGACATGGGGTGATGCAAGCGCCGTGCCGACCGCCGCCGCCCACTGGGTATCGTCCACTTCCCACCCGAGGACAATCCCGGCACCGCCGTACTCGTCGTTCGGCTTGAGCACCATCCGTTCGCGGTGCGCGTGGATGTAGGGAATCAGGTCGACCGTGTCAGAATGCGTCGTTGTTCGGCGCTCCTCGACCACCCGGGTCCAGGGCACGGTGTCGCGGATCGTCCGCAATTCTGTGGCGCTGAACAGATGGGCGTTGCGCTCGTCCGACAGGACGGCAAGCGACGCCTTCTTGTGCAGCATCTTGCAGCGGAAGCCATCCACCAGGCACGCGGCGCGCTCGCGCACGGCCCGCACGACCGGCTGGTCGAGTCCGCCCCCCCGCTCGAGGAGTTCCGAGATCAGGACGCGCTTGTAGATCAGGTTCACGGCGTGTCCGTCGGCGTACAGCACGCCGCCCCGATACTCGCAGTCACGCGGATCGGCAATCACGCACGAGATGCCCAGCCCCTCGAAGAACTGCTGGAAGAGCAGGAACTCGTGGAACGTCGGCACTTCCTTCCAGTCGAGAATGACCACGCGTGGCTGCTCACGCGTGCCACGCCAGCTCGCGAAGGCATCGAGCAGCGCATTCACGGTGTGATGACGCGCCGGCATCGGCGTGGTGCGCCACGCGCGCTGAAAGCCGCGCATCGCGGGCATCGCCTGGAACAGCTCGGTCAGGACGTCGCCATACGCGGCGCCCGCCGGCGTCTCGGCGTTGTACTCGGTGAAGCGAACCCCCTGCCCGTCCTCGGTGAAGAACGCATCGAGGCGCGACAGGATGCTCCCCTGGTGCAGCCCGTGGTCCTCCGTGACGAGCTGCTCCTCGATCGGCGTCAGCCTGAACTGCGCGCGGACCGTCGCATCGCGCAACGCGGCCGTGTACAGCGTATCGAAGGCGCCGAGCAACGCCGTCGTGGAGCGCCGCATGATGTCATAGCCCGCCGCGCTCAGGAAGCGCGGCCGCAACACGTTGCACAGCGGGCGCTCGCCGAACCAGAGCCCGCGCCTCGTGAGCTGGTCACCCAGAAAGCCCCAGCTCTCCGCCGCGAGCGCGTCGGAGAGCCCGCCGTGATATGCGTCGATCGCGCGGGTCAGCGCGGCGTCGCTCACGCGCTGTGGCCGCCGAGGAAGCCGCGCCAGCTCGCCGGTGCGGAGGCGCCCGACGTGGCCTGCGCGATCAGCATGTCCGCCATCGCCTTCACGGTCCACTCGAAGTAGGTCGGCGTCAGCGAGTAGATGTCCATGTCCGGCGCGCAGTTCATGAAGTCGATGGCGTAGGGCACGCCGTCCTTCACGGCGAACTCCATCGAGTTCATGTCGTACCCCAGCGCCTGATTGAGCTTCCGGGCATCCCCGATGATCCGTTCACGCATCGCGGGCGCGAGGAAGGTGTCGGTCACGTGGTACTTGCGCGCCTTGGGGTCATACTTGATCGGCAGGATCTCCTGCTGCCCGATGCACATGCAGCGCACGAACTCGTCCCACTCGATGAATTCCTGCGCGATCATCGTGAGGAGGCCGGACGTGTTGTAGTTGTGGATCAGCTCCTCGAGGGAGCGGCAGACGTAGACTTCCTTCCACCCGCCGCCGTGGGCGTCCTTGAGGATGCAGGGGAGCCCCACGTGCGCAACGACCGCCTGCCAGTCCAGCGGGAAGACGAGATTGCGCAGCGACTCGTCGTGCTTGATGCCCGGCACGTACTCGCGGTTCGGCAGCAGCATCGTCTTCGGGCTGCGCACCCCCAGCGACTCGGCCAGCGTGGCGCCGAAGAACTTGTCGTCCGCGCTCCACATGAACGGATTGTTCACGACGCGAACGCCGCGCATGACCGCGTGCTTGAGGAATGCCCGGTACATGCCGACTTCGTGCGAGATGCGGTCGACGAGCACGTCGTAGCCGATCACGCCGTCGAGCGAGGGCGCTCCGCTCGGCGTACCGATCTTCGGGATGTCGCAGACCACCCCCTGATCGCGATCGTTGATCTCCTTGATCAGCGCCGGCGGCATCGACCACTCGCGCCCCACGACGAGCCCCACCTTCTTCGCTTGCGCCATACAGTCCCGGTTCCTGTTCGCTGGCTGTGAAAAGACCCGGAGAAAGCTAGCCGGGTCCGACGGAAAACGGAGGCGGCGTCCTACCCGGCCGCCCCATCGCGCGGAAGCACGGCGAACTCGGACGTTGGCGTGTCCATGGAATTGAAGGCGCCGCTGCGGCGCCCCGTTTCGGGGCAGGGACCGCCGATCAGGAACGGCAGCAACTTGCGGAAGCGACGCGCCCAGGCGCGTTCATTGTGCCGCGCGCCGACGTCCTCGAAGTACGACAGCGTCGCACCGGGAATGAACCCGCGCTCCGTGAGGAGTTCGCGCATGTTGCGGGTGTCCTCGAGGGCATCCGGCCCTTCGCTCGTCCCCATGTCGAGATGGATGCGGCCGCCCGGCGGCTTCTGCTCCCGGACGTAGTCGAAAATCCGACCGTCGGCGAACCAGAGCGCCGGCGACAGGACCCCGGCCGTCCCGAAGGTCCACGGGGACCGAAAGAGGGCATACAACGAAATCAGCCCGCCGAGCGACGAACCCACGACGGCCGTGTGCTCCGGGGTGCGCAAGGTCCGCATGCGGCGATCGATCAGCGGTTTGACCGTCTCGACCAGAAAGGCCACGTAGCGATCGCCGTCACCGCCGCCGCGAATCATGTCGGCATGCGGCGTGTATTCGGACAATCGCTGGCCGCCCATGTTCGGAATCGCGACGACGATCGCCTCGAGTCCGCGCCGGGCATGGAATGCCAACGCCCCCCCGACCTGCCAGTGTCCGGCGAAGCTCGTGTGCGGGTCAAACACGTTTTGCCCGTCGTGCATGTAGACGACGGGGAATCGGCGCTCCGGATCCCGGTCGTAACTGGGCGGTACATAGACCACGAGGTCGCGCCGGTTGCGCAGCTGCGGGCTCCAAACCCCCTCCACAACCTTGAGCGTCGCCGGCACATCGTGCCGGCGCTCCGTCTGCGGAATGGTATAGTCTTTCCAGCGTCGCATCAGCGCGCGAATGGTCGTCAGAACTCGTGAACAAGCGCGCCGCGCGGGCCTTGAGAGGGCACGGCGCGGCGGCGGATCTGTCCAATCTCGCCCCCCCGACCGCACCCGGCAATCGGACGTTTCGGTCCATTCGGGGTTGAACTCCCCGACACACCCGGTTCGTTTACGGAGTGGCCCAGTCGCCCGCCGGCCGCCATTCCCACCCGTCTCCGTCCAACACCTTTCGCAGCATGCGTTTCCTGCGCGTCGTCCTGACCCCCGTGTTGCTCCTCCTTGCGGCCGGGGCCTGCAAGGCCATCAACGACACGCCGCAATCCGGCAAGAAGATCACGTCGATCCGCTTCGCCGCGAGCGAGCGCATGCCCTGCACGCCGTGCGACCTGATCGTCACGCTCGACGACAGCATCTCCTTCCACATCAAGGAGACCACGGGCGTCGCGCGGATCAACCCGGAGAGCACGTGGGTCGTGTACACCACGTTCGGAGGGGCGGGTGGCTACCGCGGATCGGGACAGGCGCTCTGGCGATACGATATCAAGAAGGCCGAGAAAATGGAGATCATGCGGGAGTATTTCCTGGTCGAGCAACTCGAATTGCTGCCGGTCAAGGACGGTGATCCGCTGCTCCTGGTGTCCATGCGGGAGCCGATGACCCTGGTGCGCCACGTGGGCATCGTCGATCCGATGCGCGGCGAGGTGTTCCGAGCCGAACGGGCGGCCGTCACCCGCAACGATTCCAGCGGCATCACGGTCACCGAGTGGGGCGCACCAACGAGCTGGCAGACGGAGGCGCTGAACGACTCGACCGGACTCCCGAAGGCCGCGCCGAGCCGAACGCGCCACATCAACACCGCGGAGTTCCGTCAGTACGCCGTACTGGAAAATGCGGAGCGCGTCTGGGGCCAGTCGCTCGAGTTCCAGGCCACCGTCGACACGTTCGACGTGCAGGGGCAGGCGCCCATGAACAACGCGATGCCCGTCATGCCCCAGTCCAACGATCAGCAGCCGCTGAAGCAGCCAGGCATGGGAGGCGGTCCGGGGTCGTACGCGCAACCGGGGGCACGAAAGACGGGTGCCCCGGCGCAGCAAGGGGTGAAGGTGCGCATCCCCTGAGGCTGCGCGGCGGCCGTCAGTGGCCGCCGCGCATGATGTCGTTCTTCATCGACCCGACGATCTCGAGCAGTTCACGCTGCTCCCGGTCCGGCACCTTGAACTGCGTGAGCGTCGCCACCAGGTGACCGGCAAACGCCTGCCACGCCTTCTCGTCGATCTGCAGCTGTTCGTGTGCCAGCGCCATGGGCCGACCCACGTACAGACACGGACCACCGGTCGCTTCACAGAGCTGGTCAACGATCATCTGCCGCACCCGCCGTGTCTGCCACGGTTCGAGTCCCTTGAAGAATGGTGCGACCACCGGGTCTGCGAGCGCGCGCGCCAGCAGGTCGTCGGTGACGGCAGCCAACGCGTCGTAGCCGCCCAGGCGCTGGTACAGCTTCACGCCGTCGGCCGTGCCCCCCCGCGCGGGGCCGCCCCCGACCGAGGCACAGGCGCCGAGGGCAAGCAACACGGTCAGGACCACGAGGCGCTCAAGTCGGGCGGTGCGGCGCATGCTGCGGGACCTCAGAGAATCGGCCACGCGGGGCCGGGCACGGGGTGGGCGAACAGTGCTAGCGATCCGCCGGATAGACGGCGAACGCTTCAATCTCGATCAGCCAGTCGGGCGAGACCAGCGCGGGAACGCCGATCGTCGAGCGCGCCGTCTTGGTCGGATTCTGTGCGGTGCCGAAGAACTCGCCGTATGCCTCGAACCAGCCGTTGAAGTCGAACGCCCCACCCTTGGCCTTGTCCGGCGCGATGTACACGCGCATGTAGACGACGTCCTTGAGCATGAGTCCCTTGGTCGCAAGCTGCGCCTCGAACTGCTTGAGAATCGTGCGCGCCTGCGCCTTGGTATCCCCCCACCGTTCACGCGATCCCTCGGGGGCCTTGGCGTCGGCCATCTGCGGAACCGTGCCGGAAATCCAGAGCGACGCGCGCCCCGCCGGAATCGCGACGTTGGACGAAATCGACGACTGCGGCGACCCGGTGAAGGTCACCTGTGACGGCGCCTGCGCCTCAGCGGGGTTCACAGCGGCGAGGGTGAGCACGAACGTGGCGAGGACTCGAAGGCGCATGCGATCAGTACCGGGGAAAGGGGAAAACGACGAGACGGCGCGCACCCCCTGAGGGCACGTACGTCTCAACACCGTGTGCTGGATGCACGCGGTCGGGGGCGGTCAGCGCCATCTCATGTCGGGACGACCACCGGAAAGTCGGCGCTGTAGCGGCTGTTGGCGCCACTGATACGCGGCAGCTCGCCCGAGACGCGCGCCAACGACAGTCGGAGGGAAAAACGGGCGCCGCCACCGTCGGCGTTCTCGACCGAAAGCTCGCCTCCCTGCGCCCGGGCAAACTCCCGCGCGATGGCCAATCCCAGTCCGAGACCGGCCGTCTCGGGCGCGGCGCGCCCCCCCCGCACGAACGGTTCGAAGATGACCGGCAATTCCTCGGGCGGTACGCCAGGGCCATGGTCGCGCACGTGGACGCACAACGCCTGAGACTCCCGGTTCGCGATCAGTTCGATGAGGGTGCCCGGCGGCGTGTACTTGGCGGCATTCTCGAGCAGATTGCTCACGATGCGGACGGAGAGCACCAGATCGAAGGTCCCCGCCAGGATACCGTGCGCCGGGAGCGTCACCTTGAGACGGTGATCGCGCAGGGCGGCGCTGCTTGCGCGCCGACTGGCATCGAGCAGGTCGTCCGCGGTGTTGAACTCCATGTGAACGGGCAGCGCCCCGCCCTGCACGCGCGACCAGTCCAGGACCGCCTCGATCAGCGTGGTCATCCGTTCGGCTTCGGACTGGATGATGGCCGCGTCGTGCGCCGTGGGGCCCCCGGGACGCGAGGCCAGTGCGCGGATCGACGTCAGCGGCGTCCGCAGATCGTGCGAGATGGACGCCAGCAGCGCCCCCTTCAGCCGATCCGCTTCGCGCAGCACCTCGGCATGATTCGCGTCGTGGAGCAGCTTCTCCCGGTCGGACGCGAGCCGCACGACTTCATCGGCCCGCTGCATCGCGCGCTCCGCTTCGCGCCGCCAGCGGCGTACCAGCTCGTTGATCGCGAATGCCACCATGCCGAAGGCGACGAGGACGACCCACGCCGACGAGCCGAAGTAGCGCTGCTCGATGTACGGCGGCATGACGCCGAGATGGAACGCGGCGTAGGTCGCGAGGACGAGTGTGCCACCGAGGACGTGGCTCCCGCTCGCGCTCGCGCCCACCACGATGAGCAGGTAGGCGAGCACGGCATGCGACGGCCGGATGTCGCTGTCGGCCGAGAGAAACAGCAGCGTGCACGCCGCGAAGAGCCCGGGCCAGAGGACCCAGGACACCAGTTTCTGCTCGCGGGACGGGACGATGGAGCGCATGGAGGTCCCTGACGGTAACCCACGCGCCGCATGGCGCGCAAACCCCGGAGACGATCTGGCGGCCTGCGCGTTCGTCGCGGGCGCGCTACTCGGGCAAGGCGAACGCCACCAGTTCGCCGTTCTCGCCCGCACCACTGGCGATCACCACGAACTGGCGCCCATCGCGCGTGGCGTAGGTGACCGGGTTGGCGTACCCGCGGCCGGCAGGCAACGGGTGCTGCCACAACACCTTCCCGTTGGTCTTGTCGAGTGCGTAGAGCACGTCGCCGCCGCCCGTGATGAAGATGAGCCCGCCGCGCGTCACCGTCCCGCCGGGCGCGCCCGCCACCCCGAGCGGGGGCAGCGCCTTGCCCTTGAGCAGCGGGTGCCTCCGGATGAGCGGCGTGTCGCCCAGCACGACGCGCCAACGCTGCGCGCCATTGTCGAGGTTGATGGCCGTCAGTGTACCGTAGGGCGGCTTGATGAGCGGGAGCGCCTCGGGCGGCGTGTGGTCACCGCGCATCCCCGAGTCGGGGTCGGCCTGTACACTCAACTCCGAGACGCGCAGATCGATCGTCGTCCGGAAGCCGATCGTGTCATTCGGGGAGCCGGTCACCACCTTGAAGAGCGCGGGACTCTCGGTGGCCTTCACGAACACGGTCCGCGTATCGGGATCGAAGCTCGTGCTGCCCCACCCCGCTCCGCCAATGACGCCCGGCATCGCGATCGTTCCCTGCACCGACGGCGGCGTGAAGACGGGGCCGCTCCGGTAACGGCGAAAGAGAGCGAGCGCGGCCCGCTTGAGCTCCGGCGAGAAATCGATGAGGTCCGCTTCGGTCACGCGCTGCCGCGCGAAGGGGGCCGGACGCGACGGCATCGGTTGCGTGCGCGAGGCGCGCTCGCCCGCCACGTCACTGGGCGGCACCGCGCGCTCCGGGATTGGCCAGACAGGCTTTCCCGTGGCCCGATCAAAGACGTACAGCCATCCGGTCTTGGCCGGCACCACCACCACATCCTGCAGGCGGCCGTTGGCTCGGCGCGTCGCCATCACGGGCGGCGCAGGGAGATCATAGTCCCACAGGCCGTGATGCACCGTCTGAAAGTGCCACACCCGCGTGCCCGTCTTCGCGTCGAGCGCGACCACGGACTCCGCAAACAGGTTGTCGCCCAGCCGGTCACCGCCGTACCAGTCATTGGTGGGGGTGCTCACGGGCAGGAAGACGAGCCCGCGCGCGGTGTCCGCGCTCATGGGCGCCCACACGTTGGTGTGGCCCATCGTGCGCCAACTCTCCTTTTCCCACGTCGACCAGCCGTACTCGCCCGAGTCGGGAATCGTGTGGAAGGTCCACACGCCCTTGCCTGTGCGCACGTCGAACGCCTGCACGTCGCCGGGTGGGTCGTTGGGGTAACGGAGCCGATCGCCCACACCGTTGCCCACCACCACGAGATTGCCGACCACGAGCGAGGGCGACGTGTTGGTGTAGTGCAGCGGGTTCACCCTGCGGCGCAGGCCGTCGAGGAGATTCACTTCACCGTTGATCCCGAACGACGGAATCGGCTTGCCGGTGCGCGCATCCAGCGCGATCAGCCGCCACCGCGCGTTGATGAACACCCGCCGCTCGCTCCCGTCGGTCCAGGTGCTGATGCCCCGGTGCACGAACCCGGTGCCGTTCGACGGTTGTCCTGCGCGCCACACCTCGGGATCGTAGCGCCACAGCTCCCGGCCCGTGCTCGCCTCGAGCGCCACCACGGCCGCGTAGCTCGTCGAGAGGTACATCGTGTCGTTGATGATGACCGGCGACACCTGCAGTTGCCCCGGACGCGCCGACTTCTGGTTGGGGCCAGGCGCAATCGACTTCTCCCCCGTCTTGTACGTCCACGCCACGGCCAGCTGCGCCACGTTCCGCGGCGTGACCGACGTGAGCGGCGACCAGCGCATCGCGCCGGGATCCCCGCTCGGCGTGCCCCAGTTGGTGCCCTGTGCCAGAGCGGGGGCGGCGCCCACGAGGAGGAGCCGAGCGGCGCGCGCAACAGTGCGAAGCATGACGGTCATGGATTGGAGAGCGATCAGAAGGCGGCGAAGCCGACGTACAGCCCCGCAGTCGTTCCACCGAGCGACACGCGACCCGGCTGCGAACCGGCGATGGCGGGAAGCGCGGCGTCGATGGCGAACGTGTGCTGCAGGCGCAGTTCGGCGACGAGCGCACCCGACAGCGGTCGCGCCCAACCCACGAGCACCGTTCCCCCCGTGGCGCGATCGGCGAGGACGCGCGCACCGCCGCCCGTCAGGCCGTTCACGTAGTCGAGCCAGCGAATGCGCGTCTCCGACACGGCGATGCCGGCGGCCACGCGCCACCGATCCCACTCGTAGCCGACCAGAGCGCCGGACGGCCGACTGCGCACCTGCACGTTGCTCAACCGCGCCTGCCCGGTGACCGTGGCCGAGACCTGGGCGTTCCACCAGGCATCATCGAGCGCCCAATAGGCTTCGACCGACACGCCGCCCCCCACGCGTGCGCGGATCGCCACGGTGCCCCACGGGACGATGTCGGATTCGCTCGCAAACCCGAGTTCGATCGGATCGCGCACATCAGTCACCGCGAAGCCCTGCCCTTGGAGGAAGGAGGCGACGTTCGCGCGCGACCGGTTGGTCTGGACGCTGAACAGACTCGACATGAACGTCACGACCAGGCGCCGCTGCGGAAACTCCACCACCGAGCGACTCGGACAGAGCGCTTCACTCGGTCCGGCCTCGCTCTCGGGGGGGGCGAGCGCCAGGCGCCGCAGCCGCACCCGCCTGCCGTCGACGGCCCACTTGGCGGCATAGCGAAAGTCGACGAGGCGCGGCGCGCGGTCCGCCGACACCACCTGCACGCCCAGCGACCCCTCGTACTCATAGACACCATCGGCGCACGCTTCGCGCTGCGGCGCCAGCATGAACAACGACGGCACGCCAACGCCCTCGTAATCGTTGCGCAGGGCCCGCACCACGGCCTCGGCGCCGACGATGGAATCGCGCCCGCGCACCACGATCGTCGCGTCGGGGTCGAGTTGCGCGAGCACGCGCCGCGCTTCGGTGGTGCGGAGCGCCGTGTCGAGGCGCGCCTTGGCCTCATCGACCCAGCGCTGCACATCGGCAACCGGGGGCAGGGCGCGCGGCTGCCGGGCTGCCGGATAGCAGCCCACCACCAGCACCAGTCCGAGGGCACACCACCGCATCGCGTCGAAGGTTGTGCGCGAACACGCACGCGGCAAGGGGCGACGGCGCCCGCGCGATCGGCGCAGCGCGCGTCATGCCTGGTGCGTTGAGTCCGTAGGCCCTCGGACGCGCTCGCGCACGCGCCGTCCACGCCTACGTTTGCCGCCCGCGTCCCTTCTCACCTGGTCGAGGTCTGATCCACATGCGTACGCTGCCGCTCGTTGCCCTCATCGTCCTTGTCGCCGTCGCGTCGGTCGCGTCGGCGCAATCAACGCCCACCGAGCGCGCCGCCGCCAAGGGAGTCCTCGACCAGCTGGATGCGTTGCAGGCCAAGCTGGCGCCCACCGCCATGGCCGAGCGCATGGTCGCGCGCGCGAACCCCGACCGCGACAAGCTGCTCGCGCGCGTGGAGGCGGCCTGGAAGGGGGGGATGCAGGACCTCTCTGACTGGATTGGTCGCAACCCTGAAACGGGATGGAAAGAGTTCAAGGCCGTCGACACGCTGACCAAGGTGCTTGCCTCGCAGGGGTACCGGATCGAACGGGACGTGGCCGGTCTCAAGACCGCATTCGTGGCGTCGTGGGACGCGCCGGCGGGCACGAACGGGCCCACACTCGGGCTGATTGCCGAGTACGACGCGCTGCGCGGCACGCAAGGCGATTTTCATGGCGACCAGCACAACGCGCAGAGCCCCGTGGCCATGGCCGCCGCGCTCGGGCTTCAGCAGCTCATGACCGACCGGAAGATTCAGGGGCGCATCAAGATTTACGGAACGCCCGCCGAAGAGGTCGGTCCGCCGTCGAAGGTGACGATGTGGAAGGCCGGGGTGTTCAAGGGCGCGGACATCATGATCCGCAGCCACGGCATCGGAGGGCAGACGTCGCGCACGCGCGCAGGGTTCGGCTCGTGTTGTCTCAACATCAACGAGGTGAAGTTCGTCTTCAAGGGACGCCCCTCGCACCAGATGTCGAGCTGGAACGGTCGCAACGCCGTCGCCGCGGCGGTGATGTTCTACTCCGCGGTCGACCACATCCGGTCGAGCCTGCGCCCCGAAGTCAGCGTGCAGGGGGTGATTCCCGAGGGGGGGATCGCACCCAACGTCGTGCCCGACCGCGCAGTGGTCGACTATTACATCCGGTACCCCGACGAGGTGTACCTCGCGCACGTGGACTCGATGATGGTGCACGCCGCACAGGGCGCCGCGCTGGCCACTGGCACCACGGTCGAGATCGATCGCACCGGCGGCGAGTACCGCGATGGGGTGTCGCTGGGCACGCTCGAGGAGCTGATGTTCGCGTACGTGAAGAAGTTCGGCGCGATTCGCGTCAACCCCGAGCCGGTGCGGCCGTCGGGCTACGAGGAGACCGGCTGGATGGCGCGCGACATCCCCGGCGTCGGCGTGACGGCGGCCAGCTCGAACTTCAGCAATCACACGTACGAGATGACGGCGGACAACTACTCCGCGCTCGGCCACTCGGCGTTCCTGATCGACGCGAAGACCGAGGCGGCCATCTTGTACGACTTCCTGACCGACACGGCGTTTCGCACGGCGGTGCAGACGGAGTTCAAGACGCTGTCCGGGCTGTTCGACCAGTATCTGGCCGGGCTGCGCGCGGCCTACAAGGACGAGATCGGGCGGTAGCGGTCGGCGCGGCCTCAGTCGATGCTCACGGACGTTTTCTTGATTCCAACTACGGGCCGGGGCGAGTATCCTTCACCGATTCTCGTCCCGATCTTGTGTCACGTCACGATTCTCCCGAAAGATCTGCTGTCTGGCCGCGCGAGTTCCTCGCGTGGCTGGAGCGCGCACCTTGGAGAGATGTCCGGCTTCCTCTCCTGCGGGAGCGGGATCGCCCTGCTGACGAGTGTCGCGCGGGAACGTGGCTTGACGACTGACCTGCAGGCGCGGGCTGCAGAATGGAGATCCGCATGACACGACGGGTCCGACTGGACGCCCCGCCGCCACCGACCGCGCTCGAGGGCCCCGAGCCGCGTCCGCCGTACCCGTTCGAGGTGCGTCCCTCGGTCATCTCCGGACGTGGTGCGTTCGCGACGCGCGCCATCGCCGAGGGCGTCCGCCTCGTCGAGTATGCGGGCGAGCGGCTCACGGTCGCCCAAGCGGAAGCGCGATACCCGAACGCTGACGGAACCCATCACACGTTCCTGTTCGCCATTGACGACGAGATCGTTGTGGATGCGGGGGTGAACGGCAACGAGGCACGATGGCTCAATCACTCGTGCGCACCCAATTGCGATGTCGTCGTCGACGGGCGCCGCCTCTGGATCGAGACCATCCACGACATCGAGCCCGGCGAGGAGCTGGTGTACGACTACGCGTATGTGCTCGAGGAGCGTCACACGCCGGCCGCCAAGAAGGCGTATCCGTGCCGCTGCGGAGCGATCACCTGTCGCGGGACGATCCTGATTCCGAAGAAGCAGGCGCGGTAGCTCGGCAACTCTCGCCGTCCCCGTGACGGGCCCGTATCTTGTGGTCGCAGATGGGCGTACGCGCGACGCAGCGCGGGCGCACCGCTGCGGGTCATCGCTCCGGCGCGTGCGCCCTCGCGCCCTCGCGCCCTCGTGTTGGTTGGCTGCTTGGCGCTCGGATGCCAGGACGCGTTCGCGCCGACGCCCGTGCCTCGCGTGGGCCTGCGGTGCACGGCGAGCGCTCCCGTGTTCGATGTGTACCCCGATGCATCCGGCCCGACGAGCCGCATGGCATTCGGTGGCGGCCGAGTCACGAGGCGGCCAAGATGACCACGCTCCCGGGGGTGGCTTGACCAACACAAGGGCGTGACGTCATAGGCACAGGCTTTCCACGTTCGACGAAGGCGGCGTCGCGACGATTCGCGGCACCGCTTCGTGCATCCACCCTGCGGTGTGCACGTCATCCGCACGAACCTGAGCGGCGTGCCATCCGGCAGCACGTCCATCATGGGCTCCTCGGCCACGTACCAGAACGCCGCGTAGAACGGCACTCCGGGCAGCGTCGCCATCAGCTCGAAGCGCGCGTACCCGGCCGCCGTTGCCGCGGCCTCGCAAGCCGCGAGGATCGCCCGCCCCACCCTGCGCCGCCCCGCCTCGGGCTCCACGAATATGGCGCGGATCCTGGCGGCATCCCGGGTCGTATCGAGCAGGTCATCGCCACCCATCGGCCGCTGGTCGCCCCCGTAAAGCGTCCGGCGGCGGCTCCAGCCGCCGCATCCTGCCAGTGCGCCGTCGAGCTTCGCCACCGGATCGCTCCCGTCCCGCACCAGCTGAGTATCCACGGCGAATACGTGGCGAATCGCGGCCTCGGCCTCGGTCGGCGTGTAGCACCCGGTGCTCAGCCCGCGGGCGCAACGAACGACGAGGGCGGAGAGTGCGGACACCTCAGCCAGTGGCCGGGCGGGACTCAAGCTTCATTGGCTGCACCGGATTCTGTGGCTGCGACGGCACCATCACAGGTGAGGCCCAGCTTGCGAGGGGTTGGCTAACTGTGCGGTGGAATGCGACTGGACGACCAACGGTAGGGACAGTATGTATTCTCGTGAACACGCCGTGCGCTATCGACACCGAGGGCCTTCGGACCGAAGAAATGCTCAGATTTCTGAATGGAAGGCGCCGAAGCCCCGTACAGGGCTTCGGCGCCCG
>JANMLN010000003.1:0-57760 GCA_031372565.1 Gemmatimonadota bacterium | reverse complement strand
AAGAGCGCGCAGCGGAACTGGATCGGCAAGTCGGAAGGCGCCGAGTTGGTGTTCTCGGTGAGCGATCCGGCGGCCGATGCGGGAAGCGCGATGGTGAGCGTGACGGAGGAGCTGGCGATCGCGGAGGACCGGATCCGCGTGTTCACGACGCGCCCGGATACCATCTTCGGCGCCACGTATCTGGTGCTCGCGCCGGAGCATGCGCTGGTGGATGCGATCACCACGGCGGAGCAACGGTCGGCGGTCGAGCAGTACCGCGAGCGTACACGCAAGCAGGACCTGGTCACACGCAAGACGAACAAGGAGAAGACGGGCGTGTTCACGGGTGCGTACGCCGTGAACCCGGCCACGGAGCAGCTCGTGCCCGTGTGGATCGCCGACTACGTGCTGATGGGCTACGGCACGGGCGCGATCATGGCGGTGCCCGGCCATGACGAGCGCGACTTCGAGTTTGCGCTCGCGTTCGACCTGCCCATCACGCGCGTCGTGTTGCGCGAGGGCGAGCACGCGCACGACCCGATCGTGACCGGTGCGGTGACGGACACGTCGGGGGGAAAGCTCTGCAACTCCGGCCAGTTCGACGGGTTCGGCGTGGAGGAAGGAAAGCGGGCGGTGACCGCGTGGCTGCAGAGCCGTGGCACGGCCACGCCGGTCACGCAGTATCGACTGCACGACTGGTGCATCTCCCGGCAGCGCTACTGGGGGCCGCCGATCCCGGTCATCCACTGCGACGCGTGCGGGCCCGTCGCGGTGCCGGAGGCCGATCTGCCCGTGTTGTTGCCCAACATCGCGGACTTCAAGCCGGACGACTCGGGCGTCTCGCCGCTGGCGCGCCACGCGGAGTGGTTCCACGTGGCGTGCCCCGCGTGCGGACAGGACGCCCGCCGCGAGACGGACGTCTCGGACACCTTTCTCGACAGTGCCTGGTACTTCCTGCGCTACCCGAGCGTGGGACACGATGACGTGCCGTTCGATCCGGCCATCACCAAACGGTGGTTGCCCGTCACGACGTACATCGGCGGCAACGAACACGCCGTGATGCATCTGCTGTATGCGCGCTTCATCACGATGGTGCTCAAGGATGCCGGGCACATCGACTTCGAGGAGCCGTTCACGAAGTTCCGTGCGCACGGGATGATCATTCGTGAAGGCGCGAAGATGTCGAAGAGCCGCGGGAACGTGATCAACCCCGACGCCTACTTCGAGGAGTGGGGCGCCGACGCGTTCCGGACGTACCTCATGTTCCTCGGTCCCTACGAGGAAGGGGGCGACTTCCGCGATCGCGGCATCAGCGGCGTGAAGCGGTTTCTCGATCGCGTGTGGGGCTCCGTGCATGAGTGCACCACCGACGGCGCACCGGACGACGCCGTGATGCGCAAGCTCCACCAGACGATCAAGAAGGTGGGCGAGGACCTGCCCGCGCTGGCCTACAACACCGCCATCGCCGCGATGATGGAATACGTGAACGCGATGCGTACGGGCGAGCGACAGGTGCATCGCGCGGAGGTCGAGCCGCTCGTGCAGCTGGTGGCACCGTTCGCGCCGCATCTGGCGGAGGCCTGTTGGGAGCGGCTCGGCCACACCCGGAGCATCTTCGACTCGGGGTGGCCCGCGTATGACGCCGCGCGCCTCGTGTCCGACTCGTGGGACTGCGTGGTGCAGGTGAACGGCAAGACGCGCGGCAAGGTGACGCTGTCCACGTCGGCGACGCAGGAGCAGGCCGTCGAGGCGACGATGGCGGACGCGAGTCTCGCCAAGTTCGTGACCGGCACGCCGAAGAAGGTGATCTTCGTGCCGGGCCGGTTGCTCAACATCGTGGTGTAGGCGCGGGGCCTGCGACCGCAGGTCGCGCCGATCCCGGTCTAGTCCTGTCGTTGCTTCGGGTCGAACCCATCCGGGTACAAGCGCATCAAGTGGCGCTGTTCCGCAAAGATCGTCGCGAGCGGAATGCCGGGATGCAGCAGGCGCAGCACGATGTCGTCACGTCCGACGCGTATCACCTCTCCCTCGACCTCGATCTGACGGCGCGGGTGGAAGTGCACGCGGCCGCACACGAAGTCTCCGAGTGATGGACGTGTGCCGCCCGCCGACGCATACCGGAGGCCCGACTCCGAACAGTCGCGCACGCGCACGTGGTCCCGCGCGCCGGCGATCACGAACCGCGGCTGGACCATGACCGGATAGATGATCCGGTAGTGCTGGCGGCGGTCGTCGCCGCTCTCCGCTACCGGCGCGCGCTCCATGGCACGGGCGGCGGCAGCTGGTCGGCGAACTTCCACGCGGGGAGACCCTCGCGCGGAATCGGAACTTTGGCGAGGCGCGCGCGCACCATCGTGATGGGCATCGCCCCGCCTTCGAGAATCGCATCGTGGAACGCGCGATCGGTGAGCTTGCCGCTCGTCACGAGCTCCTTGTACAGCGCCCGGATCTGCAGGCCGCCGAGCATGTAGCCGGCCTGGTAGAGCGGCGAATAGGTGCCGTTGAAGGAGCGGCGCACCTCGCCTTCGGCATTCGCGCGCTCGAAGTTCACCGTGTCGACGAGGAACTGCACCGACTGCTCCGGCGTCATCTTCCCCAGGTGGAAGTTGAGCGAGAAGATGATCCGCGCGCTCCGATGCATGCGCCAGAAGAGCGCACCGATCCGGTCTTCCGGGCTCGCGTGAAAGCCGCGATCCCAGAGGAACATCTCCCAGTACAGCGATTGTCCCTCGTTCCAGAACGGGGTGCCGAACAGGCGACGGTGCGTGTTGTAGCGCGCCTGCATGAACCCCTGCAGGTGATGCCCGGGGTTGAGTTCGTGAAAGACGGTCGCGTGCGAGAAGTGCGGGTTGTTGCCTCGCAGGCTCATGAGCTTGTCGTCATCCGCCATGTCGATCGTCGGGTACGACACGAGGATCAGGTCGCCACCAAGAAAGAACGGGCTCGTCTTCTGCCGCTCGGGCGAGAGCATCTCCATCCGCCAGTCCTCGGTCGCGAGCTTGGGGATGGTGACCCAGTCGTGCTCGGCGAAGTACTGCTCGGCCTGTCGTGCGAGGTTGCGAATGAGCTCGGGCTGCTTGCCGGGCTCGACATAGGTGTCCTTCACCTTGTCCATCGCCTTCTTCCAGTCATCGCCGAAGCCCAGCTCGCGCGCGGCCTTCTTCACTTCGCTCAGCGAGAACGCATACTCGCGCTCGGCGATCGCGATCAGTTCATCGGCCGTGTAGGGGATCATCTCGTGCGCGAGGTCGGCCTTGAGCCCGTCTGCGCCAATCGGGTCGCCGATGATGGGGCCGTCGCTGGCGCCGTCGTCGCCGGAGCCGGCCGCACCGCCCGAGAGGCGCTGCGCCACCTGCGGCGGAATCCCGACGATCCTCTCCCGCAGCGTGCGTGCGTAGCGGATGAGCCCCGAATCGAGCTTCGCGTACGGGACCCGGTTCCACCAGGTGAAGAGCGGATCGTAGCCGTCGTAGAAGCGGTACCACGTGCGCAGGGTGGCGCGGAGTTCGTCCACCTGTACCGCCCCCCTGTTCGCGATCGTGCGCGAGACGCGCGGCTGGGCCGCCTTGGCGCGGGCGCGCGCGGCGGAGTCGGTGGCAGGGGCCGGCTCCCAGAGGGCGCGCAACGAGTCGACCGCCTTGAGCGCGGCGGCGAGTGCGCGCGCCGCCTCCGGCGCACGCACCGGCTCGAGCTCCCGCCGAGCGTCGTGCAGCATCAGCAGACCATCGGCAAACGGCAGCAGCGGCGCGGTCTCGGCGCGCTGGCGCTCCTGTCGCGCGATGAGCGCGAGCTGATACGTCAGGTGGTTGTCGAGCAACACCCAATCGGCCTTGCCTTCGGTGTTCAGACGATCGAAGGGGATCTCGCGGAGTCGTGTCCGCCACGCGTCGTGGAAGGCGCGCATGCGCTGGCGCTGTCGCGGCGAGCCTTCGCCGTCGTATCGACGGGCGAGCGCGTTGCGATCTGCCGTGAATCGTTCGACGACCGGAGCGACATCGCTGCCCGGGCGTGCCACGAGGGTGGTCAGCCGAGGGACACTCTCGAGTGCCGCGTCCTGCGCCGCGGCCGCGTTGGACGGGTGCGCGGACGCGGTGAGCAGCGTGGCGGACAGCAGGACGGTGCGGAGTGCAGGCATGAGGGGTCCGGGAGTGGGGCTGTCAGCCGAACGACCAGGCCGGGCCCGTGAGGCCCATGCTGGCGAACAGCACAGAAATCTCGTCGCGCGTCGGACGCCGCCACTCAGGACTGAGGCGGTCGTGATACCAGGCGCGGGCGAGAGCCCACGTCGTGGTTATCGGCATGAGGCCGGAGACACTGCGGTGTCGACGTTCACACCAGCGCTGCACGTCGTCCTCCGACCGGAAGACCAGGATCGTGCTTCACGTGAAGCCGATGTCGTCCCACCAGCGCACGGCTGGAACCGCGAAATGCACGACGTGACTGTCCGGCATCACGACACCGCCGCGAACCCGCACCGTCAGGGGCGACGCATCGAGGGGGTCCGGGCAGGTGATCGTGGCGTCGGTCGCGAGCGCGGCGGCAATGCCGAGGGCGTCCCACGCGCAGTTCGCGAAGCCTGACGCGGCGCCCCAGTCGACGCGATAGTCGGTCGGCACGGCGGAGAAGGGCATCGCCATCCAGAGATCGTGGCTTCCGGGGGCGAGCACGATGGCCCGGCCCGCATCGAGCCGTTCGAGGGCGGCGTCAAGCTCGGCATCCCCGAGGTCGCACTGCTCGCGAAGCGCCGCGCGCGAGGGCGGGACTCCGTGCGCGGCAAAGTGGCGATAGATCGCGAGGCGGACGGAGGCGTCGGGCATGATGCCGGAAGGGTGCCTTCGGAACGGTCGTGACGCAAGCGCACGACAGGCGCGGCGCCGGACCAGTCCGAGGACTCAAGGAGTGGTCGTGATGGGCCGATACCCGCCGATGATCCCACGCCCTTCCTCCCGAACTTCGCCTCCCATGCGTCCCCTGCCTCTCGCTCGTCGTGCCGTCGTCGTGGCCTTCGCCACCGTCGTCGCATCGTGCGCGGTGCAGGACGCGC
This sequence comes from Gemmatimonadota bacterium, assembly GCA_031372565.1. Classification (GTDB taxonomy): domain Bacteria; phylum Gemmatimonadota; class Gemmatimonadetes; order Gemmatimonadales; family Gemmatimonadaceae; genus JACPPC01. The sequence continues at coordinate 52,737 of JANMLN010000003.1, read as the reverse complement.
TCACGCCCGATGGCACGAGCGTCGGGGGAAACATCCCGATCGTGACGCTGCCGCCCTATGTGGGCGCGGACATCGTGCATCCGAGCATCGTCGCCCTCCAGGACGGGCCCGATTCGGTGTGGGCCGTCGCGCGGCAGTTGATCGCGCAGTATGCGCCGGGTGCGGGGGCGCGCGCGGATTCCATCGTGGTGCTGCCCGAGATGAACGGCTTCATCGCCCCGCTCTCGGAAATGGAGCTTGACGCGATGCTGGCCGACACGCGCGTGGCCTACTCCGAGAAGGAGGAGGTCATGTCCACGATGCAGAGCGGCACCCCGTGGGCGGTCGATCGCCTGGATCAACGCACCCTGCCACTGGATGGCCGCTTCCAGGCGAGCACGACCGGCAACGGCGTGCGCATCTACATCCTCGACACCGGGATTCGCCGGACGCATGCCGAGTTCGGCAGCCGCGTGGTCGGCGGCTACAATGCGCAGGACCAGAACACGGACTGGGGGAGCGACTGCGGCGGCCACGGCACGCTGGTGGCGTCGAACGCCGCCGGCAGCACCTTGGGCACGGCCATCAACTCGTCGCTGTACGATGTCCGCGTCTTTCCGTGCTCGGGCTCGGGTTCGTCGCTGACCGTGATTCGCGCTCTCGACTGGGTCATCCAGCAGAAGCGCGCGAATGCGTCCGTGCCGATGGTCGCCAACCTCTCGCTCGGCGGCGGCGCCACGCAGGCGATCGACGACGCCGTCGCACGCGCGACGGCTGCGGGCATCATCGTCGTGGTGGCGGCGGGCAACGAGACGACGGACGCCTGCACCAAGTCGCCCGCGCGCGCGCCGAGCGCGATCACGGTCGGGGCGACGGACAACCGTGATGCGCGTGCCTCGTTCTCGAACTTCGGCAATTGCGTGGACCTGTTCGCGCCGGGCGCGAATGTCGTCGGTGCGCTGAACACCGTCGATGTCGGCTCCAAGAGCTGGAACGGCACCTCGGCGGCGTCGCCGTTCGTGGCGGGGGTTGCGGCGCTCTATCTGGAAGCGTTCCCGACCGCGACGCCGGCCCAGGTGCACTCGGCACTCGTCAGTGGCGCGAGCACCAACGTCGTGACGGACGCGCGCACGACCGCCGGCAACCGGATGGTGTTCATCACCACGAGCGCGCCGCCACCGAGTTCGGGCGGCTCGACCGGCGCACCGAACGCTGCGCCCGTGGCGAGGATCACGCGCACCTGCACACGCCGCTCCTGCGCCTTCGACGGTCGCACGTCGACGGATGATGCCGCCGTGACCGGGTACGTGTGGACGTTCCAGTCGCTCTCGGGCGCGACGAGTGCCACAACCACCAAGGCGTGGACCGCCGACGGTCGCTACGCCGTCACGCTCACCGTGCGTGACCGCCCCGGTCTCACGAACACGGCGACCGACACGGTCACCGTGCGTGATCTCCCGCCCGCGCCGTCGGCGACCTTCTCGTGTACCGGACGCACCTGCTCCCTCAATGCCGGTGGCTCGAGCGATGACGGCCGGATCGCACGGTACGAGTGGGACTTCGGCGATGGCTCGGCCGTCGTCAGCGGCACGCGCGCCACGGCGGCACGCACCTATAGCGCGCAGGGCCGTTACGCCGTCAAGCTCACGGTCACCGACGACGCCGGGCAGTCGGCCAACGTGACGTACGACGTGCGCACCACTCCCGTAGCGCCGGTCGCCAGCTTCACCGTGAGTTGCGTACGCACCACGCGCGTCTGCACGTTCGACGCCGCGCGCTCGACGGACGAGGTCGGCATCGACTCGTACACGTGGGACTTCGGCGCAGGCTCCTTCCAGACAGGCAAGCTGACCACGCGGACGTACACGAGCGCGGGGAGCTATACGGTCGCGCTGACCGTGCGTAACACGAGCAATCTCACGAAGACCGTCACCGCGCGGTTCACGCTCCCGTAGCCCGGAGCAGGGCTACGGACGCGTCAGCACGTCCTCGAAGTACGCGACGGCGCGCGGATCGCCCGACTGCCCGAGCCAGAAGACCGCCGTCTTCCGGATGCGCGGGTCCGACCTGCCGCGCACGATCTTGAGGAGCGCGGGCACCGCTTCATCCTTGGGGCGCTGCGAGAGGGCAAACACCGCCTGCTTGCGCACCTCGAGATCTTCGTCCGCGTCGTTCGCGATGCCATCGAGCGGCGCGATCGCGTCACCGACCGCCTGACCGAGCCAGAAGACGGCGCTCTTCCGCACGTCGCGCTCGCGCTTCTCGTCCTTGGCGACGCGCAGGAGCATGGGCGTCACGTCGAGCGAGTCGGCGAGTGTCGCGATGACAATCGCCTCCTTGGCCACGCGCGGTGCTCCACGCTCGGCGAGCTGTCCGAAGTATCGCGCCGCCTCAGCCGCACCGACCATCCCCGCGTCGACGCCCTCGGCACGCGTCCCCCAGCGGCCCCCCACATAGAAGCGCAGCGCGGTCGGCGTCCCGTCCTGCACGTCGACGGCCACGCGCACCGGTCCCGGGTCACACTCCGACTCCCACTCGCCGCGCTTGCCGCGCCACTCGGTACGTCCCGTGTTGAACGACATCGACTGGCCGCTGCCACACACGCCGGCGCGTGCGCGGAATGCGAGGCGCACCGTCCCGGTCCCCGAGCGCTGCACCGCGCGCGCAATCGACTCCTGGGCCATCACGGGGGTGGCACACGCCCCCCCCACGACGATGAGCAGGCCCCAGCGCGCGGCGTTCATCGGTCGATCAACTCGGCCAGGAAGCCGGCCGCGCGCGGATCGCGTGACTGCCCCAGCCAGAAGATGGCCTTCTTCTTCAGTTCCCGATCCTTCTCCGTGCGCGCGATCTCCATCAGGCGATCAACCGCCGACGCATCGCGTCGCTGGGAGTAGGCGAAGATCAGCTGGTCCTTGAGCTCGCGATCGTCGAGCCTGGCATAGAGCCCATTGAGTGCCGCCAGGTCGCCGTTCATCTGGCCAAACCAGAAGATCGCCTTCTTGCGCAATTCGAGTGGTTCCTTCGGGTCGGCCACGATCCCGAGCAGGAACGCCTCGTTACCGCGCGCCCGCTGCTGTGAGAGCGAGAACAGCACCTTCTCCTTGAGCTCCAGGCTCCCGATCTTCCGGTAGAGCGTGCGCAGGTAGTCGCCCTTGTCGGCGTCGCGTTGCTGGCCGAGCCAGAAGATCGCCTTCTCGCGCAGCTCGGTGGGCATGCTCTCGTTCTCGGCGAAGGCGCGCAAGACGTCGCCGCCCTTGGCCGAATGGTTCTGCGAGAGTGCGAACAACGCCTTCTCGCGGAGCGCCGGGTCCGACTTCGGATTGTTGAGCAGCCCCGTCAGCATGTCGGTCACGCGCGGGTCGCGCACTTGGGACATCCAGAACACCGCCTGCTCGCGCACCTCGGCGTCCGGGTCGTCCTTGGCCGCTGCCAGCAGGATGTCCGCCGTCTCGGGGAGCTTCTTCTGCGACACGAGGAACACCGCCTTCCGCCGCAGCCGCTCCGAGCACTTCTCGCGCTTGGCGAGCACCTTGGTCAGGATCGGCATCGCGCGATCTGCGTCCATCTGCATGAGGGCGTTGAGCGCCGCGATGCGCTCGTCGTCCTCCTCGTCGTCACTGCCACAGCCGGTGTCACGCGTGCGTGATCCGCTGGAGGTGCGACCCACGCCGGCACTCGCACTGCCGGCCGAGCCCGCGCTCATGCCGGCGGCGCTCGTCGACATGCGCGTCACTTCCTCGGCGCAATTGCCGTCGCCCTGCCGCGCCAGTTCGCCGCAGATGCGCGTGCGGAGCGTGTTCGCGTCACCGCGGGCCGCCTGCGCCGGGTAGCTGCGCTTGAGGTCGTCGAGCGTGGTGCGGGCGCGGGGCAGGTCACCGGCGCGGTAGAGCGAGAACGCTTCGTAGTACATCGCGTCGCCCAGTCGCGAGGACTTGGGATAGCGCTGCCGAAGCACGCGAAACAGTTCGGCTGCGCCGCGGTAGTCGCCCTTGGCCAGGCGCTCGTTCGCCACGCGGAAGAGCGAATCCGCAGGGTCAGCGTCGAAGCTCTCGGCCGCATCGACCTCCGCGGCCACCGCACGCGGGGTCGCTGCGAGCATCGGCATCGGCATCGGTCGGGCGGCGCGCGCCACCGGCACCGCCACCGGCACCGCGCTCGTCGCGTGTGCGACCGGAGCGCTCGCGCGTGGCGGTACGGCGGGGGTCACGGGCACGGTCTGCACGACCATCAGCAGTCCAGCCATCATTGTCGTCAGCATCGACATCTCCTTGCGAAGCCTCAGGGTTGCGCGGCCGACATCCCCGCAGGGACGGTCGTCCGAAGACGGGTCAAGAGCAGCGACGAGCGCGAGAGCAACTCGTCCATCATCGTGCGGTCGGCAGGCGCGGCGCTCGGTCCGGACTCGACCAGCTGCACCAGGACCAGTTCAAGCTCGAGCAGCATCGGGCGTCGACGCGGGTCGCGGCCGGCCGGCGAATCGAGCAGCAGCCGCGTGCCGACGAGCAGGTCGCGCGACCACGCGGTCAGCTGTGCATCGGCGCGCGCCTCCCTCGAGCTCGCCAACCAGGTGAGCAGCGTCTCGGCTTGGCCGAAATGCTCGACGCTCGCTTCCTGCCACACGGCCACCGACGTCAGACTGTCGCCGCGCGCCAGCTCGCGTGCCGCTACCAGATTGCCACGCATCTGCCGGCCAATACCGATTCCCATCGTGAGCAGCATCGTGGCCGCCGCCGCGTAGGCCCAGCGCGGCACGCGGCGGATCGGCACCACCTGTGCCGTGCTCTGCGCCGTTGCGACCATCGCAGCATCGCTTCCCGAACGGCGCGCCGCGATCGCCGCCCACATCGCCTCGCGCGGGACCAGGTCGCCGGCCGCATGGTACGCGGTGGCCGCCTCGTGCAGCGCACCGGTGAGCGGCGCTTCCTCTCGATTGGTTGGATCGGTCATGCCCAGTCTCCTGCGAAGTCAGCCAGCGCCACGCGCAGCTTGGCGCGGGCCCGGAACAGTTGTGCCTTGCTCGTGCCGGGCTGGATCTCGAGTGCCCGGCCGATCTCCTCGTGCGTGAAACCCTCGAGGTCGTGCATGAGGAACACCGTGCGGTAGCCATCCGGCAGTGCGTCGATCGCCGACTGCATGCGCGACTTGAGATCGGGCTCGCTTTCCCGCCGCGTCACGGGCGCATCCGGCATCACGTCCACGGCCACCTCGCGCTGGCTGCGCGATGTGCGCGACTTGATCCCGTTCAGCGAGACCGACACGCAGATCGAACAGACCCACGTGGACAGCGCCGCCTCGCCTCGAAACTGCGCCAGCCGCTCGAACGCCCGCACGAACGTTTCCTGCGTGAAGTCCTGCGCCAACGTCCCATCCCCCGCCAGCCGGTAGGCAAGGCGGTACACCCGGTCCACATGACGGTCGTAGAACTCGCGCTCGGCCCGTGGGTCGGCGGCGAGTACCTGCGCAATCAGTTGCTGGTCGGTCACGCGTCCCCAGGGTCGTTCGCGTTCAGCCAGATCGGCTGTGTGCCCCCCTCCGACAGGACGACTGCCGGAAGGGTTGCGTCCCCCGGCGCGCCGACCGGGCGGCAACCATTCGTCCCACCCCTGGTGTCCATGCAGGCAGCAGCAGCCATTCGATCCCCTTCTCCTCGTTCAGGAGCGCGCCCATGCGATACACCACCCTGCCCGTTCTCATCCTGCCACTGGCGGCGTTGCTCAGTCAGCCCGCCTCTGCCCAATCGCGCAGCGTCACCATCACGCGCGCGCCGGGCGGCAGCTTCGCCTTCAGTACCGACGGGAGCGAACGCGCCTTCCTCGGCATCTCCACTGGCTCGGGCGGCAAGCGCGACACCCTGGGCCTGCTCATCCAGTCCGTCACCGCCAACTCCCCCGCCGACAAAGCCGGGCTCGAGGAGGGACAGCGCCTCCAATCCATCAATGGCGTCAACCTCAAGCTCGACCGGGAGGACGCGGGCGAACCCGAACTCATCGGCATGATGCAGAACCGGCTCCACCGCGAGCTCGGCAAGGTCAAGCCCGGCGACGAGGTCACGCTCGGCGTCTGGTCGAATGGCAGCGTCAAGTCGCTGCGGGTCAAGACCGGTTCGAGTGACGACATGATGTCGGTGTCCGCGCGCGATGCCCGTGAGCGTGTCAACAATCGCGCCGTGCTCGGCGTCGCGATGGGCGGCTCTGGAGGGAAGCGCGATACGCTCGGCGTCTTCCTCTCGAGTGTCACCGACGGTGGCCCGGCCGAGAAGGCCGGCATCGCCGAAGGTGATCGCATTGCCGCGATCGACGGCATCGACCTGCGCGTCCCGCGCGAGGATGCGGGGGACGACGCGATCGGCAACGCCCGCCGCAATCGACTCACCAAGGCGCTGCGCGACAAGAAGCCCGGCGACGACGTCACGCTGCGCGTCTTCCAGAACGGACGCTACAAGGAGATCAAGGTCAAGCTGGGGAAGGCCTCGGACGTCGGCGACAACATGGGCGCCTTCATCTTCGGAGACGACGGCGGCGCGATCAACCTGCGCGGCTTGACGATGCCGCGGGTCCCGATGCCGCGCACCGCGATGCCGCGCATCGTCCGGGGTACGGTCAGCATCTAGCCGCTGCCGTGCTGATCGGCGACCTGCCGCGCGCGCGGCAGGTCGCGAGGCGGCCCAGACAGGCATCGCGTGCGAACCCCCGCATGCCTTGACGTCAAAGGCGCACTGTATAAAGTTAGGCATACCTAACAAATGCAGAAGCCTCTACTAACTCTCTCCGCGCGCCGCCTCGCCCTCGCCGGTGCGGCGGTTCTCGTTGCGACGCCGAGCGCCCGGGCGCAGGGGGTCCGCCTGCTCGTGACCTGCGGAGCCGACACCACCGGTGCGCCGGTCGCCGGTGCGACCGTGCGCGTGCTCGAGGCCGCCCGCACCGCGCGTACCGGCGCCGACGGATGCGCACGCTTCGCCGAGCTGCCGCACACCACCGTACGGGTCGTCGTCACGCGGCCGGGCTTTCGCCCCGTCTCGCGCACGGTCATGCCGGTGCTCGCGCTGACCGATACCCTCCACGTCGTGCTCCAGCCTGCCGTCGTCGCCCTCGGTGCCGTGCAGGTGAGCGCCACGCCGCTCGCCACCCGCGTCTTCGACGCGCCGCAGGCCACCGCCACCATGGACGAGACCGTGCTCCGGACGGCGCGCGCGCCATCGCTCGGCGAAACCATCGCGCGCATGCCCGGGGTCCAGAACCAGAGCCTCGGTCCGGAGATTGGCAAACCAGTCATTCGTGGCCTCACCGGCAATCGCGTCCTCGTGGTCGCCAACGGACAACGGCAGGAGTTCCAGCAGTGGGGCGAGGATCACGCCCCCAACATCGAACTGCCCGATGCCGCCGCGATCGAGGTCGTACGCGGGCCCGCGTCGGTGTTGTACGGCTCCGATGCGCTCGGTGGCGTCGCCAACGTGATCGCGCGTCCGCTGCCTGACGCACTGGGGCGCGACCCGTTCATGCAGGCGCGCCTGCGCGCCGGCTACGTCACCAACAACTCGGCCCCCGAGGGGAGCATCGCGCTCGAGGGCGCCCGCGGTGCGTTCGGGTGGCGTACATCGCTCGCCGGACAGGTCGCCGGTGACCTGCGCACGCCGGCTGGTCCGCTCCGCAACAGTGCATACGACATGGTCGGTGGCGGCGGAGCCGTTGGTGCACGCGGCGCCTGGGGCAGCGCGCAGCTCGAGTATTCGGGCAAGCGCGAGCGCCCGGCCATTGCCGAAGATCCGCTCGTCGATCCGCTCTACAGCGGCTTCCAGCGCATCAGCACCGACTTGGTGCGTGCCGAAGCCCGGCTGCAGCTCGGCGCCGATCGCCTTGAACTCGGCGTCGGTCTCCAGCACAACAAGCGCGCGGAGTTCGCCTCGCGAGGTGCTGCTGATGCGACCACCGCGCTCGACGCGCGCACGCTCACCGCCGACGCGCGATTGCTGCACGCACCGCGATTCGGACTCGAAGGCGCGTTCGGCATCTCGTACTCGGCGCTCACCTTCGAGGGCGGCGGCCTTGAGCCACTCCTGCCCGCCTATCGCTGGCACGACGTGGGACTCTACGCCTTCGAGCAGTGGCGCGGCGGGCAGTTCGAGTTCGCCGCCGGCCTCCGTGGCGACATCCGCTCGCTCGCGACCGCGCCGTCGACGGCCCTCTCGCTCGCGCCGCAGCAGAAGGACTGGACCGCACTCTCCGGAAATCTCGGCGCGGTGTGGCACGCGGCCGACGGCATCGCGCTCGTGGCCAATCTCGGACGCGGCTTTCGCGCGCCGCAGCCGAGCGAGCTGTACGCCAACGGCGTGCATCAGGGGACACTCGCGTACGAGATCGGTGATCCTGCGCTGGATGTGGAGCGCTCGCTGAACATCGAGGCAGGCCTGCGCGTCGAGCGGACCGACTGGCACGCCGAGGTGACGGCGTACCGCAACGCGATTGACGGCTTCATCTATTATCGGCCGACCGGTGTGCGTGAGCCACGCACCGGGTTCGAGATCTTCCGCTTCACGCAGGGACGCGCCCTGATCAGCGGATTCGAGGGGAGCGCGACCTGGCAGGTGCGGCGGAACCTCGAGGTGACCGCCGGCGCGGACCTGAGCCTCGGCACCAACGAGTCGCTCGTCACTCCGCTGCCGTTCATGCCGCCGTTGCGCCTCCTGTACGGCGCGACCTGGCGCGATCTTCGCGTCGGTCGCGGCGTGCTCGCCACCCTGGGCGTGAGTGGCGAACAGATGATGCGGCAGACGCGCCCCGACGTGGCCGAGGTGGCCCCCGCAGGATTCCACATGTTTGATCTGCAGGGTGGACTGGAGCTACCGGGCGCGCGCGGTCCGGTGCACCTCGATGTGCTGCTGCGCAATGCGGGCGACGTGACCTACAGTCGTCCGCTCAACCGGTTCAAGGGGTTTGCGCGGGAGATGGGGCGCCACCTCGTGCTGCGGGTGACGGTACCGCTGTAGCGGAGTCCTCGGCCGGCCGATCGGTGCGTGCGTTCGTTGTGCTGCGCGCGGGTGTCGGCGTTGTGGTCACGAGCGTGCGCCCCGGGGCCACCGCCGCCTTGAGAGCGGCAAACGCCTCACGCACGTTGGCCGGTGCAGGCTCGACTGGTGGTGCCGCGGGCAACAACGCCGTCGCACGTGCGATCCGCGTCTCCTCCATCGGGTGCGACGAGAGGAAGGTGAGCGCTGCGGGCAATCCGGAGCCGCCCTTCGCCTGCAGTGTTTCGAAGAAGCGGATGACGCCGCGCGGGTCGTACCCTGCGCGCGCGGCGTAGAGCAAGCCTGCCGAGTCCGCCTGCAGCTCGTCGGTCCGCGAGAACTTGGCGAAGGCGGCACCCGCGCCAACGCGAAGCACGGCCTCAGTCACGGCGTTGTTGCACCAGGATGTCAGCCCGCAGAACAACGAGACGACAAGCGTGGTGGCCGTCGCCTTGTCCTGCTGCTTCGCGCCGTGTCGCAGCCGTGCGTGCGCCACCTCGTGACCCAGCACCCCGGCGAGCTCGTCGACATTGCGCGCCGATCGCACGAGGGCCGTGTTGACGTACACGAAGCCGCCCGGCAGCGCGAAGGCGTTGATCGTGGTGTCCTGCACGAGACGAAAGCGCCACGGATGCGCGGTCGGGCCTGATGCCACGACCAGTGAATTCCCGATCGTCTCGATTCGGCCGAGGGGGCGCTGTCGATGGCGATCGACAACGCCCCCTCGACTGTGGCGATCTCCTGGCGGGTCGCTGCGTAGTCGGAGGCTTCATCACCTCCGCCACACGCGGCGACCGCCAGCAGCATTCCCAGCAGCGCGCGCCGGATCACTTACGCCGGCGGACGTCCGCCGCGACCACCGCCCATCATCGCGCTCATGTCCTGAAAGCCTTCGGGCGCGTCGAACAGGGTGGGGTCGACCTTCTTCTTCTCGACCTTGGTCACTTCGAGCACGGTCTCGCCGTTCTTCACGACCTTGAGCGGGAACATCCCCTTGTCGAGGTCGCGCGCCCAGCCGAGCTCCTGCCGCGGCGGTGCACGGCGCTCACCGGCACCTGGTCCACCGCCGGGGCCGCCAGGACCACCGCCCTGTCCACCACCGCCGCCCATGCCGCGTCCGCCCATGCCACCCATCATGCCGCCGCCACCGGCCGGAGCGAAGGTGCCCATCCCGCCGGCGATGCAGGCGTCTTCGCTCTCGCCACCTTCATGCGTGATCGTGTAGTGCTCGCAGGAGATGCCGGCGATCGTCTCCATCTTGCCCGTCTTGGTGACCGTCGGCTTCGGACCGGGCGCCGGCATGTTCGGATTCTGCGGCATCGCGGCCATGTCGGTCGAACGGCGGATGTACATCTGCCGCTCGGCCATGATCATCAGCATTTCCTTCTTGGACGGGTCGTTGACCATGGTCATCGAGCCGCCGCCCGGGCCGGCAACGTCCATGCGCGTCACGCCGTTCCGCATGTACAGCTCGGTCGGGATCGACCCACGCGCGGACTTGAGCGTCATGGTGATCTGTCCCTCGAACAGCGACTGCGCGCCAGCAGGGCGGGCGGCGACGGCCAGCGCAAGCGCAGCGGCGGTGAGGGCGGTGGTGCGAAGACGGGACATCAGGGGCATCCTGGGTTGAATGGTCGAAACGATGGACACGTCACGCTGCAGCGGGACCGAGCCGCGATCCCACTCGCACTGCATACACCCGAGCGGCCCGAAACGCTGGACGCCGGGCTACAACTCGACCTGCGCTCCCAGCTCGACGACACGTCCTTCGGGAATGTTGAAGAACGCCGATGGTGAGCGTGCATTCCGCGACAGGAAGATGAAGATCACCTTTCGCCACTTCGCCATCGTGCTGGCGCCCTTCGGAATGATCAGTTCGCGGCCAAGGTAGAAGGTGATGTCCCGGCGCACGACCAACCCCTCCTTCTGCGCCAGCTTGAGCACGTCGTTCACGTCGGGCTTCTGCATGATGCCGTAGGTGGCCACCACGCGAAAGAAGCCGTGCCCCAGCGGTTCAACCTGGACGCGCTCTTCTGCCGGTACCAGCGGCACGTCGCCGGTGAGAATCGAGAGCAACACCACCTGCCGGTGAAACACCTTGTTGTGCTTCATGTGGTGCAGCAGCACCAACGGCACGCCGCCCGGCGTCGACGTCATGAAGACCGCCGTGCCCTCGACGCGGACGGGCTTCTTGCGCTCGATGTCCTCGAGCAGCGTCTCGAGCGGGATGGTCCGCTTGCCGAGCTCGGCGGTCAGGTCGATTCGTCCGCGCTTCCATGTCGTCATGAGCACGAACAGCCCGAGCGCCACGACGATCGGCACCCATCCACCATTCTCGATCTTGACCAGGTTCGCACCCAGAAAGGCGAAGTCGATCACGAAGAACGCCAGCGTCAGCGCCACGGCCCGTCCCCGGGGCCAGCCGAACCGAGTGGTCAGCACGACGTAGTACAGCGCGCTCGTGATCGCCATCGTCCCCGTCACGGCAATCCCGTACGCGGCCGAGAGCGCCGACACCGAGCGGAAGGCGAGCACGATCAGGATGCACCCGATCGCGAGCGCCGTGTTCACCTCGGGCACGTAGATCTGCCCGGCCTCGGTCTTCGACGTGTGCAGGATCGTCACGCGCGGCGAGTAGCCCAGCTGCACGGCCTGTTGCGTCAGCGAGAACGCCCCGGAGATCAGCGCCTGTGACGCCACGATGGCGGCCATCGCCGCGATCGCGATCAACGGATACAGCAACGCGCGCGGGGCCATCAGGTAGAACGGATTGTGCGTGGCCGCCGATGGGTCGCCCAGCACCAGCGCACCCTGCCCGAAATAGTTGAGCAGCAGCGCCGGCAACACCAGTGCGAACCAGGCCAACGCGATCGGTCGTCGCCCGAAATGGCCCATGTCCGCGTACAGCGCCTCGGCCCCCGTCACCGCGAGCACCACCGCGCCGAGCACGATCGCGCCGGCGACTCCGTGCTCCACGAAGAAGCGCACACCATACCACGGGTTCAGCGCCCACAGGATCTCTGGCCGCTGCACGATGTGCCACACGCCGAGGCTCCCGATCGTGATGAACCAGATCGCCATCACCGGACCGAACACCTTGCCGACGCGCTCCGTGCCGTGCCTCTGGAACAGGAACAGCGTGAACAGGATGACGATCGTGATCGGCACGACGAACCGCGTGAACGCCGGCGTCGCGACCTCGAGCCCCTCGATGGCGCCCAGCACCGAGATGGCCGGCGTGATCACGCCGTCGCCATAGAGCAGCGCGGCACCGAAGATCGCCATCCAGATCATGATCTTTCGACGACGCTTCGACTGCTGTTCCTCGCGGGTGTCCTTGAGAAGCAGCGCGAGCAGGGCGAAAATCCCGCCTTCGCCCCGGTTGTCCGCCCTCATCACGAAGTAGATGTACTTGACGCTCACCACGAGGATGAGCGCCCACGTGATCATCGACAGCAGCCCGTAGACCGTGAGCACGTCGGCGGTGAGCCCGTACTCCGGCAGGAACGCTTCCTTGAACGCGTAGAGCGGGCTGGTCCCGATGTCGCCGTACACGACGCCCAGCGCCGTGAGGGTGAGGATGCGCAGCCGCTGTCCGTGCGGGTGGGACTCCGGACGCGCGCGCTCGAAAGTGCCCGTCCCGGGCACATCGATCGCCCCCGTGAACGCGGGGGTGGGGTGGGACGACGTGCTGGCCGATTCGGCCTTGGAGACGCTCATGGCACCATGGGCCGGCAGAGGGGCGGCCCGGAACTCTCGGGAACCGTCGCGCACGCGGTTGGCGGCGCGCCGGTGTTGGATTCCAACAAGGAAGCACGGCACAGGAGGTCGGTCACGTGACCAACCCCCTGTGGAACATATGGTGACCGGTGCTCCCCGGCAGGGGGTCTCCACGCCAGTCGCTCACCACGCCGCTACTCGAAACGCAGCGCCGTGATCGGGTCGAGCGCCGCCGCGCGTCGGGCGGGCCACACACCGAACAGGACTCCCACCAACGCCGAGAAGCCGAACGCCAGCGCGATCGACCCCGGGCTGATCTCCGTGTTCCAGTCGGCGAGGCTGGCCAGCGCCATGGCGCCGCCGGTCCCCAACAGCACGCCCACCAGCCCACCCAGCAGGCAGAGCACGACGGCCTCGATCAGGAACTGGAGCAGAATGTTCAGCTTGGTCGCGCCCAGCGCCTTGCGCACCCCGATTTCACGCGTCCGCTCCGTGACCGACACCAGCATGATGTTCATGATGCCGATACCGCCGACGAGCAGCGAGACCGCGGCGATGCCGGCCAGCAGGAACGAGAAGACCTGCGTCGTTTCCGCAAAGGTGCTCAGGAAGTCCGACTGGTTGCGGATGGAGAAATCGTTCTCCTTGCCCGCGCGCACCTTGTGTTCGCGGCGCAGCACGCGCTGGATCTCCGCCATTGCCATCGGAATGTCGTTCTCGGTGGCCGCCAGCACCGACATCGAGCGGAGCCGGTCGGTCCCCATCAGGCGGAACCGCGCCGTCGTGATCGGCACCAGCACCTGCTCGTCGGGATTGAAGAACGGGTTGGACTGCCCCTTCGACTTGAAGACGCCAATCACGGTGAACTGGAGTCCGCGAATCCGGATCGTCTCGCCCACGATCGCCTCGGGCGACTGGAGTCCGAGATTGGTGACCACGGCCGGCCCCACAACCGCGAGCCGCTGCCGGCTGCGATCCTCCCCCTCCGTGAACATCCGCCCCTGCGCGAGCTCGTACTTCCGCACCGTCATGTAGTTGGCGGTCGTGCCGACCACCTGCGTGTTCGTGTTGGCACTCTGGAACTGGACCTGGTACTGCGCGCTCATCTCGGGTTGCACCGCGAGAATGAACTTGGCCTGCGCGGCAACGGCATCGGCATCCTTCAAGTACAACCGGGCCCGGTCCTGCCCCGACGCCACGCCGCGGCCGAAAATCTGTCCGGGACTCACCGTCAGCAGTGTCGTGCCCAGCGCCGCAATCCGGTTCTTGATCGAGGTCTGTGCCCCCGAACCGAGTGCCACCATCGCGATCACGGCGGCCACGCCGATCACGATGCCAAGCATCGTCAGCAACGACCGCAGCTTGTTCGCGCGGAGCGCCCCGAGGGCGACGCGAAGGATCTCGCCGAAGAGCATCGCGCTGCTCGGCTAACCGCGCGGGCGGGGAGCGCCGCCGCCCGCCCCGGGAGCGGCCTGCTTCGTCGCTCCTGGCATCCCGCCGCCCGTCATCGACTTGAACTGCTCGTTGCTCTTCTGGCGCGCGGCCTGCAGCTGCGCGGCGGCGAGCATCGCCACCTTCTCCCCTTCCTGCAGCCCGCTCAGCACTTCGCTGTAGTCGTAGTTCCGTACGCCAAGCCGCACGAAGCGCGGCGCATAGCGCCCCTTGGCGTCCTGCACGAACACGAGGCCGGGGCGCACCTTGGCGCCGCCGCTCGAGTCCGCCTTGCCGCCACCCTGTCGCTGTCCCCCGCGGTCACCCGACGGCTCACCACCGCCCGCGCCGCGCGCCACCCCCGCCGCGCCCCCGGTCGGACCGCCGCCGAGCGTGCGCGCGCTGTCGCCCCCCGGGACCCCTGCCGCCGGCGGTCCGCCGCTCCCCGGCTTCTTCCCCCCGCCCCGCTGCGCATCAAGTGAAGCGCGCGCACTGTCGGGGTCGAGCCCCACCAACGCGGCCGCACTCCCGATCTCGCGTGGGCTCCGCACCGCATCGTTCGACACCGCGAGCACCCCCGGCTTCCGCTCGATCGTGATCGAGACTTCGCCATTCATGCCGGGGCGCAGCAGCCCTTCCTCGTTGCGCAACGAGATGAGCACCGGAAACATGGTCACGCTCTGCTGCACCACCGCCTGCGGCTCGATCTTCTCGACGGTCCCCTTGAACGGCCGATCGGGGAAGGCATCGATCGTCACCTTCACGTCCTGGCCCGCCTTGAGGCCGCCCACGTCGGTCTCGTTCACCAGCGCGCGCGATCGCACCTTCGACAGGTCGGCCATCTGCACCAGCGTCGTGCCGCCGCCGACGGCGTTCAGGCTCGACGTGATGATCGTCCCGAGCGACACGTTCTTGGTGATGATCGTGCCGGTGATCGGTGCCCGGACCACCGCGTCCTCGAGCCGCTGCTTGGCGATGTCGAGCGAGGCGCGCGCGCTCACGACCTGCGCCTGCGCCTGCGTGAACTGCAGGTCGGCCGTCTCGTTCTCCGCCCGCGTGATCACCTTGCCGGCAAACAGCTCGTCCGAGCGCTTGCGCTGCGCGGTCGCCACCGACAGGCTCGCCTCCGCGGCGCGCGCATTGGCCTGCGCCTGGTCGAACTGGTTCTGCACGTCGCGCGTGTCGATCTGCACGATCACGTCGCCCTGCTTCACGACGGACCCCACCTCGACCGCCATCTTGATGATCTGCCCCGAGGCGCGCGACTTGATGTCCACGACGTTGATCGGCTCCACCGTGCCCGTGGCCGACGCATCCACGACGATGTCACGCCGCTGCACCGCCTCGGCCGGCACCGGAACCGTCGCGGCCTCCTTCGATCCGCCACAGGCCGCGGACCACAGCAGCGCGGCGGCGTAGACCGCCGGTCGCCTCACAGGTCCCGTCCGACGAGCTGCTCGAGCTGGGCCTTGGCAATCCGATAGTCGAAGCGCGCCTGAATCAGCGCGGCGCGTGCCTGGTTGAGCGCGGTCTGGGACGTCAGCACGTCGAGCAGGGTCGAGGCGCCGAGCGTGTAGCGTTGCGTCTGCACGCGAAGATCCTCTTCGGCCGCTTCGACCGAGGTGCGTTGAATGGCGATCTGCTGCTCCGCCGTGCGAAGCAGCCCGAGTTGCTGGGCGAAATTCTGTCGCGCCAGGAACAGCGCGTCCCGCAGTTGCGCCGACGCGTTCTCTTCGGCGACGCGCGTGTTGACCACCTGCTGCTCGCGCACCAATCCGTTGAGAATCGTGTACGACAGCTGCAAGCGCAGCACGTTCTGGAACGCCATCTTGCCGCCCGGCGAGTACTCCGACTGCGGATTGTTGCCCGACACCGAATAGCCGAGTGACACCGTGGGCAGGTAGCTGCCCAGCGCCGCGCGCGCGCCCGCCTTGGCGGACGCCACCTGTGCGCGCGCCGACCGCACGGCCGGCCCATCCTCGGCGAGCGCCTGCAGCGCGGCCGAGTCGACGTCCACGGCGGCCGGGTTGGAGGTGTCGGCGACGATCGGCGAGACCGGCACCGGCGACTGTACGAGCCGCGTCAGCGCCGCATTGGCCACGCGCACGTTGTTGCGGGCCGTCAACTGGGCGAGGCGCGCATTGCCCAGCAGGATGACGGCGCGGAGCGAGTCGGACTTGGTGGCGGCGCCCGCCTGCACGCGCGCGGCCGCGGCGCGGAACTGCTGTTCGGCGGCGTCGAGCTGGGCGCGCGCTGCCGACGCCTGCTCACGCGCAGCGAGCGCGCCGAAGTACTGCTGCTTGACCTGGAACGCCACCGAGTAGCGTGACGCAAGCTCGTTCGCGTCGGCGGCTTCTTCGTCCGCGCGGGCACCGCGAATCGCGTTCAGGCGCGAAAAGCCCGTGAACAGGTTGAGGTTGGCGTTGATCGCCTGCGTTCCGTTCCACGGGAGTCCGGTGAACGGCACCAGGTTGCCCTGGAAAAACGTCTGCCCGGTGGTGTTGTTGCCGCCCATCGAGGCGGTCAGCGTTGGCGTGAACGCGGCGAACGCCGAGCGGGTGGCGGCCCCCGTCGTGCGCATGCTGCCACGCGCCAGCACGGAGAGTGGCGCGTTCTGCTGCGCCAGCTTCACGGCCTCTACAAGAGAGATCTGGCGAACGTCGGGGGTCGACGTCACCATGATCTGCGCAGCGCTCACCGATGGCACGGCGAGCGCGAGCACCAGCAGGACACGCGTCATCGACGGCCGCCCTTGGTCGAGTCGGCCGAGAGCTCCTTGAGGACCGCCTCGAACTCGACTTCCTGTGCGGGGGTGAGGATGCGGCGGATCTGCGCGCGCGCATTCAACCGGATCGAGTCCATCTTCGGTCGCACCGGCTTGAGAAGGTCGGTCATCTGCCGGTGACGATCGTCCAGAATCGAGTCGACGCGCTCGCGCTGCGCCGGCGTCAGGTCCAGCCGGTTGGCCAACTGCTGGCGCATGGCGCGCTGCGGTTCGGTCATGCGCACGGAGCGCCCGTTGGCGAACACACGGTCGGCCGAAAAGCCGAGCACCCCTCCGGTGAGGAGGGCGCCGAGCAGGAACATCGAGGCAGTCTGGCGGGAACGCATTGCAGTGGTGATGCGAAGGGGAAGACGGGCCGGCGAACGGCTAGTAGTTGGTCATCAGGTAGCGCAGCGTTTCCTCGCGCGCGGGCTGCTCGCTGCGCTCGAGCGCGGCCCTCGCGGCTGGCTGCGACGAGTTGAGCACGTTGCGGTATGCCATGCGCTCGTTGGCCTCGTGCATGCGCCACTCGAGGACGCCAGCCGTGAACGCCAGCACGGCCGCCGCCGCCACCGTCCAGCGGGCCCACGGCATGAACTCGAGGTAGGCGCTCCGACCATCGGCCTCACGCAAGGTGCGCGTGATCTTGCCTTCGAGCGCCTCCCAGTACGCGGGATCCGCGGGCGCGGCGTACTCGGCGCGCAGGAGGCGGGTGAGTGGATCGTCGTCGTCACCGTTGCGGTGCAATTGCAGGCGCTTGCTCATGTGTGGCTCCGAAGGTCACCGAGGCGTTCGCGCAGGTGTGCGCGCGCATGGTGCAGGTCTGATCGCGCGGTCCCTTCCGGGATCCCGAGCATGGTGCCGATCTCGCCGTGCCGGAATCCCTCGACATCGTGCAGCACGAGGACCGAGCGTTGGCGGACCGGCAGGTGGCGGAGCGCCTCGGTCAGGCGCTCACGCAGGTTGCGCGCTTCCGCAGGGTCGCGGAAGGGCGAGGCGTGGACATCGGTCAGTTCATCGGCGTCGCGCACCTTGCGACGGCGCGTGACGTCGAGCGCGGCGTTGGCCACGATCCGGTGGAGCCACGCTCCGAACGGCTGTTCGGGGCGAAACCGGTCGAGGGCGCGCCACGCGTGCAGAAACGCATCCTGCACCGCATCCTCGGCGTCTTCGTGCGCCAACACGATGGCACGCGCCACCGCGTAGGCACGCCGCTGGTGCCGATGCACCAACGCGGCAAAGGCGCGTTCGTCCCCGGCTTGCGCGTCGAGCACGAGCGCGCGCTCCGCCGCCGGATCAGCGGCGTCGGTGGGCGTCGTCACAAGACGAAGGGCGGGGGCAGTGTTCTCGGTCATCAGGGGGACTAAGGAAGCTGCTCACCATACGTCCCACCTGCATGGTCCGTTGAGACCAGTCTCCCGGACGGGTCATGCTGCGGGGCCGGCCAGGCCGAGCTCGGAGGCAATCCCGCGCATGGCGCCAATCACAGTGCTGATATGAAGATCCAGATCGACCCCAAGCGCCTCGGCTCCCTGGATTACGTCCTCGCGGCTGACGCCGCGCGCGAACCCCTTGTCCTTCATCTTCTTCCGGACGCCGGCCGCCTCGACCTCGTGGACGCTCCGGCTCGGGCGGACCAGGGCGGTCGCCGTGATCAGGCCGGTGAGCTCGTCGACGGCAAAGAGCGCCTTGGCCATCGGGGTGACGCGCGGGACGTTGCAGTAGTGGGCGTGGCCGAGGATCGCCTCGCAGATGTCGTCGGGGTAGCCTCGCTCGCGGAGGATCCCGACGCCGTGCGCCGGGTGCTCCTCGGTGGCGGAGTGTGCGGCGTTCGGCCAGCGTTCGTAGTCGAAGTCGTGGAGGAGGCCGGCAACGCCCCAGCGCTCGGCGTCCCCGTCCAGGAGGGGGGCGTAGGCGCGCATGGCCGCCTCGACGGCATACATATGCTTGCGCAGCGAGTCGGAGGCGGTGAACTCGTGCATCAAAGCGAGGGAGTCGGCTCTAGTTGGGCACGGGAGTTGCGGCATGATTGGACGAAACACCTGTAGGGGTGGTATACTTCGTGACCTTCATCACCTTGCCGAACAAAGGTGCATGAAGCAGAATAACGGCCCCGGGGCAGTCTAAGTACTGGCCCGGCCACTCTTTCGACATGTAATGCCCCTCCCGAAGCCGTTCGCCCGTTCACTCCGGAGTCTCGCAGCGCTGTGTAGCGTGCTGCTGGCAACCTGTGAGCCGCTCACCAAACCGTCGGACACCGGCGGTGGGAGCGGCGCGGGCTCGAACGTGCAGGTCAGGGTTGATCTGTCGGGGTTGGGTCTGACACGCGTGTCGATCGGGACCGGCCCCAGGGACACGGTCGTTCTGGCGCCGGTGGGCTATCAGCTGCCCACGCTGCCCATCCAGGCGACGGTCAGCAGCGTGCCGATCCAGAACCCGACGTACGTCTTGCTGTCGCGCGACCCGAGCTCGGTGTCGACGAGCGGCACAAGCCTGCGCGTCCTGCGCCGGACCCCCGCGTCCGGAGTCTGGGTGCTGGCGGTGCTGCAGGCGGGCGTGAACACGGGCGGCGCGGCACCGACCGACTCGATCCGGGTCCGCGGCATCACCGATTCGGTTGTGACGACGCGCCCGACGGCGGTGCTGTCCGCCGTGGCCGACACGACGCAGCTGACGGCCATCGCGCTCGGCACGCGGGCATTCGGCACGCCGGACACCATCGGCACCCCGGGCTTCACCTGGAGCAGCACGAACCCGAGCGTCGCCACCGTGGACGTGAACGGCAGGCTCGCCTCGATCACGAACGGAACGGCCACCGTCTTCGCGAAGTCGGACTTCGACTCGGTGGCGATCACGGTGACGGTCAAGCAGCAGATCGCGAGCTGGCGCCTGAGCCGGGCGACCCTCCAGCTCAATGCACTCGGCAAGATCGACAGCCTGACGGCGGCGCCGTTCGACGTACGCGGCCGGCCGGTGGACACGCTCGTCACGAACGGATCCCCGACCTTCGACATCGACTCGCTGGCGGGGCTGACCGTCAACGGCAAGAAGGTCGTGATGACCGGACAGCCGTCGGCGGTAGCGCGGACCCTGTTCCTGCGTGCGCGGGCCACCTCGAACGACACCGCGGTTGTGCGCTCGCGGGGTGGCAGCGCTGGCAGCACCGTGAACATCGGCGACTCGAGTGCGGTGACGATCCGTCAGTTGGGCTCACTGTTCGGCATCGGCCGAGGGTCGCCGACGCGCACGATCTTCGCGCCGCTGCTGCGCGACACGATTCAGGTCACCGCCACCGACTCGCTCTCGGCGGCCATCAACACCCCGAACGTGCAGTGGACGTCGAGTGCGCCGTCTGTCGTGCGCGTCGCGGCCACCAACCTGGGCGAGGCCACGCTTGAGGGCCTCGCCGTCGGCACGGCCACCATCACGGCGCGCCTCGACGGGGCGACACAGACCTTCGCCTACACGGTCGTGAACCCGCCGGCCACGGTCGCGGTTTCCCCGCGCGCGGTGGGCCTCGTCTCGCTCAAGGACACGCTGCGCCTCTCGGCGACGGTCAACAACCGGGCCAACAACGTCATCGCGTCGTCGGTCACGTGGTCCGTGCAGGCGGCAGGCGTGGTCTCGGTCGATCCGACGGGTCTGCTGACCGCATTGGGACCGGGCAGCACGAAGGTGTTCGCCTCGGCGGGTCCCGGCGTGCTGGACTCGATCATCGTGCGCGTGGACAATGACCCGAACCGGGTCGTCATCAATCGACTGAACGGCACACCGGTCGGGACGGCGGGGGTGACGCTGGCGTCGGTGAAGGATTCGCTCAACCTCGCGGCGCTGGTCACCAACACGCGCCTCGACACGATTGTCGGCAACGTGGTCACGTGGGCGGTGCGCGGGACCAACCCGCCCATCGCCGTGACGCCGCAGGGCGTCGTGATCGCGCTCGCGCAGGGCACCGCGACGCTCGTCGCCTCGGCCACGACCGCGGGACGGGGCTCCAACAACGTCACCTTCGCCGACTCGATCCCGGTGACGGTGACCAACGCGCCGGCGCGGGTCATCCTGTCGACGCGCGGCACGATCACCTATACCTCGCTGCCGCAGTCGCTCGTCGTGCGCGCCGGGACCGAGAATGCGCGCGGCGACACCATTGCGCAGTCGATCGGTGGCACGTGGACGCTGTCCAATGCGACGGTGGGAACCATCGCCTCGAACCCGGACGTCGCCACGCTGCAGAACACCGACAGCGGCTCCGTCCTGCTGACCAAGACGGTCCCGTCCGGATCGGGGACGGTGACCGACACGCTGCGCATCATCGCCAGCAACCAGGTGAGTGCGATCACGGTCAACAACAACGCCGCGATCACCTTCCCCTCTGTCGGTCGTGGTCAGTCCGTCACCGCGAGCGCCGCCAATCCGGCGGGCGGAGTGATCCCGAACGTCACCTTCGCCTGGTCGAGCACCGACCCGACGGTGGCATCCGTCAATCAGAGCGGCCAGATCACCGCCCTCAAGCAGGGCGCGGTCAAGATTCAGGCCGGGTTCGCGAGCAAGATCGGCGAGATCGACGTGACCGTGCTGAACGCGCCGGATACGGTGCGCTTCACCTCGGCCGACACCGTGCTCACGAGCATCGGCGACAGTTACCAGCCGGGCGTGGTGCTCAAGGACGCCGCAGGCAATACGCTGAGCCGTGCGACGGTGAGCTGGACGAGCAGCAGCCCGAGCAAGGTCTCGGTGGCCGACGCGCAGGCGCCGCAGCCGGGCCTCGTGACCGCCACCGACACGACGAGCGGCGTGCTGATCACGGCGGCGTCCGGCGCCGCGACCAGCCTCCTCGATGCCCAGCGCGTACAGTCGCGCCGAGTCGTGGTGCGCAACGATCCGGCGTTGATCGCGCTGAACTTCAGCGATGACACGCTGACCGCCAGGAAGCGCACCATCCAGTACACGGCCGACGTCCGTAACGCGCGCAACGTGCGCATCGCGAACGCGACGGTGACCTGGAGCTCCAGCGCTCCCGCCATCGTCTCCGTGGACGGCTCCGGCCTCGCGACCGCGATCGACACCGGCAACGTCATCATTACGGCGTCCACCAGCATTTCGGGGGTCGTGACCACCGCGAAGCTGCGCGTGACCAACAACGCCGCGTCCGTCTCGGTCACCCCGGGTGCGTTCACGATTGCCGGCGCCACGCGCACCCAGCAGCTCACCGCCAGGGCGGTGAACCTGCTCGGCGACTCGATCCCGAACCCGGTGATCACGTGGACGAGCCTGCAGCCGTCCGTGGCGACCGTCTCGGGGTCGGGTCTCGTGACGGCGGTGACGAACGGTGTGGCAACGATCACCGCGACCGTGAATGGCGCGGTCGGCAGTGCCGCCGTCACGGTGCAGGCGGGTGCACCATCGGCCGCGACCAGCACGATCGCGACATCCGCGAGCTCTGTCGTGGCGGATGGCGTCGCGTCGGCACTCATCACGGTCCAGCTCAAGGACGTCAGCGGCAACAACATCACGAGCGGCACGCAGGCGGTCACCATCAGCAGCACCGTTGGGAGCGTCTCGACGGTGTCAGGCGGCAATGGGACGTACACCGCGACCGTCACGTCCACGACCCTTGGCACCGGCACGATCTCGGCGACCGTCGCGAGCGCCGCGCTGACCACCGCCCAGCCGACCGTCACGTTCGTCGCCGGCCCGGCGTCGGCGTCACGGAGCACGATCTCCGCCTCGAGCGCGAACGGCGTGGCCGGCGGTGGCGCGATCACGCTCACCTTCCAGTCGCGCGACGCAATCGGCAACCTCCGCGCCGTCGCGGGGGACTCGGTCGTCGTGAGCACCGCGGGCGTGGGCACGGTCGCCCTCCCGGCCGGCGGCAGGACGAACGCCGCTGGCGTCTTCACGACCACCATCAGTTCGACGACCGCCGGCCTCGCCACGATCTCGGCCACGGTCAACAACAGCGCCCTCACGTCGGGCAGCCCGGGCATCACGTTTGCGCCTGGAGCGGCCGCCTCGCTCGCGTTCGCTCTCACCAGGTCGCCGTCGGCCAGCGGCACTGCGGGGGTTGCCCTCGCCGTGCAGCCAGTTGTGCAGGTGCGCGATGCCAATGGCAACGTCTTGACCGGCCTGAACACCGGCACCATCACGGCCACGATCGGGAGCGGTGCCACCGTTGCCGGCGCGACAGCCACGATCACCGGCGGTGTCGCGACCTTCACCGCGCTCACCGTCAGTGGAACCGCCGCGGGCTACACGCTCACCTTCAGCGACGGCACGCGCACGGTCACCTCGGGCTTCACGCTCAATGCCGGTGCGGTGACCACACTCGCGTTCGCGCCGGGCGCGAGCCCGTCGGCGAGTGCCGGGGCGGGGATCACGCTGGTCACGCAACCCGTCGTGCGCGCGCTCGACGCCAACGGCAACGTGGTGACGACGGCGGCGGGCACGATGACGGCGACGGTCAGCAGCGGCGCGACGCTCACGTCGTCGACAGCGACGCTCGTTAATGGTGTGGCCACCTTCGCGGGCCTGACGGCTTCGGGGACGGCGGGGAATTACACCCTCTCGTTCAGCGACGGCACGCGGAACCTGACGTCGGCCCTCCAGCTGGTGGCGGGCACGCCTGTCCGGCTCGCCGTGGTCGCCCAGCCCAGCGGGGCGCGGAGCGGCGTTGCCTTCACGGCGCAGCCGACGGTGCAACTGCTCGATGCGAGCGGCAACCGCGTGCTCACCTCGACAGATCCCGTGACGGTCGCCATCCGGAACGGCGGCGGCTCGCTCGGTGGCACCGCGACGGTCAACGCGGCGGCCGGCCTTGCGACCTTCAGCGGCATCAGCGTGGCGGGCACGATCGGTGCCCGTTCGCTCGACTTTACCACGAGTCTCGGCGGTGTTGCGGCCGACACCTCCGCCACCTTCACGCTCACGTTCGGTAACGCGGCCAAGCTCGTCGTGGCGACCGAGCCGGCGGGGGCGTCGAGCGGGCTCGCCTTCACGACGCAGCCTGCCGTGCGCGTGCTCGATGCCAGCGACAACCTGATCACGACGTCGAGCGCGCCCGTCACGGCCGCCATCGCGTCGGGCGGTGGCACGTTGAGCGGGACCGCGACGGTCAACGCGGCCAGTGGCATCGCGAGCTTCAGCGGTCTGGCCATCACCGGCGCGGCCGGCGCGCGCACGCTCACCTTCACGAGTGCCGCACTGACGGCGGCGACGTCGAGCAGCTTCAACCTGGGAATCGGGACGCCGGCGGCGCTCACCTTCCAGACGACACCGTCGACCACCGCGGCATCCGGCATCGCGTTGACGACGCAACCCGTGCTGCTGGTCGTCGACGGCGCGGGGAACCGCGATACCACGTTCAACGGGACGCTCGCGGTCAACGCGCCGGGCGTGACGCTGACGGGCAACAGCGTCGCCGTGGTCAAGGGGTTGGCCACGCTGTCCTCGCTGACGCTCACGGGCTCGGCGGGCAGCTACACGCTGACCTTCACGGATGGCACGCGGTCGGTGCAGTCGAGCGTCGCGCTGTCGGCTGGCGCGGCCGCGTCGCTCGCCTTCGGCACCGCGCCGTCGGCAAGCGCCGGGTCAGGCGCGGCGCTCAGCGCTCAGCCGGTGGTGCGCGTGCTCGACGGCGCACTCAACCTGGTGACGACGGCGACCGGCACGGTCACCGCATCCATCGGGTCGGGCGCGTCGCTCACCTCGGCGACCGCCACGATCACGGGCGGTATCGCGACCTTCTCGGGCCTCACCGCCACCGGCACGGCTGGCAGCTACACGCTGTCCTTCACGGACGGCACGCGCAGCATCACGTCGCCCTTCACGTTGGGCGCGGGCGCGGGCACCGCCTTGGCAATGGTCACGGAACCGGCGGGCGCGAACAGCGGTGCCGCGTTCGGCACGCAGCCGGTCGTGCGCGTGCTCGATGCGTCGGGCAACGTCGCCACCTCGTACAGCGGCACGGTCACCGCCAGCATCGGTTCTGGCGGCGGCACCCTGTCCGGCACCGCCGGTGTGACGGTCGTCAATGGTGTGGCGACCTTCACCAACCTGTCGATTCTGGGTACCGCGGGCGCTCGCACGCTGAGCTTCGCGAGCGGCGCGCTCACCGCGGTGACGTCGGCCAGCTTCTCGCTCGGCGCGGGTGTAGCCACGCAGCTCGCCATCATCACCGCTCCGCCGGCCACCACCGCGAACGATGCGGTGCTCAGCACGGTCACCGTGCAGTTGCGCGATGCGAGCGGCAACGCGGTGAGCAACTCGGGGGTCACGGTCAACGCTTCCATCGGGTCGGGCGGCGGCAGCCTGCTCGGTACGCTGTCGGCCACCACCGATCCGACCGGGCTCGCCACGTTCACGGATCTGCGCCTCCGCGGCACTCTCGGATCGCGGACGCTCACCTTCGCGTCGAATGGCCTGACGTTCGTCACGTCCAGCGGTGTCAACATCAACGCGGCGGGCGCCCTCGCGCAGATCGTGCTCAGCCAGGCACCGACCAGCGGCCCCGCCATCGGCGCAGCGTTCGTGCAACAGCCCGCCGTGCAGTTGGCTGACGTGAGCGGGAACGCCGTGTCATCGTCCGGTGTGCAGGTCGTGGCCAGCCTCTTCAGCGGCGCAGGTACCCTCACGGGAACCACGTCGGTCACCACGTCGGGCTCGGGCGTCGCCGCCTTTGGCAACCTTGGTATTACCGGACTGCTCGGCGACCGCGTGATCACCTTCACGGCGGGGAGTCTGACCATCAACTCCCCGACGTTGACCCCGGTGGCCGGCCTGCCGACCACGGCCGTCATCGGAACAGCGCCGGTGAGCGTGGCCGTTGCCGCAACGATGGGCGTGTCGCCCTCGGTCACGATCACGGACGCGGGCACGAACCCGGTGTCCGGCGTCACGGTGACGCTCACGGCCTCGGGCGGCGTCTCGGTGACGGGCGGTGCCACCGCCGTCACGAACGCGTCGGGTGTCGCAACATTCACGGGCGTGACGCTGGTGGGCACGATCGGTACGCCGACGATCACCTTCACGAGCGCCACCGGCTCGGCCACCGCGACCTCGGGCGCGATCACGCTGTCGGTCGGCGCGCCCTCGACCATGACCATCGGCACCGCGCCGGTGAGCGTCGCGGTCGCGACCAACATGTCGGTGTCGCCCACGGTCACGGTGCGTGATGCGGGCAACAACGTGCTGAACAACATCAGCGTGACGGCGACCGCGAGTAACGGCGTGACGGTCAGCGCGGGCAACAGTGCGACGACCAACCCCTCGGGCGTGGCGACCTTCACCGGTGTGCAGCTCACGGGCACGATCGGTTCGCGCACGATGACCTTCACGGCGGGTGCCGCGACCGCGACGTCGAGCGCCATCACGCTCAGCGTCGGCCCGGCCTTCGCGGTCGCGAACACGGTGGCGACCTCGACGGTGGCGGTCGGCACCAGCATGTCACCCGCGCCGAGCGTGACGGTGACGGACGCGGGCGGCAACGTGGTGCCGAGCCAGTTGGTGACCGTGACGGCCTCGAACAGCGTGACGGTGACGGCGGGCGGATCGGCGACCACCAATGGGTCGGGCGTCGCGACGTTCACCGGCCTGCAACTCTCGGGCTCGACCGGCTCGCGCACGCTGACCTACACGGCGGGCACGGCGACGCAGACCTCGGCGGCGTTCAACCTCACGGCAGGCCTCTCGAACACGGCGACCATCAACCAGGTGCCGACGAACGTGGCGGTCGCGGCGACCATGTCGCCAGCGCCGACGATCACGATCACGGATGCGGGCGGCAACACGCTGAGCGGCGTCACGGTCAACGTGACGGCGTCGGGTACCGCGACGGTGCTGGGCGGCGGAAGCGCGGTCACCAACGGCTCGGGCGTGGCAACCTTCAACGCGCTGCAGCTGACCGGCACGCCGCAGTCGACGCAGCTCACCTTCACGGCGGCCACCGGCACTGCCACGGCAACGGCGAGCGCGATCACGCTCTCGGTCGGCGCGCCGGCCTCCGTCCAGATCGGCACCGCCCCGACGGACGTGACCGTGGCGACGACGATGTCGCCGTCGCCGACCGTCACCGTGCGTGACCAGGCCAACAACCTGCTGAGCGGCATCACCGTGACCGCGACCGCCTCGGGTGGTCGCACGGTGTCGGCCGGCAACACGGCCAGCACGAATGGCTCGGGTGTTGCGACCTTCGGTGCGCTTCAGTTGAGCGGCTCCGCAGGCTCGGTCACGCTCACCTTCACGGCGGGCACAGCCTCCGCCACGTCGACCGCGATTACGCTCGGAGCGGGCGCTCCGGCAACCGTCACGATCGGTACGGCCCCGACGAACGTGGCGGTGGCCACGACGATGACGCCGTCGCCGACGGTCACCGTGCGTGACGCAGGCAGCAACACGCTGAGCGGCGTCACCGTGACCGCGACCGCCTCGGGTGGTCGCACGGTCTCGGCCGGCAGCACGGCGACCACGAACGGCTCGGGCGTCGCGACGTTCACCGGGCTGCAGCTCTCCGGTATGGTGGGCTCGATCACGCTGACCTTCACCGCGGGTACGGCGACGGTCGACGCGACGCCGATCACCCTGAGCTTCGGTACCGCCACGAAGTTGGTGCTCACACAGCAGCCGACGTCCGGTCAGGTTGGCACCGTGTTCAGCACGCAGCCGATCATCGAGGTGCAGGACGTGTCGAACAACGTCGTCACGAACAGCACCGTATCGGTGGTCGGCGCGATCGCGTCGGGCGGCGGCACCTTGAAGGGCACGGATACGCGCAACGCCGTGGCCGGCGTGGTCACGCACACGAATCTCTATGTTCAGGGCAATACCACGACGAAGACACTCGTCTTCACCTCGAGCGGCCTGACCAGCGCGACGACCGGCAACATCACCTTCACGGTGGGTTCGCCCGACACGCTGCGCGCGGTGGGCGCCACGTTCACTGACGTCGCGGGGGCGGCGCATCCGATCTCGGCCACGGTGCTCGATGTCGGCGGCAACCCGGTGCCCGGGGTCACGGTGACCTTCAATGCGCCGAGCGCGGGCTCTCGCTCGCCGACCTCCGCTGTGACCAATGGGTCGGGCGTGGCCGCGACCACGTGGACGCTCGGAACTACTGCTGGAACTCAGACGCTGACCGCTTCCATCAGCAGCGGCTCGGTGACGACTGCGCAGTGGACGGCGACGGCCACGGCCGGTGCGGCAACGCAGATCGCGGCGAACAGCAGCGTGTCGCAGTCGGCGACGGTCGGCACGGCGGTGAGCGCGCCGCCGAGCGTGATCGTGCGGGATGCGAACAACAACCCGAAGAGTGGCGTGGCCGTGACGTTCACGGTGACGTCGGGCGGCGGCAGCACCTCCCCCGTGAGCGGGTCGACGGTGACGACCGACGTGAATGGCGTGGCGACGCTGACGAGCTGGACGCTGGGGACGACGGCGGGTGCGAACCAGGTCGAGGCGACCGTCACCGGCCTCACCGGGAGCCCGGTCACGTTCGATGCGACCGGCACGGCGGGCGCGGCAACGCAGATCGCGGCGAACAGCAGCGTGACGCAGTCGGCGACGGCCGGCACCACGGTGAGCGCGCCGCCGAGCGTGCTCGTGCGGGATGCGAACAACAACCCGAAGAGCGGCGTGAACGTGACGTTCACGGTGACGTCGGGCGGCGGCAGCACCTCACCCGTGAGCGGGTCGACGGTGACGACCGACGTGAATGGCGTGGCGACGCTGACGAGCTGGACACTGGGGACGACGGTTGGTGCGAACCAGGTGCAGGCGACCGTCACCGGCCTCACCGGGAGCCCGGTCACGTTCGATGCGACCGGCACGGTGGGCGCTCCGACGCAGATCTCGATCAACGCCGGCAACGGGCAGAGCGCGACGGTGGGCACCGCCGTGACCACGCCGCCGAGCGCGCTGGTGCAGGACGCGAACAACAATCCCGTGAGCGGAGTGAGCGTCACGTTCGCCGTGAGCGGGGGCGGGGGCAGCGTGTTGGGTGGCAGTGCCACGACGGATGCCAGCGGCATCGCGACCGTCACCTCCTGGACACTGGGAACCACGGCCGGTGCGAACTCGCTCTCGGCCACCAGCACCGGGCTCACGGGCAGCCCGCTCAGCTTCACCGCCACCGGCACCGCGGGTGCGCCGACGCAGATCGCGGTCTCGAGCGGTGACGGTCAGAGCGCGACCGTGGGCACCTCGGTCACGCCGACGGTGATCGTCCGCGACGTGCATAACAACCCTGTGGCGGGGGTGAGCGTCACCTTCGCCAACCTGACCGGTGGCGGCAGCGTGTCGGGCGGTGGCGCGGCCACCACCAACGCGGGTGGCTTGGCGTCGGTGACCTGGACACTCGGCAATACGGCGGGGGCGAATTCGCTCGAGGCGTCGAGCGCCGGACTGACCGGTAGCCCCGTGGCGTTCAGCGCCACCGGCACGGCGGGCACGGCGACTCAACTGGTGATGGTCGTGGAACCGAGCACCGTGGCGAATGCCGTCGCGATGTCGACGGCGCCAAGCGTGCGTCTCACGGACGCGTTCGGCAATCACGTGAGTCAGTCCGGCGTGTCGGTCGCTGTCAGCGTGACAGCGGCTGGCGGCACGGTGACGGCCGTTGGCTCGGTGATGACCGACGTCTCGGGCGTCGCAACCTTCACCGGGCTCACGATGACGGGTCTGGTGGGCTCGAAGACGCTCGACTTCGCGTCGACCGGGTTGACGGGCGTGACCTCGGCCAGCTTCAGTCTCACGGTGGGGGCCGCAACGCAGATCGCGGCGAACAGCAGCCTGACGCAGTCCGCGGTCGTCGGCAACGCGGTCGGCACAGCGCCGAGCGTCATTGTGAAGGACGCCGGTAATAACCCGGTCAGTAACGTGAGCGTGACCTTCGCTGTAACGGTTGGCGGCGGCGGCGTGGTGGGCGGGTCGGCCACGACCGATGCGGGCGGCATTGCGGCCGTGACCTCCTGGACATTGGGCACCGTAACTGGCGCCAACGCGATGACGGCGACGAGCACCGGCCTCACCGGGAGCCCGGTCACCTTCAATGCCACCGGCACCGTTGACGTGCCGACGCAGATCACGATCGACCAAGCGCCGGTGGCGGACAACACGGGTGCGTTCACACAGCAGCCGGTCATCACCGTTCGAGATCAGTACGGCAACGCGGTGGGTGCGGGGGTCAGCGTGGCGGCCACGCTTGATCCGAGCGCCCAAACCGGCGCGCTGACCGGCACCGCCACGCTGTCGACCAACTCGTCTGGTCAGATCACGTGGAGCTTGGGACTCGCGACAGTGGTGACCGGCGACTCCTACACAATCACCTTCACCACAGGCGCCATCCAGGTTCAGACGGGCCCCATCGTCATCCCGCCGTGATCCCCCTCCCGATGGACTGCGCCACCCCGGTCACTCTGACCGATTCCGCTATTGCGCTGCGGGCACCGCTCGTGCACGTTTCGGGCAGTGAAAGTGTGACCTTTGTCACACGATCCGGATTCCGAGCCGACGATGGCTTCGTATCCGCTCTCCCCATGCACGTGGCGGCACCATGAGTTGCTCAAACTGCAGCGCTGAACTCGCCGACGGCGCAGTCTTCTGCTCCAGCTGCGGCGCGCCCCAGGTCAACGATCCCGGGGCCGCGACCATCACCTTCAAGGTGCCCGAGGACCCCATCCTCGCGTCACTCAAGAAGGAGCTTTCCGGCGACTACGAAGTCGAAAAGGAACTCGGCCGCGGCGGCATGGCGGTCGTGTACAAGGCCGTCGAGGTCGCGCTCAATCGCACCGTCGCGCTCAAGGTCGTGCCGCCCGAAACAGCCACGGGCAACACCGCCGAGCGGTTCAAGCGCGAAGCGCGCATGGCGGCGTCGCTCGACCACCAGAACATCATTCCGGTCTATCGCGTAGCGCAGGCCGGCAACCTGCTCTACATGTCCATGAAGTTCGTGGAAGGCAAGGCGGTCGACACGATGATCGAGCAGCAGGGTCCGCTGCCCGTGCCCATCGTGCTCGAGGTGCTCCGCGCCTCCGCGCACGCGCTGGCCTACGCGCACGACCACGGTATCGTCCATCGCGACATCAAGGGCGCCAACATCCTGATCGACAAGGATGGTCGCGTGCTCGTCAGCGACTTCGGCATCGCGCGCGCGGTCGAGGAGAAGTCGATGACGGCCTCCGGCATGATCATCGGCACGCCGTACTTCATGAGCCCCGAGCAGTGCGGCGGCCTCAAGGTCGGCCCGCAGTCGGACCAGTACTCGCTCGGCATCATGGCGTTCCAGATGCTCACGGGCGAAGTGCCGTTCGACGCCGACTCGGTCATGGGGATCATCCAGCATCACTACATGACCCCGGTGCCCGATATCGGGGCCGTGCGCGATGACGTGCCCGAGGAGTTGCTGCAGGTCATCTACCGCGCGCTCAACAAGGACGTCGACGACCGCTACGCCTCCACGCAGCTCTTTGCCGATGCGTTTGATGCCGTGCCCGACCCGCCGGGCACGACCAAGCGCGACGGGCAGAACATGCTCAAGGCGATCGCCACCGGAACGGGTGACTCGATCCCCAAGATCCGCACCGCGTCGCTGCCGCCGCTCGCGCCCACCGGGGTCATGCCCAAGGCCGCGAGCATGCCGAATCTGGCGCCGGTGCGCACGCGCGGCGTCACCGGATCGACCAAGGCGGTCGAAGCGCCCAAGTCGAACACCGGCATGATCGTCGGTGGTGTCGCCCTCGTGGGCGCCGCCGCCGGTGCCTACTTCATGTTTGGCAACAAGCCGAAGACCGAGGCCGGTACCGTGACTGGTGGCGCGGCCCCAGTGCCGGTGGCCGCCGAGAGCGGGTATGTGAAGTTCGCGAAGCTGCCTCCGGGTGCCACGATCACCATCGACGACAAGCCGTTTGAAGGCGATTCGGGCTATTTCCCGCGCGGCGACGTCATCTACAAGGTCAAGGCGCCAGGCTACAAGACGGTCAGCGAAGCGGTGCGCGTCCCGGCAGGCAAGACGTTCACCGTCGAGCTCGCGATGGACAAGGAAGCCGTTGCCGCACCGCCGCCCAAGACGCCGCCGCCGACGACAACCCGTGTCGCGTCCGCGCCTGAACCCGCGGCACCCGTGGGTGAAGGCACGCTGACCGTGGCCGCCGATCCCGTCTTCGCCAACATCTCGCTCGATGGCGCCGCGATCGGCTCCGGCCGCGTCATCGGCGCGAAGGTGCGCGCAGGCAATCACACCGTGCGAGTCAGTGCGGACGGCTATGACACCAAGTCGATCTCGATCACCGTCCAGGCCAATACGCCCGTGAGCCTCGGCAAGGTGACGCTGACGAAGACCGGAGGTCCGTAATGGTACGACGGCTCGTCGCTGCTTGCTTCGTGCTGTGCGCCCTGCTCGCCGCCTCGGCGGGACGCGCGCACGCACAGTCGGCCGAAGACAACATCGCCAAGGCCATCGCGGCGTACGAAAACCTGGAAGTGCAGGCGGCGCTCCGCACCTTCCTCCAGGTGGTGTCGCCCACGTCGCCCTTCCCGGTGACCGAAGACCAGCGCGTGACCGCGTTCAAGTACATGGGGGCGGCGTACGCCTCGCTCGGACAAGCCGACTCCGCCAAGATCTTCTTTCAGGGCGCCATTCTTCGCAATCCGTTCACCGACCTGGATCCGAACAAGTTCACCGACAAGGAACGCTCGGTCTTCAGCGACGCCAAGAAGGCGATCTTCCGCGTGGCCGGGCGCCTCGATCGCGACTCGATTCCCGCACGCTCCGGCCGCGTCTTCACCTTCAACACGGTGACCTCGCATTCGGGGCGGCTCAACGTGTCGGTGCGGCGCACCGATGCGCCGGGGGTCCCCGTGCGGCTCTTCACGGGGCAGGACATCGATGGCGCACGCAACGTGTCGTGGAACGGCACCGGCATCGACGGACAAGCCGTGCCCGAGGGGATCTACGATCTCGTCATCACGGGCGAGAGCCAGTTCGCCGGTGACGACAAGCTCAAGCTGCCGAGCATGATCGGACGGCAGGACTCGGTGAGCTACGCGTTTCAGCTGCGCTGGATCAACGACCCGCTCGAGGAAGAACTTCGTGATTTCAAGCCGGACGAGCTGCTCCCCGAGAAGGCGTCGGGGTTCGCGCCGTGGAGTGATCTCATGAAGGGGCTCGCCGTGGCGGGCACGGCCTTCCTGGCCAGCAGCGTGATCGGCAACGCCTCGAAGCTCGACGCGACGCTGGGGAGTGGCGCGGTGGCCGCCGGCCTCGGTGCGGGGGTCGGACTGTTCGCGCTCGTGCAGCGCTCCAACGACCGGTCGATTCCGGAGAACGTGGCGGAGAACGGGCGCAGGCGTGAAGCGCGGCGGCAGCTCAACCTCGAGCGCGCGGGCCGCAATCAGCAGCGCATCGACGCCAAGACCATTCTGCTCGTTCCGGCGCTGGGGGCACGGTGATCCATCGTCGTCTGACGGCGGCCGCATTGGCCGCCCTGCTCACTCCTGCGGTCGTGTCCGCCCAGATCGTCAAGCGGACCCCGGGCAGCGAAGCACGCGTCGTGGCGCTCTCGCGCGGCCTGTACCGGCTCACCGCCCTGGGTGACACGGCGCTCCTGTCTGCCCGCATCTTCGGCGAGAACTTCAAGCCACTGGCTGGCGTGCCGCTTGAGTGGTCCTCGGAAGACGACGCCATCGCGACTGCGACGGCGTCAGGCGCGGTCATCGCCATGAAGAACGGGACGACGCGCATCTGGGCGAAGGCGGGGACCGATTCGGTCTTCGCGGTCGTCACCGTGGAGCAGCGCGCGGCCAAGCTCGGCTGGAACGTGGCGAACCCGCTCATCTTCGACGCCATCGGTGCCTCGGCGCAGCTGCGCGCCGAACAGCGCGACACGCGCGGCAACGTCGTGCGCGGCGACTTCCCGTTGACCGCCTGCACGATCAAGGACGATGGCGGGCGAGGGACTGTATCCATTTCGGGGGCGAGACTGTTGGCCAAGGCCAACGGTGCCGCGACGCTCGCGTGCAGGCGCGGCCTCGTGCGCGACGATCTCAAGATTGTCGTGCAGCAGGCGATCTTTGCGGCGAAGGTTCTCGGTGGTGACACGGTGTCGCTGGCCGTCGCCGGCGACACGACGCGCCTGGCCGTGCAGGCCTTTGACCGCCTCGGCAAGCCGATCAGCGACGCGCGCGGGGCGTGGACGTCCCTCACGCCCGAGATCGTCGAGGTCGAGTCGACGGGCGGGACGATCCTCGGCAAGGCAGAAGGCGTCGGCATGATCACCGCGCGCTTCGACAACGCGGTGGATACGGTGGTGGTGAATGTGCTCGGCCCGCTGCCTGCGGGGCGTACCATGCCGGTGCTGGCGCGCGCACGTCCGGTGGTGGTGCAGTCCGCGACCGTGCAGGCCACGCCCGCCGCTGGCGGTGGTGTGCCGGTGGGCGGTGTCGTCTCGGTCGTTGGTGGCGCGGCGCCGGCACCAGCTCCGCTGCCCAGTGCGCCCGTGCTGCCTCCCGCCGGATCGTCGAACCGTCCGATCGCGGGCACCTACATCGCGCCCCGTGGTCAGGTGGCGACGTTCGCCAGCACGGGAGCTGGTGCCGGGTCCGCGGCTGCTGACAGTGCGGCCATTGCGCAGATCATCGACGCGGGGCTGCGTGCCGGCAAGGCGAAGGGACGCACCTGGGTGATCACACCGACGGTTGCACAGGCGGAGTACCGGACCTTCGGCGATACGCTGGGCACGGTGTGGGCGACTGGCGGGCTGCTGTATGGCCTCTCGGGGCGCGTCGAGATCGGGCGCGGTTTCTTCCTCGACGGAAATTTCCTGACCGGCGACCTGAAGGCGACGAGCGGGACCGTCACGAACATCTTCGACGGCGCCTTCAGCGACACGCGCGGCGATCTGGGGTATGAGCCGATCGACGGCTTCGTGCTGCGCGTCGGGTACGGAGCGCGTTTCGTGGGACGCAAGCTGTACAGCAACCTCGAGAAGTGGTCGATGGTGCGTACGGGACTCGACGGCAAGTTCAACCTGTTTGGCGACCGGGTCACGCTCAATATTGGTGCGACGTATTTCCCGAGTGTAAGCGCGAAGGGACAGCAGGTTGACATGGCGGGGGTGGACATCACGCCGAGCATTTCGACCATGCTGGGCGCGAACGCGGGAGTGCGATGGCGCGTGTCCTGGTTCACGGTTGGCGTGGACTATACCGCCCAATCGATCGAGTTCAACAAGGTGGCGCTGCTGAGTCGTGCGCAGCGGCAGGACCGGCTCAGCGTGTTGCGGCTCATCTTCGGCGGGCACTGGGGCAAGTAGGTCGTCCTGAGCGAAGCGAAGGACCTGCTTGTCGTCCTGAGCGAAGCGAAGGACCTGCTTCTGTCGACAGGAGTTTGCCCATGACACCCGTACAACGATCCACGTCAGCCCACCTCACCCTCGCGCTGTGCGCAGCCGCGACGCTCTTCCCGCTGCGCGCCGCCTGCGCCCAGTGGACCGAGATCGGGAAGACGATGATCGGCAACCCGGTCTACGTGCTGACCAAGAGCGTGTCGAAGGCCAAGGACGGCATCGTGACGGCGACCGTACGCGCGACCTTCGTGAAGCCGGTCAAGTCGCCCCGAGGCGAGCTCAAGGGGTCGAAGACCGTGGTCATGGTCGACTGCGCCAAGAAGACGATCGCGGTCAAGGAGAACACGTACTACTTCGACGAGAAGCTGTCGAAGGTGTACGAGAAGACCGCGCCCAAGATCCCGGGGTTCTCGAGTCCGATCAAGGGGAGCTTGCCGGATATCGCGATGGGGCACCTCTGCACTAAGTCGTCCTGAGCGCAGCAAAGGACCTGCTTGTTGTGCGTCGGAAGGCACAAGCAGGTCCTTCGCTTCGCTCACGCCGACAAGCTAGAACAACCCGACCGCCGTGCCATCGGGCAGCAGCTTCATGCGCACCGCGGCCGGGCTCGCGCCCAACCCCGGCATCGTCATGATGTCGCCCGCGCGACAGACGACGAAGCCCGCACCCGCAGACGGCGATGCCCCCGTGATCGTGATACGGAACCCCGTCGGCGCGCCAAACACCTTCGGGTTGTCGGTGAACGAGTACTGCGTCTTGGCGATGCAGACGCCGAGTCCGCCAAGGCCCGCTTCCTCGGCCTGCGCGAGATCGGCGTTGGCCTGGTCGGTGTAGTCGACACCGTCGGCGCCATACACCTTGGTGGCGATCGTCTCGATCTTCGACTTGAGCGACTGCGTGAGCTCGTAGATCGGCTTGTACGCCGCCTTCTTCTCGGCCAGCACGTCGAGCAGTGTGCGCGCGAGCGACTCACCGCCGGCGCCGCCCTTCACGACCACTTCGGAGAGGCCCACCCGAGCGCCATGCTCGGTGGCGAACGCCTGCACGCGCGCGAGTTCGGCGTCGGTGTCGGAGGGGAATCGATTGACCGCGACCACGACGGGCACACCGAACTGGCGGACGTTGGCGATGTGGCGCGCGAGGTTGGGGAGACCGCGCTCGAGCGCGCCCAGATCCTCGGTGGCGAGCGTCTTGGCGTCGGCGCCGCCATTGAGCTTGAGCGCGCGCACCGTGGCGACGAGCACGCACGCTTCCGGATTCAGCCCACCCTGTCGGCACTTGATGTCGAAGAACTTCTCGGCACCCAGATCGGACCCGAAGCCGGCTTCGGTGAGCACATAGTCGGCAAGACCGAGCGCAGTGCGCGTGGCGATGATCGAGCTGCAGCCGTGGGCGATGTTGGCGAACGGGCCGGCGTGGATGAACACGGGGCCGCCCTCGAGCGTCTGCACGAGGTTGGGGCGGATCGCGTCGCGGAGGAGGAGTGCCATCGCGCCCGCGGCTTCGAGGTCGCCGGCGGTAATCGGCTTGCGTGGGGTGCCGGCGGTGTAGCCGACGACGATCCGCGCGAGCCGGGCCTGCAGGTCGGCGAGCGAGCTCGACAGCGCGAGGATGGCCATGACCTCCGACGCCGACGTGATCACGAACCGGTCGCTTCGTTCCGGCCCGTTCGCCTTGGCGCCCTGACCAACCGTGACGCGACGGAGGGCGCGGTCATTCATGTCGACCGCGCGCGGCCACGTGATCGCGGCGGGATCGATGCCGAGCGTGTTGCCGAAGTGCAGGTGATTATCGAGGAGCGCGGAGAGGAGCGCGTGCGCGCTCGAGACCGCGTGGAAGTCGCCGGTGAAGTGGAGGTTGATGTCCTCCATGGGGAGCACTTGCGAATAGCCGCCGCCGGTGGCGCCGCCCTTCACGCCGAAGACCGGTCCGAGCGAGGGCTCGCGCAGGCAGGCGACGGCGTTGTGGCCGAGCTTGCGGAGTGCCTGGGTGAGGCCGATGGTCGTGGTCGTCTTGCCTTCGCCGGCGGTGGTCGGGTTGACCGCGGTCAGGAGGATGAGGCGTCCCTTGGGCGGTCGCTCGGCGAGCGTGAGCGGGACCTTCGCCTTGTACTTGCCGATCGGGTCGAGGTCGGCGGTGGTGATGCCGAGATCAGTGGCGACGTCGGTGATCAGGCGCGGAGTGGCGGCCTGGGCGATTTCGAGGGAGCTGGGGAGGGCCATCGTTGAGTCCGGGCGTGTGAGAGACGGGGCGAAAGTAGCACTTCGGCGCCTGCGCTGCACGTCCGCGAGGGCGAGGAAGCCGGAAAACGGCAGCGGCCTCTGTCAGGGAGCGTCTGACAGGTCTGTGACCTGTCGAGTGAAAAGTGGCGCGGAGCGCCAGAGCAGACGAGTTGGGTGTCGCTAGTGATCCGACGTTCGGACCGCATTCCGCCCGCGCCCATGCTTCCAGAACAACAACAACGGCAGCGCGCAGAGAAACGTCGTCCCGCTCAACAAATACACCTTCGAGAACGAGATCACGCTCGCCTGCGCGAACAGGCTCTGATCCATCAACGCCAGCGCCTGCTGCTTGGCCTGCAGCGCGTTGATCCCGCGTGACTCCAGCCCGCGCGTGATCATGTTCAACCGCTCCATCGTCGCGGGGTCACCGTTCACCAGGTGCGTCGTCAGGATCGCCTTCGCCTCCTTCGTGTAGCGACTGAGCAGCGTCGCGATCACGGCAATGCCGAGCGATCCGCCGAGCTGGCACATCAGGTTGAACATGCCCGTACCCTGCGGGATCTGCTGTGGCGTCAGCTCCGCCATGCTCGCGTTCGTGAGCGGCACGAAGATCAGCCCCATCGCGAAGCCGCGAATGATCAGCGGCCAGAACATCTCGTCCGACCCGCTCGCGAGCGTCATGTCGCTCATCCACAGCATGCAGACGAAGAACAGGCAGACGCCGGCCGTGATGCTGATGCGCGCGTCGAACTTCCCCACGGCGCGGCTCATGGTCGCCATGGTGATGGCGCTGGCGATCGCGCCGGGCAGGATCACCAGTCCCGTCTGCTGCGCCGTGTAGCCGTGCAACGTCTGCAGAAACACGGGGATCACGAACACGGCGCCGTACAGCGCGAGCCCCAGTGATCCGGCGAACAACACACCCGTGGCCAGCTGCCGGCTCCTGAGCACGCGGAAGTTGATCACGGGCTCGGGCACGCGCAGTTCCCACCACACGAGCAGCGCGGCCGACGTCGCGCTCACCGCGGCCAGCGTCGTGATGAACGGACTCTCGAACCAATCGAGCCGCTCACCGCGCTCGAGCATCCACTGCAGCGCACCGACGGCGAGTGTCAGCAACACGATACCGAGCACGTCGATGCTCTGCGCCTTCTGGCCGAAGCGCGAGTTCTTGACGTAGGTCCAGGTCATCACGGCCGCGAGAATACCCAGCGGCACGTTGATGTAGAAGATCCAGGGCCAGCTCAGGTTGTCGACGATGTAGCCGCCGAGCGTGGGTCCGATGGTCGGGCCGACCATGACGCCGACACCGAACATGGCCTGGCCGATGCCGACTTCCTCCGGAGGGAACGCCTCGAAGAGCGTGCTCTGCGCGGTGCTCAGCAGCGCGCCGCCGCCCAGACCCTGGATCACGCGCCAGAGCACGAGCCCGCCAAGACTCGTGGCCGCGCCGCAGAAGAACGAGGCCACCACGAACAGCAGGATGCTGCCGGTGAGATACCGCTTGCGCCCGAAGTAGTTCGATAGCCACGACGACATCGGGATCACGATCACGTTCGCGATGATGTAGCCGGTGCTGACCCAGCTGATCTCGTCGAGCGTGGCGCCCAGATTCCCCATCATGTGGGGGATGGCGACGTTGACGATGCTCGTGTCGATCAGCTCGAGCACGGCCGCCATGGTGACGGCGATGGCGATGAGGTAGCGGTTGGCGTAGCGGGGGTCGGCGTTGAGCTCGGCTTTGCGGCGGGCCTTGGCGGCGGCGGGGGAGAGAGCGGATCCTTCGACTCCGCGGGCTGCTCCCGCTCCGCTCAGGACGACATGGGCCACGGTTACTTCACGTCGATGTGCACGGTGGCCGACATCCCGGGCCGGAGCGGCTTGTCGGCCCCCAAACCGTCCGTCACGCGAATGCGCACCGGGACTCGCTGCACCACCTTCGTGAAGTTCCCGGTCGCGTTGTCGGGCGGCAGCAGCGCAAACCGCGCACCGGTTGCGGGGCTCACACTCTCCACCACGCCACGCGCCGCGGTACCGGGATAGGCATCCACCTCGATCTCCACCTGTTGACCAACCTTCACGCGCGCGAGTTGCGTCTCCTTCATGTTCGCGCCGATCCACACGTCGCTGTCCCCCACCACGCTGAACAGCGCCTGTCCGCTCTGCACGAGCTGCCCCACCTCGATCTGCTTGCGCGCGATGATCCCGCTGGCCGGCACAACCACGCGCGTGTACGACAGCTGCAGCGCGGCGTTGTCGCGCGCGGCCTTGGCCGCGGCGAGCCGAGCCTGCGCGAGTCGCACCCCGGCCTGGGCGCCGGTGATGCCCGCTGTCGCGCCACCGGCCTGCCGCTCGACCGCGTCCAGCTGCGCCTTGAGCGCCACTTCGGTGGCCTTGGCCGCGTCGAACGCCTGACGCGACACGATCTGCTTGTCCGCGAGCTCCTGCATGCGCGCCAGGTCGCTCCGCGCCCGTTCGTAGTTGGCGCGCGCGGCGGTCACCTGCGCGTCGTTCACCGCGCGCTGGCTCGTCGCCTGCTCCGCCAACGCCAGCGCCTGCCCGACATCGCGCCCGTTGCCACTCGCGGCCAACGCACCGGCATAATCCGCCTCGGCCTGCGCCAACTTCGCCCGATACTCGGCGTCGTCGATCGTCACGACAACCTGCCCGGCTGGCAGCCGCTGGTTCTCGCTCACGGTCACGCTCGTCACGAAGCCACCGACCTTGGCCAGCACCGGCACGATGTGCCCATCGACCTGCGCGTTCTCCGTGCTCTCGTGTGTGCGGCCGAACCACCACTGCTTGATGAACCAGCCGCCGCCGATCACGGCGAGCAGGAGCAGCACGGGAAGAATGCGGTTCTTCCTGGCTGGAGCGTCGGCTGTTGGCACGCCCGCGCCTGGCGGTCCAGCGGGCGCCGCGTGCGAAGCGGCGGGAGGCGCACCAGCTGCAGCGCCCGTGGGTGCGGAAGTCTCGGGAGTCATGGTGCTCGACATATCAATGCACGGGAGAAGCGGTGAGGCGAAGCGAAGGTGACGAGTACAGTCGGCCAGACACGAACAACTACGGAATCGATGCGATGGCGCCCTGCACGCGCGCCAGCTGCACACGAGCGGCCGCGAAGGAGGTGAGCGCGTCCACGTACTGCGTGCGCGCGCTGTTGAGCGAGAGCGATGCGGTCACGACATCGGCATTGCCGGCGACCCCCGCCTTGAACCGGTCGCGCGCCTCCGACAGTTCCTGCTCGGCGAGCTTCAAGCGCAGCTGCGACGCATCGGCTTGCTCGCGCGCGCTCGCGT
The DNA here is from genome assembly GCA_031372565.1 of Gemmatimonadota bacterium. Classification (GTDB taxonomy): domain Bacteria; phylum Gemmatimonadota; class Gemmatimonadetes; order Gemmatimonadales; family Gemmatimonadaceae; genus JACPPC01. The sequence continues at coordinate 11,986 of JANMLN010000003.1, read as the reverse complement.
GGTCGAGCAGCGCGCTGCGCACCTCGACCGTCACCTGCTGGCGCAGGTCGCGCTCGCGCGCTTCGAGTTCGCGCAGCTGCGCTTCCTGCTCGGCTTGCCGACCGTCGCGCTTGAACCCGTCCCAGATGGGGATGCTCACCAGCAATCCCCACGAATACGTGTTGAGCATGCGATCGGTGTTGGCGCCATTCACCCCTTGATCGGCGGCGAGGCTCACCGTCGGCAACCGCTCGGCGCGCACCCCCTGCACCTGCTGCTTCTGGGCGGCGATCTGCGCCACGGCCGCTGCGAGATCGGGGCGCACCTTGAACGCCTGCACCACCGCGTCCTGATAGAAGGGCGCGGTCGCTGTGTCCTTCATGCCGAGTGAATCGCGGAACTCGACGCGGGCATCGAGCGACAGCCCAAGTGCGCGGTAGAGCTCGAGGCGCGATCGGTCGCGTTCGGAGCGCGCGCCGATGAGCTGCGCGCGTGCCCCCGCGGCCTGCGACTGCGCGCGCGTGAGGTCGAGTGCGATCCCGACGCCACTCTTGACCTGTTCGCGCGCAATGTTCACGAGTTCATCGGCCAGCACCGAGTCGGCAGCGCGGGCGCGCAGGAACCCTTCGGCGCGGAGGGCACGCAGGTACGCGACGGCGCCCGCGGTCGCGGCAATGTCGGCCTGATTGGCAGCGTCGGCACGCGCGGCGGTGACGGAGGTGCGCGCGCTACCGGTCCTGGCCCATGCGGCAAGGTCGAGGAGCGGAATGCGCAGGTTGCCGCGCAGGTCGAAGTTCTTGACGGGGCCGAGCACCGTGCCGCCGGGCGGCACACCGGGGAACGACACGCCGAACGACGCGGAGTTGAAGTTGCGTTCACCCTCGAGGGCGGTGCCGTTGATGAACGGCAGGAGGTCGGCGCGACGCTGCGTGTAGCGTGCGTCGGCCTGGTCGGCGCGCGCGTTGGCGACTTGCGTAAGTGCGGACTGCCTGGCGGCGAGTCGGGCGGCGTCGCCCAGCGTGAGCGGTACCGGCGGTGACAGCGGCGCCGCGGGCTGCGACGGGGTGCTCGGCGCCGGGAGCGGCGTCTGCGCGCGGAGCAGCGCCGGGAGCGCGATGGCGCAGGCCGTGAGCGTGCGGGCGAGGTGCGTGATGCGCGTCCTGCGCGTCGCACGAACGGAAGCAGTGGGCAACATTGCAGCAGTGATCACGGCGTATGTGAGCGGTCCGCCGGGTGGGCGGCAAGCGAATCGATGAAGAACTCCACGAGATCGTTGCCGAGCTGTGCGGAGTCGATGTGACTGATCATGGGAAAGCCGGGGCTCGACGGTTCGGACCAGGCGCGATGCATGAGGAAGGCGCTGGTGATGCAGCGGGCGGCGAGCATCGGATCGACGGGGCGGAACTCACCGCGTTCGATGCCACGCTGCACGACGGAGCTGAGCAGCGTCCAGGCGCGCGCGATGACTTCCGTGCCGTAGAAGCGCGCGAGCTCGGGGTGTTTGTGCAGCTCGCCCATGACGAGGCGCAGCATGCGCAGGGCGTGCGTGCCCTGCGTGGTCGCGTAGTAGTTGGTGAGGAAGATGCGGAGGAAGTCGCGGGCGGACATGTCGCCGGCGTCGGCGCGCCGTTGTTCGGCGTCCTCGATGCGCGCGACGATTTCGCGGCGGACGACGGCCTTGAAGAGGTCGTCCTTGGTGGGGAAGTAGAGGAAGATCGTCCCCTTGGCGACACCGGCCTTGGTCGCGATGTCGTCGGTGCGCGCGCCCGCGAACCCGTGTTCGCCGAAGACCTCGAGGGCGGCGTCGAGGATCTGCTGCGGTCGCGATTCGGGATCGCGTCGGCGGCGATGATCGGTGGTTGCGCTGTCGGGGTCGGCGATGGTCATAACTGTCTGGTCAGTCAGCAAGCGTCCGCGGATCAGTCGAGTAGATACCGGCCAGCACGCATTGTGACTGACTAGTCAGTAATATACAGGTCAAAAGAAACGCCGTCAACCGACGGCGTATCTCGTTGTAATTGTTGTGGTTAGCTACTTACCCGCTTCGGTGGTCGTCTTCTCGCCGGCTTCTGCGGCGTAGTGGCTGTTGGTCCACAGCGTGATGGCAACGACGATGCCGAAAATGGCCACGGCGCCCAGAAAGAAGCCCATCAGGGCGGCCGGCTTGTCGGCCGGATTGTGCTCGGAGTGCGACATGGTGCCTCTGCTGCTCGGATGGAGCGGTTAGCTGACGCGCACCGAATTCATGACGTCGTTCGGGCCGATCTTCTTCATGATGTCGAGGCCGGTGGTGATCTGGCCGAACACGGTGTGCACGCCGTTCAGGTGGCGCGTGTTGTCTTCGGACAGCACCATGAAGAACTGGCTGCCGCCCGTGTCCTTGCCGGCGTGGGCCATGGAGAGGGCGCCCACCTTGTGCGTCTGCGGGTTGCCCTTGGTTTCGCACTTGATCTGCCAGCCTGGACCGCCGGTGCCGATGCGCGGATTGCCAGCGGGCAAGTCGCGGGAGAGCGGATCGCCGCCCTGCACCACGAAGTCGGCGATGACGCGGTGGAACTTGACGCCATCGTAGAAGTTGGAGTTCGCGAGCTTCTCGAAGTTGGCGACGGTGCCGGGAGCGTCCTTGTCGAACAGCTCGGCGACGATCGTGCCCTTGTTGGTGTCGAACGTGGCGGTTTTTGGCATGGCGGGAATCTAATTGTCGTCTTGAGCGAAACGAAAGACCTGCTTCTTGCCGACCGACACAGGCGGCTCCGTCGCTTCGCTCAGGGCGACAGGGCGGCCCTGGCCTCGGCCAGCTTCTTCGACGCCGCATCGAACCGTGCGGCCAGATCCGCGAGCTCGCGCCGCGTCTTGGCCTCGTCCGCGTACCGGATGGCTTCGTTCACGCTCGGAAACACCATGTTCGCATAGCCGTTATCGACGTCGGCCACGTAGATCAGGTTGCGATACCACGGGCGCCCCACCAACCCCTCGGCGCGCGTGAGCGCTCGCTCGACGTCGCGAAGCCGAGCGTTGGTGCTCGTGAGCACGCTGTTGCTCGGCGAACCGGCGGCGAGCACCGAGTCGCGCGACCTGGCCCAGGCAGCAGCCGCGGCCTCGAAACGATCAACCGCGGCCGCGAGCCCTGACGTCGGCGGGGTACCGTCGCCCTTCCACCCCTTGGCCGCAAACCCCTTGTCGATCGGGCCGTAGTAGCGGCGCATCGTGCGCGCGAACTCCACGTAGTCGTACGGATGCAGGTCCGCCTGCGCCAAGCGCAGCATCATGGCCGCACCGATGCTCGCGGCGGCCGCGTGGAACACGAAGCTCGTGTCGCCGAAGCGCGACATCCACGCGTGCGTATCGTAGGCCGAGTGGTAGATGCCGCCGCCCGTGCCGCCAAAGCCCCAGTCGGCGATCGGCATGCCGATGTGATTGTAGAAGCCGGCGAAGTCGGAGCCGCCGCCCGGGTCGCCCATCGCAGGTTCGTCGGTCGCGCTGGCGAGGTTGGCGTTCTTGCGCCACGCATCATAGACGGAGCCGGTACCGCCCGGCTGCGGCACGATCTTCGCCACGTCGCGGAGCGTCTGCCGAAGCGACGGCGAGCCCCCACCGCCGAAGTTCGGACCGCTCGCCGCGACGTCCATGTTGAAGTACGCGACGCCCCCCTTCATCAGGCGAAGCGAGTCATCCTCCACATACTCACTCGAGCCGATCAAGCCCCACTCTTCGGCGTCCCATGTCGCGAACATGAGCGTGCGCTTCGGGCGCCATCCCGTCCTGGTCAGCTCGGCCACAGCGCGCGCGGCTTCGAGCACGGCGGCGGTGCCGCTCACGTTGTCTTCGGTACCCGCGCCCCAGCCGTCCCGATGCCCGCCGATCATCACGATCTCGTCGGGGAACTCGCTGCCGCGCACGATGCCGAAGGTGTTGAACACGTCCTTGCGCTGCTTGCCGGGCGCGTCGTTGACCACTTCGATTCGCGCTTTCACAGGGCCGGGGCCGACGTGATAGCGGAAGGGCAAGCCGCCCTGCCAGCCCTGCGCGGGAAGCTTGGCTCCCTTCAACCCCTTGAGGAGTTCGCTCGCATTCCCGTAGCTCATGGGAATGACGGGGATCTTGGGCGCGTCGCTCTCTGCGGGAGTCAGACGCCTGGCGCCCGGCGTGCTCGGCCAGCCTGGCGTGGTGGGATCGCCGGCGCCGTTGAACACGGATCCACGCTGCACCCCCGTTGCCGGACGCCACGGGCCGTCGGGATAGACGTCGCCGCGCACGTAGCCGTCCTCGGCGGGATCGGAGTAGATGATGAGCCCCAGCGCGCCGCGCTTCTGCGCTTCGCGCGCCTTGATGCCGCGGAACGAGCGGCCGTAGCGGGCAATGACGATCTTGCCGCTGACGGAGACGCCGACGGCGTCGAGCTGGGCGTAGTCCTCGATGAGGCCATAGTTCACGTACACCACGTCGCCGGTCACGTCGCCAGCGCCCGAGAAGCCGTTGACGGTGGGATACTGCGGCAGCTGCGAGGTGGGGTCGCCGGCGATCTTCGGCTCGTCGAGTGCGAGCGCCTTCTGGTTGGGTGAGACGCGCCAGGCGCGCACGCGCACGGGGTGCGGCAGCCAGATGTCGTAGGTGCGGACCTCAGTTTCGAGGCCCCACGACTTCATGAGGTTGATGGCGTAATCGCGCGTGCGGGCTTGGGCCGGCGTGCCGGCGACGTGCGGTTCCTTGGAGAGATCGCGCGAGAGGACGCGCGCGGCTGCCGCGGTGGGTCGCTTGATGACGTCGGCCTCGGCGGCGCGCTCGGCGGTGGAGCTGGCGGAGGAGAAGCCGGGGAGGGAGGCCTGCTGCGCGCCAAGGGGTGAGGCGAGGAGGAGCGTGAGGGCGAGGCGGCGCATGAGGGGGCGTGTGGGGGAGGGCGAGGGCGCGCGTGCAAGCAGCCGCTTGGTGAGCTGCGGCTGGATGTACAACGGGAGAAGCAGGTCCTTCGCTGCGCTCAGGACGACATGCGCTCAGGACGACGGGGGGAAAGATGCTGCGCCGCGCCGCCCTCCGCACGCTCCCCCAGCTCCGAGCGCCCCGGCCTCAGCGCTTGGGCGCCGGGCAGGTGTTGATGCCGAGCACCTTGTACAGCGGGCACATGCCGACGAGGCCGGTCATCAACGGCACGAGGCCGACGTAGCCCCACGGGGTGTGCGGGCCGGTGAAGACGAGGGCGAGGAGGCCGAGGCCGAGTGCGACGCGGAGGGTACGATCAAGCGGGCCTTCGTTGGTGAATGACGTGGCGGACATGCGAGACTCCGGAGAAGGACGGAAGGGAGGGCGGACCGATATATGAGTGTATGGTAATGTAATAATATACTGCCGCCAGACGGGTTCCCCTGACAGGCGGTCGGGCATGTTCCGTACCTCAGGCGGGCGACTTGACAATAGATAATCAACTATATAGTTATATAATATGTATGACTCTCTCCGCCGTCGCCCCGTGGCCGCTCCGCTCGCCGTGCTCGCGCTCGTTGCACAGACGGTGGTCGCACAGGGCGCGCCACGCGCCGAGCGGCTCCCGCTCCGCGATGCCCTCCGCCGCGCCGACTCGGCCGCGTTCGGCACCCGCGCTGCCGTGGCCCAGCGCGCCACGCAGGAGGCCCGGGCGCTGCTCCCCCTCAAGGGCATCCTCCCGTCGCTCCACGTCGACGCCGGTCTCGTGCAGACCACCGACCCGATCGGCGCCTTCGGCACCCTCCTGCGCCAGCGCCGTCTGACGGCGTCCGATTTCAACCCCGCCACGCTCAACTACCCCGGTGTCGCGGCCAACGTCTCGGGGGCGATCGCGGCGGAGATCCCGCTGCTCAACATGGACGCCTGGGCCGCCCGTCGCGCCGCCACGGATGCCGCCCAGTCGGCACGCGCCGCCGAGAGCTGGGCCCGTCTCGCGACGCGCGCGGACGTCGTGCGCGCCTGGTTCGGTGCCTCGTTTGCGGACGAACGGGTGCGCACGCTCGCCGAGGCGCTCGCGGCTGCGCGTGCGCATGTCGCCCAGGCGGAGGCCCTGCACCGGAACGGCGTGGTGACGTCAAGCGACGCGTTGCTCGCCGGGGTGCGCGCGGGGGACATCGAGTCGCAGCTGCTCGACGCCACCGCCGGTGCCCGGTCGGCGCGCCAATCCCTTGGTGTCCTCGTCGGCGAACGGGGCGGTACGCTCGTCTCGCCGACTGGCACGCTGCCAACCGCCGAGGCGCTGCGCCTCGCTGCGGCTGTCGAGCGCAGCGCCGCCAGCGAGATGCGCGCGGATGAAGACGCCGCGCGCCTCGCTGCCGATGCGGCACAGGCCGACAGCCGCCGGGCGCGCGCCGGCGCCTTGCCACGCGTGAACGGCTTCGCCCGCTACGACTGGAACGACCGGACGACCCCCTTTGCCGGGCAGCCCGCGTGGACGGTGGGCCTGCTCGCCTCGTGGGCGCTCCTGAACGGTGGCAGCACGATGGCCGACCAGCGGATCGCGCGTGGTCACGAGGCTGCAGCGCGCGCGATGGCCGATGGTGTGAGCGCGCGTGCACGGCTCGAACGTGACGACGCCGAGCGTGCAGCCAGCGTGGCTCTCGAGCGCCTCACGCTCGCGGAACGGAGCGCGACGCAGGGCGCCGACGCCCATCGCATCGTCGAGCGCCGTTATCAGGGCGGCCTGGCGACCGTGAGCGAGCTGCTCGATGCACAGGCGGCAGAAACCGCCACCGCGCTCGGCCTCGCCAAGGCCCGCTTCGATCTGGTCGCTGCGCTTGCCGCGCGCCGTCTCGCCGCTGGCCGCGACCCCGGCACGCTCGAGCTGCTCGATACGACTTCACTCCTCTCCAGTCCGTCCAAGGAGCACGACTGATGCCATCGCCCCGCGTTCTCTCCCATCTCGCCCTCTTCGTGGCCGCCGCCGCGTGCGCCGACCCGAAGGCGGCGGAGGCGCCCCCCGCCGGCGCGCGGGTCGAGTCCGGCACCTTCGAGGTGCGCGTGCGTGACACGACCATGGAGGCCATTCTCGACGCTGGCGGCATGGCCGCGCCCATCGAGCGTGCGGTCCTCGCCACGCGCCTCATGGCGACGGTCACGGACGTGCTGGTGCACGAAGGCGACCGCGTGGCGCGCGGCCAGCTGCTCCTTCGCCTCGACGCGCGCGAGCTCGACGCCAAGCGGGCGCAGGTGAGCGCCTCGGTGGCTGATGCGGAAGCGATGCAGGCGGACGCACAGCGCCAGGCCGTGAGGATGCGCGCCCTCTTTGCGGACAGTGCGGCGCCACGGGCCATGCTCGAAGCAGCGGAGACGGGGCTGGCTCGTGCGACGGCGGGGCTCGGTGCCGCGCGGGCGGGCGCGGCGGAGGTCGCCGCGATGCGCGCGTATGCCGAACTGCGCGCGCCGTTCGACGGCGTGGTGACGCGCCGTTCGGTGGATCCGGGCGCGATGGCGGCACCGGGTGCGCCGCTCCTGATCGTCGAGGATGCGCGGCGGTTGCGCGTGACGGCTGCGGTGACGGCAGACGCGGCCGCCAGCCTCCGCACCGGACGCACGATCGAGGCGCGCGTCGAAGGGCATGCGGTCCGCGCAACCATCGAAGGCGTTGTGCCGTCGAGCGCGGGCGGCGTCTACACGGTCAACGCGCTTGTCGACAACGCGAATCGTGCGCTGCTCTCCGGCGGTGCGGCCTCGCTCGCGATCCCGATGGGCCGCCACAGTGCGATGGTCGTGCCGGTGGCTGCCATCGTGACGGACGGCGACCTGTCCGGTGTGCGGGTGGTGACCGAAACGGGCAGCGAACTGCGCTGGGTCAAGGTCGGACGCACCGTGGGCGGCGTCGTGGAGATCATCTCTGGCGTGCGGGCTGGTGATCGCCTGCTCGTCCCGCGCGAGAGGGCCACATGACGCGGGGCATCGCAGGCCGCATCGCCGCAGCCTTCCTCAAGTCGCGCCTCACGCCGCTCATCGCCCTCGCGTCGCTCGCGGCCGGCGGGCTCGGCTTGATGGCCACGCCACGCGAGGAGGAGCCGCAGATCTCCGTCCCGATGATCGACGTGATGGCGCAGTTGCCGGGGGCGTCGCCGTCGGAAGTGGAACAGCGACTCGTGCGTCCGATCGAGCGGCGCATGCAGGAACTGTCGGGCGTCGAGCACGTCTACAGCACGGCCATGGACGGCCTCGCGCTGGTGACCGTGCGCTTCAAGGTCGGCGAGAATCAGGAGGCGAGCATCACGAAGGTGCAGGCCAAGCTCGCGTCGGCCATGGATGAAGCGCCTCCTGGCGCGATGCCGCCGCTCGTGCAACCGCACGCGATCGACGACGTGCCGGTGCTTGCGCTCACGTTGCACGCGCGGGACATGGACCCGAATCAGCTGCGGCAGGTCGCGGTACGTCTCGAGGACGAGGTGCGCAGCGTGCCGGATGTGTCCACGACGCGCGTGATCGGCGGCTCGCCGCGCCAGCTACGCGTGACGATGGATCCGGCGCGGCTCGCAGCGGCGGGGGTCAGTCCGGGCGAGCTGTTCGTGGCGCTGCGCAGCGCGAACGCGCGCGTGCAGGCTGGCGAGTTCGCCCGCGGCAACACCGTCGTGCGCGTCGAGGCCGGTGCTCCGCTCGCGACCGCCTCCGATGTGGGTGCCGTGATCGTGTCATCGCGCGGGGGTGCCGTGGCCATCCGCGATGTCGCGACGGTGACGGATGACTTCGCCGAGAACACGACGTACGTGTCGCATGCGGAGGGGAAGGGGGCGGCCGAGCGCGCGGTGACGATCAGCGTCGCCAAGCGGCCCGGGGCCAATGCGACGTCCGTGACGGCGACCGTCCTCGAGCGCGTCGAGGCGGCGAAGGGGCGCGTGGTGCCGCCGAACGTGACCGTGTCGGTGACGCGCGACTACGGCGAGACCGCGGGGGAGAAGGCGCGTGAGCTGATCCTGCACCTGCTGATCGCCACGCTTTCGGTGACGGCGCTGGTCGGGTTCTTCCTCGGTTGGCGCGAAGCGGCGGTGGTGCTGCTGGCCGTGCCGGTGACGCTCGCGCTCACGCTCTTCACGTACTACGCGATGGGCTACTCGCTCAACCGGATCACGTTGTTCGCGCTCATTTTCTCGATCGGCATCCTGGTGGATGATGCGATCGTGGTGGTCGAGAACATGTTCCGGCACATGCGCATGGGAGATCGTGCGCCGGACGAGGCCGCCATCGAGGCGGTGGATGAAGTCGGCAACCCGACCATTCTCGCGACGTTCACGGTCGTGGCGGCGATCCTGCCGATGGCGTTCGTCTCCGGGATGATGGGGCCGTACATGCGCCCGATTCCGGTGGGGGCGAGCGTGGCGATGCTCGCGTCGCTTGGCGTGGCGTTCATCGTGACCCCCTGGCTCGCGTACAAGCTGCTCAAGGGGCACGTGCCCAAGGGGCCGCCGCACGACCGTGCGCACGAGGAGGAAGAGGGCGGACGCATGGGGCAGCTGTATCGCAAGGTGATGCTGCCGCTGCTCGATCAGCCGCGCCGCCGCACGCAGCTCTACGCCGGCGTGGTGGTGCTCCTGCTGGGATCGATCGCGCTCGTGTTCGTGAAGGCGGTGCAGGTCAAGATGCTCCCCTTCGACAACAAGTCGGAGTTCCAGGTCGTGCTGGATCTGCCGGAGGGCACGACGCTGGAGACAACCAACGCCGCCGCGTCGGAGATCGCGGCGTACCTGCGCACGGTCGCCGAGGTACGGAGCACGGAGACGTACGCAGGCACGGCGGCGCCGGTCAACTTCAACGGTCTCGTGCGCCACTACTTCCTGCGCAGTGGCGCGAACGTGGCCGACGTGCAGGTGAACCTCGCGCCCAAGGGCGAACGGTCGCGCCAGAGCCACGCCATCGCGGTGTCGGTGCGTCCGGGGGTGGAGGCGATTGCGCGGCGATACGGTGCGTCGGCCAAGGTGGCGGAGATTCCGCCGGGTCCGCCGGTCTTGAGCACGCTGGTGGCGGAGATCTATGCCGGCACCGACAGCGAACGGCTTGAGGCGGCGCTGGCAGTCAAGCGTGTGTTCGAGCATACGGCGGGCGTCGTGGACGTCGACTGGACCGTGGTGGCACCACAGGCGACGGAGGCATTCCAACTGGATCGCGTGCGCGCCGCGGCCGCGGGTGCCGGCGTGGAGCAGATCGCGCAGACCTTGGCGATGGCGCTCTCCGGTCCGCCTGTGGTGCTCGCTGCGAGCTCGAGTGCGCGCGAGCCGCTCACGGTCGCCGCGCGCCTGGCCGTGGATGCGCGCTCGTCGCGCGAGGCACTGCTCGCGATTCCGGTGGCGACGGCCACGGGTCCCCAGCCCCTGGGGGCGTTCGTGCACGTGGTGTCGCACCTGCGCGAGGAACTCCGCATGCGCCGCAACCAGCGCCCGGTGATCTACGTGACGGGTGACGTGGCGGGGAAGATCGAGGCGCCGGTGTACGCCATCATGGCCATGAACCAGGCGCTCGACACGCTGCGCATCCGGGGCGTGAAGATCGCGCGCTACAACGCGGCGCAGCCCGAGCGCACGGATGAACTCGCCCTCAAGTGGGACGGCGAGTGGCAGGTGACCATCGAGGTGTTCCGCGACCTGGGGATCGCGTTCGCCGTGGTGCTCGTGCTCATCTACGTGCTGGTGGTCGGCTGGTTCGAGTCGTTCACCGTACCGCTCGTGATCATGGCGCCGATTCCGCTGACGCTGATCGGCATCCTGCCCGGCCACGCGCTGTTCGGCGCATTCTTCACCGCCACGAGCATGATCGGGATGATCGCGCTGGCAGGCATCATCGTGCGCAACTCGATCCTGCTGGTGGACTTCATCCAGCTGGCCGAGGCGCGCGGGCGTTCGCTGCGCGACGCGGTACTCGAGGCCGGCGCGGTGCGGTTCCGCCCGATCGCGCTCACGGCGGCCGCCGTGGTGGTGGGCGGACTCGTGATGGTGCTCGATCCGATCTTCCAGGGACTCGCCGTGGCGCTCATGAGCGGCGCGGTCGTGGCTACCCTGCTCACGATGGTGGTGGTACCGCTCCTGTACTGGGAACTGGCGCGTCGCCAGGCGCCCACGGCCGACCCGGACGTGCCGGGCACCGATCCCTTCCTTCCCGAGATCATCGACCATGTGTCCTGACGTCATCATCCGCCGCGTCGCCGGCTTCTTCGTCCTCGGCTCGGTGTTGCTCGGCGCGACCGTGAGCCCGTGGTTCTACGCCTTCACCGCGTTCGTGGGGTTCAACCTCGTGCAGTCGAGCTGGACGGCATTCTGCCCGCTGGAGATCATGCTCGGCAAGGCCGGCTGGTTCGGTTGTCGGTCACGCGCGCTGTGAGCGGGGTGGCTGCCCCATGCCTGTATCACTAGAATCCGATATAGTCACCCGCTGCCCGGACCCCGGACTCTCCATGCCACCTGCCCGCATGACCCCCGAGTTGCTCGCGATCGTCGCCGACCGCTTCAAGGCGTTCGCGGAGCCGGCGCGCCTGCAGGTGCTCTACGAGCTGCGGTCGGGCGAGCGCTCCGTGAGCGAGCTGGTGGACGCGACCGGGCTCGGGCAGGCCAACCTCTCGAAGCACCTGCAGGTGCTGCACGCCGCCGGGGTGGTCGCGCAGCGGAAGGACGGGTTGTACAGCTACTACGCGCTGGCGGATAATGACGTGCTGAAGCTCTGCGATCTGGTGTGCGGGCGATTGGAGCGCGAGACGAGACAGCGGCAGAAGGCGTTGGCGCGGTAGCCGCGAGAAGCAGGTCCTTCGCTGCGGCTAGATGTACAACGGCAGAAGCAGGTCCTTCGCTGCGCTCAGGACGACAGGGCAGAAGCAGGTCCTTCGCTGCGCTCAGGACGACAGGGCAGACGCAGGTCCTTCGCTGCGCTCAGGACGACAGGGCAGACGCAGGTCCTTCGCTGCGCTCAGGACGACAGGGCAGACGCAGCCCACGAGCACCGATGCGCGCCTGGCCGAGATCGGCGAGCGGGCGGCGGGCTTTGTCTACGCCGTGTCGGTGACCGGCGTGACCGGCGGCGACGTCAACAT
>JANMLN010000194.1:0-7768 GCA_031372565.1 Gemmatimonadota bacterium | reverse complement strand
GGATGGATTGGGCGAAGTGCTCCGCGGCTTGCGTAATGTCGAGGATCGACACGGAGCCGTCGCTGTCTACGTCGGCGCGCATGATGCTGCAGTAGGTCAGTGAGTCTTCGTTGAGCGGCGCCGTTGTCTCCTGCCCGTTCGTGTATCCATCGCCGTCGATGTCGTCGTCGCAGGCGTCGCCGAGTGCGTCGGCGCCGGGGAGGTTTGCGGCGCTATTCGCGGCATCGGTGTTGCGCTGATCTGGGTTCGACACGAGTGGACAGTTGTCGGAGGAATCGGGGACTCCGTCGGCGTCGCCTCGCTCCTTGGTACGATCGCGCAGGTCGCGGCTCGTCTGGCTGCCGTGGCGCATCCAGAGGATGCCGTGCTGGATGTGCTCGAGCTTCTGCGCCAAGGCCTTGGCGCGGAGGAGTGTGGAGTCTGGTTGAGCACGCCGGCCGGTCTGATCCGCAACTGGGGGGTTGGTGACCTCTCGGTGACCGTCGAAGAGATCGAGGTCGCCATGGACGGCTCGGCGCGCGCGGGCGCTTCGACCACCGTGATCGAGCGTCTCACCGCGTCCGATCAGCGGATCGGTGCGCTGGCGATCCGGTTGGTGCGACCGTGGACGGACGAGGAGATGGCCGGTGCGCGCGCGGTGGCCAGCGTGCTCGCCCCTGTGCTCGTGCATGCGCAGCACTTCCACCAGCTCGAGGAGGAGGTGGCGCTCCGGACGACGCAGGTATCCGATGAGCGCCGATTCACCGAGAAGATCATCGATTCGCTGCCGGTCGGGCTGTACGTCATCGACCGGGAGTTCCGCATTCAGGCGTGGAATCGCAAGCGCGAGACCGGCATGCAGGGGGTGAGCCGCGAAGAGGCGGTCGGACGCACGATCTTCGAGATCCTCCATCGCCAACCGGCCGAGTTGCTGCGCCGCGAGTTCGAGGAGGTGTTCCGGACCGGCCGGATCCAGCAGTTCCAGATGGAGTCGCTCGCGACGGGCGACCTGCGGGTGTACCGCATCACCAAGATCCCGATGCGGCTCTCGGACGGGCCGGTCACGCACGTCATCACGATCGGTGAGGACGTCACCGATTGGAAGGAAGCCGAGGGGCGCTTCTCGCAGGCGGAGAAGCTCGCCGCACTCGGCCAGCTGGCAGCGGGCGTGATGCACGAGATCAACAATCCACTCGCGACCATCGCCGCGTGCGCGGAGTCGCTGCAGCTCAAGCTCGAGGATCTCGAAGGGCAGGGTATCACGCTCAAGGGAGACTACAAGGAACTGCTCACCATCGTCGACAACGAGGTGCACCGGTGCAAGCGCATCGTCGACGGCCTGCTCGACTTCTCGCGCCCGAAGCCGGTGACGAAGACGCTGGTGCACATCAACCAGGTCGTCGAGAAGACGCTCTTCCTGCTCAAGCACCACGTGCGCTTCAAGAAGGTGCACATGCACCAACACCTCGACCCGGAGCTCGCGACGCTCGTCTACGCGAGTGACGAGCAGTTGGTCCAGGTGCTCATGGCGCTCCTGCTCAACGCGCTCGACGCGCTGGGCGACACGGGCACCATCATCATTCGGACGCGGCCGGGCCGGACCAGCACCGAGGCCGTGATCTGCGAAGTGATCGACGACGGGCAGGGGATTCCGCGCGGTGAACAGGGGAAGATCTTCGAGCCGTTCTACACCACCAAGGCGCCGGGACGGGGCACGGGACTGGGCCTCTCCATCTGTTACGGGATCATCTCCGATCACGGCGGGCGCATCGAGGTGGATTCCATTCCCGGCAAGGGGAGCACCTTCCGCATCATCCTGCCCGGCTCGGAGGGCGTGTGAGCGACGCGCGCATCCGGGTCCTGATCGCCGAGGACGAGCCGCAGCTGGGCGGCCTGCTCGAGAACTTCCTCACGGGCCGGGGATGCAGCACCGTGCTGGTGCGCGACGGGCGCCAGGCGCTCGAACGCCTGCTCACCGACCCGTTCGATGTCGCCATCGTCGACATCGTGATGCCGGAGCTCGATGGGCTCGCCGTCCTGCGTCACCTGCGCGAGGAGCCGCTGCCGCCCGAGGTGATCGTGAGCTCGGGCATCGGCACGGTCGATACCGCGATCTCCGCCATCAAGCTGGGCGCGTACGACTATCTGCCCAAGCCGTATCGCATGACGGAGATCGAGGCGCTGGTGCGGCGCGCGTTCGAGAAGCGGCAACTGGTGCGCGCCGACGCGCTGCGGCGCCAGTCGCGGTCCATGCCGTCCGGACTCTCCGAGTTCCGCACCGCCACGCCTGAACTGCAAAGCGTGCTCGCCACGCTCGAGCCGATCGCCCGTGAGGCCGGCCCGGTGTGCGTGTTCGGCGAGCGCGGGACGGGGAAAGTCCTGGTCGCACGCGCGTTGCATCGCATGAGCGGACGCACCGGCGCCTTCGTGTCCCTCCGCTGCGCCGACCTTCTCGAGGCGCAGCACGAGGCGGAGCTGGTCGGCCGCGAGCCGATGGATTCCGCTGATCGCCGCGCGGGGGCGCTTGAGCTGGCGGCCGGTGGGACGCTCTTCGTCTCCGATGTCGAGCGCCTCGAACCGCGCGCGCAGCACCGATTGCTCACGGTGCTCGATGCGGAGCAGTTCGTGCGCGTGGAAGGCACGCGCGTACGCCGCACCGACGTGCGCGTCGTCGTCTCGACGTCGCTGGCCTTGTCCGACGCGGCCGCCGCTCGACTGCTGCGCCCCGAGCTCGCCGCACGTCTCGCCGCGCGCGTCATCGCGCTGCCACCCTTGCGGCATCGCCGGGGCGACATTCGGCTGCTCGCCGAGAAGTTCCTCGGAGAGATCGGCGGCGCGGTGCCGCCCCGGCTCACCGAAGCGGCGGGCGAGGCGATGGAGCGGTACGGCTGGCCGGGCAACGTGCAGGAGATGCGCGCCGTGCTCGAGCGCGCCGTGCTGCTGGCCGGTGGCGCCCCGATCCAGCCGCGCGACCTGGCCTTGGCCGACGGCGTCGGGCCGCGTCCGATTCCGGCCCCCCCCATCTCGCTCGAAGCCATGGAACGTCGCCACATTGCCGAGGCGCTGGCGCACGTCAGCTGGCACCAGGGGCGCGCGGCGGAAGTGCTCGGCATCTCGGCGAAGACGCTCTACCGGAAGATTCGCGAGTACGGGCTCGAACGCCCGCGCTCCGGCGCGCTCACCCGCTGAGGGACCGTCCCGATGAAAGTGCTCGTGATCGAGGATGATCCCACGGTCGGACAGTTCGTGAAGCGGGGACTCGAAGAACAGCGGTGGGGGGTTGACCTCGCCGTCGACGGTGAGTCCGGCGAGCGGCTCGCGGCGACGCAGGAGTACGACATCGTCATCCTCGACATGCGGCTCCCCGGCAAGAACGGCATCCAGGTGCTCGAGTCGCTGCGCGCGCGCGGCTTCGAACGTCCCGTCCTCGTGCTCACGGCGCAGGACGCCGTCGACGCGAAGGTCCGGACGCTGCGCGCGGGAGCGGACGACTACGTCACCAAGCCGTTCGCGTTCGAGGAGTTGCTCGCGCGCGTGGAAGCGCTCGCGCGTCGGCCGCGTGCCATCGCCCGGCCGGTGCTGTCCGTCGGGGACCTCGTCCTTGATCAGGACACGCGCGAAGTGGCGCGCGCCGCTGTGCGGATCGAGTTGACGCCCAAGGAGTATGCGGTGCTGGAGTACCTCATGCGGCACGCCGGAAAGGTCATGAGCCGGACACTGATCACCGAGTATGCGTGGGGCTATCACTTCGATCCCGGCACCAATATCGTGGACGTTGTCATCACCCACCTGCGCAAGAAGGTCGACGCCGCCCACGAGCGGAAGATGATCGGCACCGTGCGCGGGGTCGGGTACGTGATCAAGCCGTAGCCCATGGCCTCCGTCCGTACCCGCCTCACGGCGGCTTACACCGGTGCGTTGGCCGGCACGATGGCGATCTTCACCTTCGCGCTCCTGGTCGCGCGCACCGAGGGAAGCTTCGCCGAGCTCCAGCGCACCGTCGCCGATCAAGCGAGTGCCGCCGCGCGCGCCATCAAGCAATCCGAACTCGCCAACCAGCCAGTCACCGTGGAGGGCGACAAGCCCGGGAGTCGCACGGTCAACCCGATGCTGCGCATCGCGCTCGAGGGGGTGCCGAGCTACCTGCTCGTGCTCGACGACACCGGCAAGACGCTCTACGCGTCGTTCGCGGTCCGCCAGCTTGGCGACGACGACATCGCCACGCTGGTGCGCACGTCCCTCCAACTGTCCACCAACCGACCGAGCGTGAAGGTCACGCTGGTCGATGACCAGCTCCTGCTGGTCGCCCGCGAGGACCCGGGCAATCCGCAGCGCGGCACGCGCGCGATGCGCGTGGTGGCCGGGGCCAGCACCCGGCGGGTGGGGGCGATTCCGCCGGAGCAGTGGACCATCATGCTGGGCGTCGCGCCGCTGCTCCTGGCGGTCTCGGTCTGGCTCGCGTGGATGATCGCCGGGAATGCGCTTCGCCCGGTCGATCGGGTCATCGACGAGGTCCAGGCCATCACGGACGGCCGGTCGCTGCACCGGCGGCTCAACGTCGAGGACCGCGGTGACGAGCTGGATCGGCTGGCCGCGACGCTGAACGAGATGATTGCGCGACTCGAGACGTCATTCGGCGCGCTCCGCCGCTTCACGGCCGACGCGAGCCATGAGCTCAAGACACCGCTCACGGTGCTGCGGGCCGATGTCGAACGCGCGATGCAGGTCTCGACCGGCTCCGGGGAGCAGCTGGTGGCGCTCGAGGAAGCGCTCGCCGAGACGGCCCGCATGGCCGACCTCGTCGACTCGCTGTTGACGCTGGCGCGCGCCGACGAGGGGCGTTTCGAGATCCACCGCGAGCCTGTGGAACTGGAGCCGCTCGTGCGCGACGTGGCCGAGACGGCGCACATTCTCGGGGAGGCGCAGGGGATCGAGATCAGCCTGCCCGTCATCGAGGCCGCCACGGTCATGGGTGACCGGGCGCGCCTGCGCCAACTCCTGCTCAACCTGATCACCAACGCCATCAAGTACACGCCGGCCGCCGGGAGCGTGGAGATCTCGCTGTCGCGCCGGGTGGACGGCGTCACGGTATCGGTCCGAGACAGCGGCATCGGGATCTCGGCGGCGGACCTGCCGTACGTGTTCGAGCGTTTCTGGCGCGCCGACCGGGCGCGGTCGCGTGCGTCGGAGCGCGGAGGGTTCGGCCTGGGGCTGGCCATCGCCAAATGGATCGCGCAGGCCCACGGCGGGACGCTCTCGGTGACCAGTCGTTTGGGGCGGGGCAGCACCTTCACCGTGCTGCTGCCGATCGCCGTGGAGCTGGCACGCCCGGATGGGGGGCTGCCGACCTCCGAAGGGGTAGGGCGGTCCGTCGCGGAGCGTAGTATCGGCATTTCATAACGCCGACTTCATCGATTCCTAATCTTCGAGCCATTCCGACTTCACCCGGCGGGCCTAGAATAGTCTCGCGTTCGATGATTTCGTTTCAAACCATTCCGCGGAGAAGCAGCCCGGCATGCTCAACAACCTGATCGAAAGCAGGGCGAAGAAGCAGAGTCTCGCGGGGACGACGGTGGTATCACTCGTCATCCACGTGGTGCTCGTGCTTGGCGCCGTCTACGCCACGCTCAACGCGGGACAGAACGACGACAAGGCGAAGGTCGAGGACGTCAAGTTCGTCGAGAACACGCCGAAGGACGAGCCCAAGCCGAAGGACGAGCCGCCGCCGCCGAAGCAGGAAGTCGCGTCGGTCGCGCCGCCGAAGGGCTTTCAGGTGCTCGTCATGCCGGTCGACATCCCGGACGTGATTCCCGAAGTCGACCTGTCGAAGAAGGCGACCGACGAAGCCGACTTCTCGGGCAAGGGCGTGGCCGGTGGTTCGTCCAAGGGCGTCGGCAGCGGCCCGCCGGTGGACATGAACCAGCCCTTCTTCGAGTTCCAGGTGGAAAAGCCGGTGGTGCCCAATGGTGGCACCACGCCGCGCTACCCGGACATCCTCCGCTCGGCCGGCGTCGAGGGCGAGGTGCTCGCCCAGTTCGTCGTCGACACGTCGGGACGGGTCGAGATGGGCTCGTTCAAGGTGCTCCGGTCATCGCATGACCTCTTCGTGGCC
Organism: Gemmatimonadota bacterium; assembly: GCA_031372565.1. Lineage (GTDB taxonomy): Bacteria > Gemmatimonadota > Gemmatimonadetes > Gemmatimonadales > Gemmatimonadaceae > JACPPC01. The sequence continues at coordinate 1,677 of JANMLN010000194.1, read as the reverse complement.
GCGGTCCGGCAGGCACTGCCCGGGATGAAGTTCATCCCCGCAGAAGTCGGTGGTCGCCACGTGAAGCAGCTGGTGCAGCAACCGTTCTCGTTCGGCATCGCGAAGTAGCCCTCACCTTTCTTCCGTTTTCGGAGCAATCGACGATGGATCTCTCACTGATGGAGCTGTACTCCTCGATGGGCCTGTACGCCAAGGGCATCGTGTTCACGTTGGCCGGCATGAGCATGTACTCGCTCACCATCATGATCCAGAAGTGGTGGGGGCTGCGTCAGGCGCAGGTCGAGACGCTCAAGTTCGCGCCCGAGTTCTCGCAGTTCCTCGAGGAGGACAACCTCGTCGAGGCGATCCACCTCGCCGAGGGCTACAAGAAGTCGCACGTCGCCAAGGTGCTCGGCGGTGCGTTGGGCGAGATTCGCCCGCTGATCCAGGACGGCTCCGTCACGGTGGCCGACATCAACTCGGCCGAACGTGCCGTTGAGCGCGAAATGCTGATGACGATCGTCCAGCTCAAGCGCGGCCTGGGCGTGCTCGCCACGGTCGGCGCCACCGCGCCGTTCGTCGGTCTGCTTGGCACCACGATGGGCATCGTGAATGCCTTCACCGGCATGGCCAAGTCGGGTTCGGGCGGTATCGCCTCGATCGCCGCCGGTGTTGCCGAGGCGCTCATCACGACCGCCTTCGGTCTCATCGTGGCCATCCCGGCCGTGTGGGCGTTCAACTTCTTCCAGACGAAGATCGACAACCTCACGGCCGAGATGACGTACTCGTCCAAGGAGATGATCGACTACCTCATCAAGGGCGTCTCGGGCGAGTTCGGCCGCAGCCGCTTCACGAAGGAGTTCAACACGCAGTCGAACGCGAACGCGCCGATCAGCAAGTAGTCACGCCCACTTCTTCCTCTCGGGAATTCACCCATGGGCATGTCAATGGGCGGGGGCAACGCCGTCAAGGCGGAGCCGAACGTGACGCCGATGATCGACGTGATGCTCGTGCTGCTGATCATCTTCATGATCGTGGTGCCGGCCATCAACGCGGGATTCAACGCACAACCGCCGAAGGGAATCAACCTCAAGGCTCGCCCGGAAGAGCCGGGCGAGGTGGTGCTCGGCATCGATGACCAGGGCCGGTACTACCTGGACAAGAAGCCGATCAAGAACGAAACCCTCGCCGAGCAGCTGAAGGCGATCTACGATGCGCGCAGCACCGACAAGATCCTCTACGTCAAGGCGCATAACGACCTCAAGTACGAGAAGGTCATCGACGCGCTCGATATCGCAGGCAAGGCGGGCGTGCGCATGACCGGCATGATCTCGGATCAGGTCTCCGGGACGATGTCCACCGTGCCGGGCGACAACCCGCTCGCGACGGGGGCCAAGGCGCCCGAGGGAGGGAAGCCGTAATGGGTATGTCCGCAGGAGGCGGTGGGTCTGGCCTCACCAACGATATCAACGTCACGCCGATGATCGACGTGCTGCTCGTGCTCCTGATCATCTTCATGATCGTGGTGCCGATGTCGCGCAAGGTCATCGACATCCAGTTGCCCGATCCGACGCCGCAGCAGGCGCCGCCCAATTCCGTCTCGACACAGATCGTGCTCGAGGTTGCGACGGGTGGTGTCTACTCGGTCAACAAGGAGACGGTCCCGAAGGAGAAGCTCCTGGCGCGTCTCAAGGAGAT
>JANMLN010000134.1:0-2481 GCA_031372565.1 Gemmatimonadota bacterium | reverse complement strand
CTTGCATCGCCCGCAGCACCTTGTTCGTTGGGTACTCCTTGAAGGCCTCCTTCACGAGCGCCTCGATCTCTGGAGTTCGGAGTAGGTTTCTGACTGCGCCAGTCCAGGGACTCTCCATCGGGTCGAGGACGGACGTCTCCGGCGCCGGATCAAGCGGCGCCGACGCGCTCTGCGCGTCGGGTAGGTGGAGTTTTTGGGGCCCCCCTGGACGGCGAGGCTTGGAGTCGCGGGTGCCGAGGTTGGCCTCGCGGGTTTGGCTCTCCTGGCGCGCAGAGCGCGTCGAGGTCGACCACCGTCAGGAGGTGTTTGTCGCGGCGACCGGGACGCCGTAGCGGCGCAGCACGGCCTCGACGGTGTCCCCGAGCGCCTCCCGATCACGCACGGACACGCCGACCAGCAGCGCGAACTCGGCGCTGCGAAGCACCGCGTAGTGCGCACCGATGATCACCAGCATCCGATCGCGGTTGCTCGACGCGAGCTGCCGACGATAGCGCGCGATCCCCGTGTCCTGACCGCGCCGCTCCGCGGCGTCGCTCGCGCTCTTGTGCGCGCGGAACCCCGCCATCAGCGCCATGCACAGGAACACGAAGTAGGCCTGCACCCGCACGCCCGCCTCGCTGCGCTTGGGGTGGCGTTCGAGCCACCAGCTCTCCTTCGCCTCACGATTGCAGGTGTTCTCGATCAGGCTGCGATCGTCGTACGCATCGAAGGGGACGAAGGGGTCCAGGCGCGGGTCCGTCGTCAGCACGACCACCTCACGCTCATCGTCTCTGCGCGCGCCGTCCCAGCGCATCACGACGACAGCGTGCAGCTTGCGGGGGACGAAGTCCTTGGCATTCGATTTCGAGCTGTCGCCGTCTGGACCCCACCAGTCGCAGTCGAGCGCCTCGACCAGGACCAGCTCGGTCGTCTCCACGACCTTGCGCGCCTTCTTGCCCGCGCCGCGCGTCACCTCCAGATCCCGCGACGCGAAGTGAGCGCCGTCGAGGGAGGCACCGCGGGCATGCGCCTTGACCGCGCGTCGTGCAATCTCGCGCGCATCGCGGGTGATGTTCATGTCGGAGCGCGCCGGAATGTAGATCGTGATCTCCTCGCGCTCGATCGCGGAGAGCAGCTTGCCGTCGAGGAAGCCGCGGTCCAGGGCGACCGAGCGCACCGTCGCGTAGCCACGGACGTTGTCTCGCGCCTGCAACAGCACGGCGAGGGCGTGCGTGTTGTCGGACACGTTGATCGCGTCGATCTTGATGGCGAGTGGCACCTTCGACACGGGCTCCCAGACCACCCACACCTTCCACCCGTAGACGGTCACCTCGACCTTCTCTGCGTGCCGGTTGGCGCGCACGTCGGGACGCTTCTCTCGCCGTACGTGAGGGACCTCGCCGCCGCCGTCGGTGACGTAGGTCGGCGTCGCCTCATCGTCCGTCGCGTCGAGCAGCGCGTCGATCTTCTTGGGGAACAAGCCCTGCGCCGCCAGGGCGCAGATCGCGGCGTTGAAGAGCTTCTCGAGCTTCGCCAGCTCGATCGTCACCAGGTTGTCGGCGATCGTCTCGTAGGACAGCGCCCCTCGGATCTCCACGGGCTCCTTGCGCCGGTCTTCACCGCGCCGGTTGGCGCCGTGCTTGACCTGGTCGGCGTTGAAGCCGACGGCGGCCATCAGGGCCTCGTCGGTCAGGATGAGGTCGTGCATGGCGATCATGCTCTGGACGCCTCCGACGCAGCGCATGATGGTCATCGTGACGAACTGGATGAAGGGGTATAGGGCGCCCTTCCGTGTCTTGGGGTCGAGGCCTTCGAGATCGGGCCATAGACCGCGCTCGCGGACGTAGTGGAAGAACTCGTCGAAGAAGGCGACTTGATCGAGTGCGTGGACGCTGTCGATGACTCTGTCGCGGTGAAGCTCTGCGACGACTCCAGCGTCATCTCGCGTGCGAGTATTCCAGCCGTTCACCTCGGCGAGGCGGACCATGACATCCTCGCGGCCCTGCTCGATCGATCGCATGCGAGGTGTAGAGCTCCAGTCGGAGATTCTGGCAAGCCAGAACTACCTGGGAGTCGGGTTCGCCGTGCGCACCGTCGGAAGAGCAGCGGGGTATTCAACCCTCCACCTACCCGACGCGCGGAGCGCGGAGGCGCCGCATGGTCTGGCGCCCACCCCCGCCGCGAACGAGGCGATGAGCCCTCGGAAACCTACTCCGAACTCCAGTGTACATCGGCGTCGCCTTGCCTTCGATCGTGTGCGTGGCGAAGCCGAGGAGGTCCTGGGGCCACGCTTCGAGCCGTGCGACGAGGGCCTCCCCGGCGGCGGCCCAGAGCGGGCCCCCCGCGGCGTCATGCCGAGGAGAGGCAGCACTTCTTGTGCTTCTTGCCGCTGCCACAGGGGCAGGGGTCGTTGCGCCCCACCTTCGGCGCCGCGCGGACGACCGGGCGCGCGATGGCGTCGACCCCCAGCGCAGCGTGCGCCGGGTGCCGCGGGTCCTCCAC